>JAQXHF010000146.1 GCA_029007095.1 Clostridia bacterium | reverse complement strand
AAAATATGGATAAGGATTTATCTTTTTGCCGAGCAAAATAACCCTGTTTGTCATTCCCGACTGCGATATTTTTTCTTTTATTAGCTCCTCGTCTCCGCCGTATCCGATGATGTACCATTTAACATTAAGTCCTTTCATCACAAGCCGACGGCATATGTCGGGAACATTATCAAAATTTTTGGGATAAGTATATCTTCCCACGGAAAGAAGTCTTATGCTTCCGTCTTTCGGGATTTCTTCGCTCGCGTCAAATTCCAACGACTGCGCTCGAATAAGCGAAGCGGGATGTATATTTTCAATTAAAACAATCTTATCTGCCAAAGACGGGAAAGTCTGCAAAAATCCGTCGGTAACGGACGGAGAAATCGACGCGATTTTATCATAAGCCGACCACATCGGAAGTTCGGATTTTTTGTCCACGGTTATCGCGGAATAGTCGGTATGAATCCACGCTATTTTAGTCTTGGCTTTCACCTTTTCGGCAACGAAATAATGCGGAGTCAAAAAGCTTATCGCAAGATCGTAAACCTCATCGGAAAGCTTCGGTAAAAAAAATCTTGTAAACCGATGACTGTAATCAATGCAAACATATCCGCCGTCGGTGATATTATTTTTTTTGATATATCTTCCGGCCGCCTTTTTGCCTATGTAACGGCCGAGCGCCACGCCGAACGCGCGGTTTCCGATAACCTCGGAAAAGGGCACCGCAAGGGACGCGCATTTTTTATTCTGCGGCAAAAGATTTATTTTGTCCGGGATGAACTTCATAAGCTCGCCGGTATGTCTCATAAGAAACAAATCGACCTTGTATTCGGAGCAGTCAAAAGCGTTCAGCAGACCGAGCAGAGCCTTTTCGGCGCCGCCTATTTCCATTGCCTGACTGACAATTAGGACACGCTTCATACTTTTCCTCCGATTAACTTTAATGTTATTATTATAGCCTTACCGCGCTTTTATGTCAACAAATTATTACAAAAAAGCCCTATTTTTTGATATTTTCCGGCGGTTTGCAATATACGAAAAATTCACTTCATTCGGTATAATTTTCAGCCCCGAATAATTTTCAGCCCCGAATAATTTTAAACTATCAGGTCTTTTACCACTTCGGCGGCGATTATAAGTCCGGCGACGGACGGGACAAAAGCAACGCTTCCGGGGACGGGTTTTCTCTCCGACGGAGTGCTTCTGCGGACAGGCTCCTCCTTGGAATAAACTACCTTTAAATGATTTATTCCGCGGTTTCTAAGCTCGCGGCGCATAACCTTGGCAAGCGGACAAACAGAAGTTTTGCTTATATCGGCTACCTCGAACCTTGTCGGATCAAGCTTATTTCCCGCGCCCATACAGCTTATTATTCCTATTCCCGCCGCTTTTACTTTTTCTATTATCAAAAGCTTTGAAGTGACCGTATCTATTGCGTCCACCGCATAATCATAACGCGTAAAATCAAACTCGTCCTCATTCTCCGCCGTGAAAAATTTATTAACTGCCGTCACATCAATTTCGGGATTTATATCTCTTGCGTGTTCGGCGGCAACCTCGGCTTTCAATCTGCCTACCGTAGAAAGAGTTGCAACAAGTTGGCGGTTTATATTGGATTCGCTCACAGTATCGCCGTCGACAAAGGTTATATTTCCGATTCCGCTGCGTACAAGAGCTTCGGCAACATACGAGCCTACTCCGCCCACACCAAAAACTATCACTCTTGCTCGGCGCAGCTTCTCCATAGCCTCTGAGCCGAGCAGAAGCTCTGTCCTCTCAAAAATACTCATAATCAAGCTCCTAACTTTATGATTTTTACCGCGGAACAATGAATGTTTGAACGAATATTCCAAATTATACCATAAGTTTTTTGTCTATACAAGTATACATTTTGTATGGAATGTGTTAGAATATACGAAAGGAGTGTTTTAGATGAAAAAAGTTCTTGCGTTCTTTTTGACCGCAATTATAATTATAAGTGCTTTCGCCTTTAATTCTTTTGCCGCAGACGGATTGACAATAAACGACGCCAACTACCCTGCCGAAATAGTTGAGGGCAATACATTTTCGATTCGCGGCGAAATACGCTCTGACAATACGATATCCAAAGTCACCTGTTCCGTAACTAACAGCGCAGGCTCTGTTGAATTTTCAAAGACCGCATATCCCGACGCTTCGACCTTTGATATTCACACGGTCGATACTTATATGACTTTTTCCAAACTGTCGGCAGGCAATTATACATACAAAATAACCGCAAGCGATAAAAACAATTCAAACGCTGTCCTGCTTAAAAAAGATTTCAATGTTGTTAAAGCTCAGGGACTGACTCTGAGCAACGCCAACTATCCCACCGTTCTTTACAAGGGCGAAAAATTCACCTTATACGGTAATGTCAATTCCGACAGAAATATCTCGACCGTCACAATGAGCGTCACCACAGCGTCCGGCAAAGCCTGCTTCTCATACACGGGCAAGCCCGGAACAAAATCCTACAACATAAACAATGTATCGTATTTGCTCGATTTTTCTACGCTTGATGTCGGAGAATATATTTACAAGATAACCGCTTCCGACAGCGTACAGAAAAATGTCGTTCTGCTGCAAAAGAAATTCACGGTTGAAATACGGCACACCGCCGAAGCCGACCTTGATACCGTAAATTGGGATGCAATTGACCTGTCTGTATGGAACGATGTTGTGTCCTGGTCCAAAATAGCCCAAAACACAGACGCGGTTATTCTTAGAATAGGCTATCGCGGAACTGTTAACCGTGCAATAAAAGAGGACACAAAATTCCTCGAAAATTATAAAAATGCAACCGAGCAGTCGCTTCCCGTAGGCTGTTACTTTTTCAGCAATGCGCTCAACGCCGAAGAAGCCATAGAGGAAGCCGATTTTGTCGTTAACAGATTAAAGTCAAACGGTTGCAAGCTCGATATGCCGGTTTACATAGATATGGAAACAGAGGCTCAGACAGATTTGTCCGCAAACGCCTGCACCGAAATTGCAAACGCCTTTTGCCGCCGTATAAAAGAGCTTGGCTATTATCCGGGAGTATATTGCAGCTCCTGGTTTGCCGGAAATGAAATTTATTATTCTGAGCTTGCCGATTTTACTTTCTGGATTGCAGAATACAATCCCACCTGCTCGTTCGCCGGTTCCTACGGAATGTGGCAATATTCCAAAACCGGTACTGTTCCGGGAATAGACGGAAATGTTGACCTTGATAAATGCTACCGCGACTATCCGAAATTCATAAAAGCAAACAACTTAAACGGCTATGAGCCTGCCGTAAAGGATAGCTTCGCTCTGAAAAATGACGCTGAAATATCCGACAATATAATTTATAATATTATGCCCGAAATGACAGCCGACGAGTTTACAAACAAATACATCACGCTGACAGGTTCGGCAAAGGTGAGCTTCACAAACCTCAAAGAGTCGCTCGTAAGAACCGGAAGCGAACTGACCGTCACTTATTCCGATTCAACAACACAGAAATACACCGTTTCGGTTTTGTATGACATCGACGGCAATGGTTCTGCCAACGCAACCGACGCTCTGCTTACTCTTAAAGCGTCCGTAGGTGCTTTCTCGCCTACATCTGCACAAAAATACAGCGCCGATGTCAACAAAGACGGCAAGATTGACTCTCTTGACGCGCTGGCTATTTTAAAGTATTCTGTTCAATAAGCGAGGTAATTCAATGAAAATCGGTCTTTTTTCAGATACGCATTACTGCGACCGAGAGCTAGTCAACGGCGACCGCAAGCCTCAGGTAGCATTCGCACGGCTCAAAGAAGCTTTAAACGAATTTAACAGTTGCGGCGTTTCTCTCGCCATATGTCTCGGTGACCTTATTAACTATAACGGCGATACCGACGAAAGCCGCGACTCACTCGAAAAAATTTCATCTCTCATTCGCAATTCGGGCATAAAATGCGTTTGCTGTATGGGTAATCACGATAACGAAGCCTTTAATCACAATGACTTTGCGGAGATTTCAAAGCTTCAGCTTTCACCGTTTATGTTTGAAGACAAAGAAGCAAGATTGATTTTCCTCGACGCAAGCTATACTCCGGACGGCAAACCTCTTACTCAGGAGTGGAACGATTGGACTCAATGCTTTGTTCCCTCCGACCAGCTTGAATGGCTTAAAAATCAACTTGAAACGGACAAGCGCTGTTCGGTTTTCATTCATCAGATACTTGATCCGCAGCTATGCGACGAGGATCACACGGTTTGCAACGCTGATGAAATAAACAAAATTCTTAATGGCTCAGGCAATGTTACAAATGTTTTTCAGGGACATTATCATTTCGGCGCAGAGCATAAAGTGAATTCTATCCGTTACACCACGCTAAAAGCAATGTGTATGGGGGACGATAACAGATTTATAATTGCAGAGGTTTAATATGGATATAAGTGAGCTTGTATTTTTCATATTTGAAATGATTGGTACCGTTGCGTTTGCCGTGTCGGGAGCGATGATTGCGATAAGCAAAAAAACCGATATTTTCGGTGTTGTCTTTCTCAGCGTTATTACCGCGGTCGGGGGAGGAATTCTCCGTGATATATTGATAGGAACTCTGCCTCCGCGAATGTTTGTTGATTACCGATATGTTGCCGCCGCTTTTATAACCTCCCTGCTCGTTTTTATTGCCGCATACATATTCCGCGAGGATTATCAAAAACGAATCAACACTTTTGACAGTATCAACAACATTTTTGACTCGATAGGACTTGGGGTTTTTACGGTTTCCGGCTCAAAAATCGCCATCGAATCCGGCTTTGCGGTCAACGGAATTTTAGTAGTATGTATGGCTGTGCTTACCGGAGTCGGCGGCGGAATTCTTCGCGACGCAATTCTCGGTGAGGTTCCGTTTGTTCTGAAAAAGCGAATATACGCTCTTGCGAGCGTTATAGGAGCTATCGGCTATTACATTATGTATAGCAAGGGTATGAATATTGCCGTTGCAACTGTAATAGCGGTCGCAATCGTCTTTGTTATACGAATTTGTGCGACGGTATTTAAGTGGGATTTACCAAAAGTCGATATTAAAACAGATAACTAATTATATTTTGCACAAGGTGTTAAATGCCAAACCAAAATAACTGACTTGCATTTTTACAAGTCAGTTTATTTTTGTTGAAAAAGCACTCGATTTGAGATATAATTATAAAAAAAGCAAAGGTCGATTACAATGAAAAGTAGATTTTTAAAAGCAATTCTTACCGCTCCGCTCGTTCCTTTCGCGGCGGCGGCAGGCGCTCCCGTTTCAAACAAAAAAGCGCACACAAAACAGCCGAAGCTCAAATTCTCTCCTGACGGCAAGTTCAGAATTCTGCATCTGACAGACATTCACGAAGTTGATCCGGAAATGGACGATGACGAGAACCGCGACATTCCTCGCGATAAAAGTGCCGAAGCCGTTAATGTTATAACCAAAAGCATAGAAAGAACCAACCCCGACCTGATAGTTTTCGGCGGAGATAATATCAGCGGTTACTGGGAAGAGTTTACATACGATTATATCAGCAAGACGATTGAAAAAATCACTGCGCCCATCAGGGAAAGAAACATTCCTTTTGCGGTTGTTTTCGGCAATCACGACTCCGAAATATGCAAGAATTTCAGAGAATTTCAAATGATGCTTTATATGCAGTATGACAATTTTATCGGCAGTCTTAACGCCGAGGAGATGTACGGCTGCGGCAACAATAATATCTTGATAAACAGCAGCAAATCGGCAAAGCCTGCATACAACATCTGGCTTGTTGACTCAAACGATTATCCTTATAACGAAAACGGCGAGCGTATGTCCGGCTACGACTGTGTTCACAAGAGTCAGCTTGACTGGTATGAAAAAACTGCCGAAAAGCTCAAAATAGAAAACGGCGGAAAACCATTGCCGTCAATCCTGTTTCAGCATATACCTGTAATTCAGGAAAACGACGCTGTCGAGGAAACAACGGTCGATAATCCCGACGCTCTCTATGAAAAAGGTGAAAACAAATATTACGCTCTGAAAAAAGAGCATAAAATCAGCGGCGAAATGAAAGAACTGCCAAGCCCGCCCGCAAACGGCGACAGAACCCAATTTGAGCTTTGGAAAAAGCACGGCGATGTTAAGGCGGCATTTTTCGGGCACGACCATGTCAACGATTTCATTATCGAAATTGACGGAATAAAACTCGTCCAGACTTTCAGCGCAGGTTACCATACCTACGGAGATAAAAGAGGCGGCAGACTTATCGTTCTCGACGAAAACGAGCCTGATAACATATATACGGAAAGCTTCGTAATCGACAGAATTACGGATACACAATTTTAAGGTTTGACTCGACTCGACTCGCCTTAATCATTTGAACAGATAATTTGTAAACATAAAAACGGGTTTGCACGAAATTTCGTACAAACCCGTCTGTTTTTATTTAGTTATCTTGCTTAATAATCAAAGATTAAACGGAAGCAAGAAGTCCCTCAAGAAGCTCAAGGATTGTGATAAAGAATCCGATGATTGACAATCCAAGATTCTTCAACCAGTTGAGAAGCTTATCCTGCCATGACGGCTCTGCTGCGGGATCCCACTGGAAGTGGTCTGCAAGCTGACCTGCAAGGGCTGCGGTCGGAACCTCTACATATGAACCGTCGTCAGCAACAACAACGATGTTGGTGGAAACCTGATCAATACCGTCAAGGTCTGCAAGTCCGGGAACAACAATAGACTCAGCAGCGATATCTCCTGCATCTGTAAGAATCGGAAGAGCAACACCGCCGGCATATGCGTCAAGGCAGTCAACTGTTACATAACCGAGAACAAATTCGGGAGCCTGAAGAATTGAGAGATCTGTGGTTGAGAAGCAAATAAGAAGGCTGTCGCCCATGCTATACATATCTTCGGGAACAAAGTCTGCAAGAGCCTTTACTTCTTCGGAATACTCGAAGCAATCACAGCTCATAAGATCCTCAACAACAGTATCTTCCTCAGGGAATGTCATGTTGAATACTTCGTCGGTAGAAATCTGCGGATTACCGCTGTCGTCAACAAGAGCCTTACCGGTCTCGTCAATCTTGTACTGTGTACCGAGAGCGATACCGAAAGCCATGTAGAGAGTTCCGCTCTCTACGCCCTGGAGGTCAACGTCCTTAGAGCGCATAACGATGGGGATTTTGTAAGAATTAGATGCCGAAACGCGAGCGTCATAAGGCTTGATATAAACCATATTTGACTCAATCGGTGTCTGATAGTTCGGGTTATCTGCTGAATTATCAACGTCAGTTACCTGATACGCAGCAGCAAAAGCCGATGCGCCGAGAGAGAGAGCCATGATAATCGCAAGAGCAACCGCAATTACTTTTTTCATAACAATAACTCCTTTTTTCTGCACAATCTGTGCGTAATTTTTAACGACAAAAATTCACATAATTTGAGAACAATTGCCGCCTTTTCTATATAATAACACATCAATATTGCGTTATTATTCCTATTTGGAATAATAATTAAAACTTTTTAAGAAAATTATTTATCGCAAACAGCCTGCATAACTTTATTTACAAGCGGTCCTGCCGCCGCAAGACCTGATCCTGCGTTCTCGACTACACAGACCACAGCATATGGTGTTTTTTCGTCCTGAGAGAAGCCCACGAACCATGAATGAGATTCTCCGTTATCAATCTGCGCCGTTCCTGTTTTTCCGCACATTTTCAGTCCGGGGAAGGTGGAATCGGAATAATAATTAACAACATTTGAGCGCATAAGCTTATTTATTGTGTTTGCGATGGTCGGATCAAGCGATACGATCGTACTGTTTTCGGTCTTGCCGATAGTTGTAATATTTCCGTTGGGAGAAACTATATCGCGGACAAAATACGGTTTGACCGCTGTGCCGCCGTTTGCAATCGCACCCATAACAGTCAGCATATGGCAAGGATTTACCAGCGTGGTGTACTGTCCTATTCCTGCCCAGCCGAGGTCCGTCAGCGTTGTTGTGCTGACATCGAATTTGCTCTTTGCAAGGCTGACGCCGTTAATCTTTTCGGAAGCATTGAATCCAAGCTCGCCCGCCGTAGTCATAAGCTTCTCTTTGCCGAGTTCAATCGCAATCTGCGCGAACGCGCTGTTGCAAGAACGGTTAAGCGCTTTTTCAAAATCAACCTTTCCGTGAACATTGTTGCAGATAACAACGCCGTCGCCGGTTTTATATTCACCTGTGCAGTCGAAAGTCCTCGACTGTATATCGGGTATATTTTCAAGCGCGCTGATAGCAGTTACAACCTTAAAGGTTGAGCCGGGAGTGTATAAGCCCGACAGGAATCTGTTAAGATAAACGCCTTCATAATCAGGATTGGTGTCAATATCGTCGGGCTTATTGTTCGGATCATAGGTCGGGCAGGAAACCATACAGACGATTTCGCCCGTTTTATAATTATATACGCCTATCGTACCCTTTCTGCCGTTGAACGCTTTGTAGGCTTTTTTGCAGATTTCGGCGTCGATAGTCAAATTTATATCATTGCCTTTATTATATTTTTTTAGATTGTAAACGCCGTTTACAAAATCATAGCCCGACAAATCAGAGCTGTAAACAGACTGCACGCCCGTTGAAATATAAGAAGCCGTGTCTCCGACAGTATGCAGAGTCGCCTTGCGTACGGCGGAGTCCTCATTATATTTTCTCACGCCGTCCTCACTATATGCAAGCGCAACGCCGTTGCAGTCGTAAATCGTACCCGCGCTCGCAATCTGACCGTTGGTATAAATATGCCTGTTGACGCGGTTTGATATCCAATCGCCTCCGTTGGCAATGAAGCTGTAAACCATCGCGCCCAAGCCGACTATAAATACAAGTATAAAAATGTAAAGGAAATATGCTCGTTTGGTAGTATTGTTCATCTCTGCGTCCTCCGCTGCCGCTTCATACTTTTACCCCTCGCTTTTACCCCTGTATAGTTACTTCTTTTTGCTTATAGGAATATCGCCCGATGAGTTTTTGCGTTTGCCGACAGGTATATCTTTCTGTGCGGAAGTCCGTTTTTTACTTATCGGTACATCTTTTCCGCTCTGTGTCGCCGTTGTACGCTTTACATTTTTTCTGCCGATTTTAACATCGGGAGGATACAGCGGATGGTCGGGAAGTATCGTTTCGGAAAGCTTCGGGTAGGTTCTTATATCCGCCGCCTTTATAAAGGCAATCAGTCCCCACGAACAAATCATACTTGAACCGCCTCGGCTGATAAAGGGCAAGGTTACTCCTGTAAGCGGAACGATATCCGTTACGCCAAAAATATTCAGTCCCGTCTGGAAAAGTATAAGCCCTGCCGCCGCACACGCCGCAATCGCATAAAAAGCAGAGCGTGTTGTCCGCGCAACCTTTATCGCATAAAGAAGAATGAAAACATACGCCAAAATAACGGTAAACGCAATTATCATTCCCCATTCTTCGCAAAGCATACCGAAAACGAGGTCGGTTGTCGAAGCAAAAACATCTTTTAATTTGCCGTTACCTATTCCGAGTCCGAGCAAGCCGCCGCTTGCAGAGTAAATCAATACTCTCGTCTGCTGCATACCCGCGTCATTGATTTGCTCCCATATATGTCGGTAAGTTGAAAATCTCGCCGCAACGGTCGGTCGGAAATAAATTATCATTATCGCACCGAGCGCCGCCGCAACGCATACGAGCGCAATCGTTCTAACATCGCCGGAGCGCATAAACGCTATAATAATGAAAGTAAAGAAAAATATCAGCGCCGTTCCGAAGTCGCGCATTAAAAACAACGCGCCGACACAGGCAAATGAGAATATCAGATATTTTGTAAGGCTTCTTGAATTTTGCAGCTTGTCAAGGGAAGCCGCTCCGACAAAAATAAAAGCTAACTTCACTATCTCCGACGGCTGAATTGAAAATCCGCCTATGGTAATCCAGTTGTACGCGCCCTTATTATACTGTGCAAGGGCGAGATTGAGTGCCAGCAGTAAAATTGCCGCAACCGCAACGGGCATTCTGAGCTTCATTACCACATCGGTGCGCCGAAGCACAAGCAGCATAGCTATAAATGTTACCAAACCTAAAATTATGGCAACAAACTGCTTAGGCGCATAATCGTCATAAACGCTCGCAGAAATAGTCAGACTTATTCCGGAAAAAAGAAACGCCAATACTTCAAGTTCAAAATTATTCTGATTGCAAAAAGCGGACGCTACAATAAAATAAACCCACTCAACAACTATGTAGCCCGCAAAAACCGCAAGTAAAATCGGATTAAACTCGCCGTTAAAAAGCACCGTCGAAAAAGTGACGAGCTGAAACAGCGTTATAAGACACAGCATAAAGCCTGTGTTAAAGCGTTTGTTCAGTCCTTCGTTACTGCTCATAGCTGCCTCCTTTTTCACGAATTTTATCTGTGCTTCCGACGCTTTTTCTTACGCCGTTCTTTTTCTGCCCAATATGCCGCCCGCTCCGCCGCTTCTTTCTCCGCGGCTTTTTTAACGAGCTTTTCTTTGATTTTATTGTGAAAAAATCTGAAATACACCGCGACGAGAGCCGACAGCACCACAATAATTATTACCGCCGTCAGAACAGGATGTCCTGTAACGAAACCGACAAAGGCACTCTGTGCTTCCTCATTCGGAGCTTCAACGGTAATATCCAAAAAATTAAATTTCAACGCCATATTTTTTCAGCACCCTGCAAAGTAAATCTATCGGCAGACCGACGACATTATAATAATCGCCGTCAATCGAATCAACAAGCTCGCCGCCCTTACCCTGTATTCCGTAGGCGCCCGCTTTATCCATCGGTTCGCCCGTAGCAACATACTCGTCAATCTGCGCCTCGGTAAGAGTCTTGAACCGAACCTTTGTCTCCTCACAAAAAATTTCGGTATTTGAATCGGTCACAACCGCCACTCCGGTAAAAACGCTGTGAGTTTTGCCCGACAGCTTCATAAGCATATCAACCGCGTCCTCGCGCGAACTCGGTTTGCCGAGAATCTCTCCGCCAAGCGCCACCACCGTATCCGCTCCGACTGTGATGCAATCCGGATTATTTTGAGCCGACGCCTGCGCTTTTTTCGTCGCAAGCTGCTTAACCGCCTCGTCCGGCGGCGTACCCAGTTCGATTTTTTCATCAACAGGATAAACGCTGACGGTGAAATCCAAACCTTTTTCGCTCATAATTTCTCTGCGGCGCGGTGAAGAAGACGCCAAAATAAGCTTTTTCATCAGAGTTTTCCTCCGTCGGCAAGAATTTTCAGCTTCATTACTGCCGCCTGCGTTTTTCCGTCCCTCAGCTCGTCATTCATTATCATTTCTACCGCTTTGTCAAGCTCAATCTTCTCAACATTAAGGAATTCATCCTCGTCGAGCTTCTGACCGACGAACTTCAAGCCTTTGGCGGCATAGAGATGAATTATCTCGCCGCAGTATCCGGGAGAGGGATAAAACTTACCCAAGCTGAAAATCTCATCGGCAATACAACCCGTTTCTTCCATCAGCTCTCGCTTGCCACATTCAAGCGGATCTTCTCCCTTTTCAAGCTTGCCGGCAGGAAGCTCGGAGATAACCTGCATATACGGATACCTGAACTGTCTGACAAATAGCAATTCATTATTATCGGTTATCGGCGCAATGCAAACACCGCCGTTATGCTCTACGACCTCGCGCTTGCACGGCTTGCCGGTGGGAAGCTCGGCGTCATCGCATCGAACATTTATTATTCTTCCGTTGTAAACATAATTCTTTTTAACAGTTTTTTCTTCCAATTTCATTTTGGCGGCGTATTCCTTTCTAAAAATGCTGAAAAGCGAAAAAGTACGGAATCAAGGACGGTATCTGCTTCCGCTCTCCTTTTATCCGTACTTTTGAATTACTTTTTCGTCATATCTGAGCGCAAAAGTTGAAATCAGTCTTCGTCATCCTCGTCGCTGTCGTCCTCGTCGTCGAAGTCGAATTCAAGTGTTTCGCCACAAGCGGGGCACTCAATAGAATCCTCGTCGAGAACGCTCTCGTCAAGACGAATTACCTGGCCGCAAGCGGGACATTCAGCCTCGAAGTAACCGCAGCAATCGCAATCGTCGTCGCAGCAATCGCAGTCATCGTCACAGCAGCAATCATCGTCTATTTCATAAACGAAATCTTCAAGATCGCCGAGGTCCTCGTCAATCTCGTCAAGCTCCTCTGTGAGGTAAGCAACTTCGTCTTCAAGGTCGGCAATAGAATCAGCCATTTCACCGATAACATCAGCCATAGCTTTAATGAGCTTAACCTCATCGGTTTCAGCCTCAAAATGTGCCATTTCAACAAGTCCTTTGAGATATGCGGCTTTTTCTGTAACTGTCATCATAATTAAATCACCTTTCTGAAATTAAGCTCTGCCGAGATATTCGCCTGTACGGGTGTCAATCTGGATCATTTCGCCCTCGTCAATGAAAAGGGGAACCTTGATCTCTGCGCCTGTTTCAAGCGTAGCCGGCTTGGTAGCGTTGGTAGCTGTGTCGCCCTTGAAGCCCGGATCGGTCTTGGTTACCTCAAGCTCAACAAAGGTCGGCGGCTCAACGCCGAAAATCTTGCCCTTGTAGGAAAGAATCTTGCAAACCATACCGTCCTTAACAAACTTGAAGTTTGAGGGAAGGTCGGAAGCGTTGATCGGAACAAGCTCGTAGCTCTCCTGATCCATAAAATAATAACGGTCGCCGTCTGTATAAGAATATTCCATATCTTTTCTCTCGATATATGCAGTCGGGAATTTAGCTGTGGGGTTATAGCTCTTCTCAACAACGGAACCCGTAAGAACATTCTTTGTCTTTGTTCTGACGAAAGCGGCGCCCTTACCCGGCTTAACATGCTGGAATTCGATAACTTGAAGTACATTTCCGTCCTCTTCAAAAGTAACGCCGTTTCTGAAATCTCCTGCTGAAATCATATTTTTTCCTCCGATTTATTATTTCCGATACCGATTTGGCTATTAACCTATCAATACAAAATTATTTTATACTATTTTTGTTAATTTTTCAAGTCTTTTAATACAAAAAGCAGATTATAAATAAAAAATTATTAAAAAAATTTATTCTCACACCAAATATCCAAGAGAAATACGCAAAATCATAAGCGCGTCCGTGGAATTTACTGAGCCGCTGCCGTCAATATCGGCTCGTCTTTCCTGCGTTTCGTCAAATCCGTCGCCGTTAACGCTGTATCTCAGTATCATAAGCGCGTCCTGGGAGTCCACCATACCGTCGTCGTTTACATCACCGACCGAATCAACGCAATATACCGAATGAATCCAACCCGTTTTGCCCGCATAAGTTACATTGTACCAGATGCCGTCAACGCTGTTGGCTCTGAGCAGAGTGCTTGTCGGGATAATTGCAAGCGTGTCGGAATACATAGTGTTGCTTTCTTTCATCGGGGCGTTTAAGCTCGTGAACAGAAGCAGGTCGCCTTTTATCAAAGAAACATCATCGTCAGCCGGAGCGTCATTGACAACTTTTTTGATATAAGTTTTGCTTACCCAACCCGACTTGCCTGAGTATGTAGTCTTTGCCCAATTTCCTTTTTCTGCCGTTATCGACAGTTCGGTTCCGTTGGGTATGGTTGTAAGTACAGAATACTGAGTTCCTGCGCCCGAACGAAGATTGAGTCCTACATCGGCGTCAACGATAGCTTTGTACGAAACAGTTACGGTCTCGGCTTCCGAATCGGAGTTTTCGCCGTTATCCGTACCCGATACAAAAGAACCGTTTGAAGTGTATGCTCCGTCGGGTATGGCAGACTTGCTCGAAACAACCTTAAAACTGAAAGAGTAAGCAGCCGTTTTGCCGGAAGAATCCTTTGCGGAAATATTGTATGTATATGAACCTGTGGGCAGCTTGCTGAAAGCCATCTTTGAATCGGCGGACGAAATCGCAAAATTACCGGAATTCGGATTTGCGGAATAGCTCGAACCTTGTGCGACCGCACCTGAGCTGTCCTTAATATTAACGCTTACGCTTGTAATCGTTTTTGGGGAAAGAACTCTGCCATATACGCTCTGAGTTTCGCCCTTTATGTGATACGGAGCAGGGTGGTTGCCCTCTATCGTTAAGCTTGACGGAGTTTTTGCAATTCCGTCGGTTCTCAGCACTATATGGTCGAGAGTATATGAGCGCTTCCACTCGGAAAGATTCTTTTTGGAAGATGAATCGCTGTACGAATCGTCAACATCAAAAATAAGGAAGCCTGAAAGTTCAAGCGAAGTGCTGCTGCCCTTATAGCCGTAAATAACCGAATAGTGGCTTGATGTTCTGTGAACTATAACCGGATAGCCGGTAACGAGCTGCTTATACACGGTTTCAAGGTCGCATCCGCTTACCTTCTTGTAACCGATAGCCGACCAGTTCGCGCTTATGGAATTACCGTTTGCAGAATAAACGGTTTTATACGCTTCCGAGGTATAATCTCCCGATTTGAGTCCGTGAAAATACGCCTCAACAGAAGCAATAGAAGCAATGGCGCAGTCGCCCGTATTAGGACGCTGACTGATTCTCGGCACATCGAGAACAACAGAATTGTATGCCGCGGCGTTTGAAAAAATACTCATTGCGAACATTCCTGCCACCGCTACAACTATCGAAATCGCAAAAGATATCAGCTTGCGTTTTACTGACGGCTTAATCTTCGGCATTGCATAAACTCCTTTAAAATAAAATCACAATACGAATTGTAACATATTGTAACCTTTTCGTCAATATTATAAGGAAATTAAATTTTTATCTGCAAATGTCAAATTTTTACATCCGTCCGGGGTAACCATAACCATATCTTCTATTCTTACGCCGAATTTACCCGGTAAATATATTCCCGGCTCTACCGTGACGATATTTCCGCTTTCCAATACGGTCTGCGCTTTCGGTGAAAGATTCGGCTTCTCGTGAATTTCAACTCCGACTCCGTGACCTGTACTGTGACGGAAAAATTCGCCGTAGCCCTCGTCCGTTATGATTTTTCTCGCTGCCGCGTCTGCGTCACGGCACGGCAGCCCTTCCCTGATAATTTCAAGTGCGGCAAGCTGCGCCCTGAGAACAGTCGAATACACCTTTCTCTGTTCATCTGAAATTTTACCGACCGATACCGTTCTCGTCATATCCGAATGATATCCGTCAACAACTGCGCCGAAATCCATTGTTATATAGTCGCCCGACTCAACCGGTTTGTCGGTAGGCACTCCGTGCGGCTTCGAGGTGTTCGCTCCGCTTACCGCAATCGTTTCAAAAGAGAGTGCGTCCGCGCCGTTTTTAAGCATATAATAATCAAGTTCAAGCGCGATTTCTTTCTCGGTAACACCCTCTCTGATAAATCCGAGGATATGCTCAAACGCGCTCTCGGCAATTCGCTGAGCTTTTATTATGCGTTGAAGCTGCCACTCGGTCTTAATATTTCTGACGCTGTCAATAATCGCGTCGATTCCGTCGCAGACAATTTCAACCGGCTCGACCGTTTTACAATAGCTTTTCAGCTCGTTAACCGTAAGTCGGTCGCCCTCGGCTCCGAGCTTTTCTATGCCCAGTTCTGCAAGCACCGCAGGAAGCTGCTCCTTTGTATTTTTAAGCTCTCTGACCTCACAGCAGGTTATTTTGTTCTGCGCCGCTTCTATATATCGGCTGTCGGTAAAAAACGCCGAACCTTTTTTGCCCGCTATCAGTATGCCGTCGCTCGATTCAAAATCGGTGAAAAAGAATCTGTTTACCGGCGAAACTATCATTACTCCGTCAATGTCCTCCGGCAACAGAGAAATAAATTTATCTAACATAAAAGCCTCCGTTTATATAAAACATATCAAGGGGATGTAAAAAAAGCGAAGACCGTATAAAACCGTATAACACAAGGGGGTTCTTGTTCAGTATTGAAAACTGAAAGAATCCCCATAATATTACTTTAAAGTGTAAAATGTAAATATTATTTTGTTTTATACTACGAACAAACTTCGCCACTCGGCGTACCTTTGTACGCCGCCGGGCAGACAAAATCAAGGCAAAAGCCTTAATTTTGCTCAGTTTGTCCGTTCTTCATCTTTTTTCCTATCCCCTTAACAGGCGCTGTAAAAAACTTTCGTTTTTTTACAGCGCCTTTGAAATTCAATTAAAATCCGCCTTTGAAGTATTCCTCCCAATAGCTCTGGGTGGTTGTCTGCGTGTCGGTTTCGGAAGTTCCTCTGTCCTCAACAAGCGTAATTTCAACATCGAATTTTGTTATTGAGTAGTCGTCTGCATTGACACGGCAAAGAGTAAGCTTCATTTTATCTCCGACCTTGCCGTTTTCAATCTTATCGAGGAGTATATCCGCATCGGAAAGCTCCTCGCCGTCAACGGCTATGATAAGGTCGCCAACCTTAGCGTCTGTATTTGCAAGCGAGCTGTCGTTTGAAATGCTTGCGATTACAAGCGAACCGCTCGGCAGATCGTTATACTTTACAATCATCGCGTACTGCTGATATTTGGTCGCCGCAGCGTAGGTTATACCGAGTTTAGGTCTTTGCGTAACATAGCCGTTAGAGATGATATCGTCTATAATCGTCTTTGCGTCGCTGATAGGTATTGCAAAAGCCATTCCCTCGTATCCGGTGCTTACAATCTTAGACGAGTTAATTCCGATAACCTGTCCGTATTCGTTAAGCAATGCGCCGCCGGAATTACCCTCGTTTATAGCCGCCGTATGCTGTATGCAGTTCATTTCGTAACCGCTTTCACTGCTTATCGGTCTGTCGATAGCGGCAACAACGCCGTTTGAGAAAGAACCGAAGAATTCCGTGCCGCCCGGATTACCTATCGCGTAAACCTGCTGACCTTTTACAAGCTTTGAGGAATCACCGAAGGTTGCCGTTGTGAGCTGATCGGTTTCAACCTTTATAACGCCGACATCGGTTTTGGTATCGTATCCGACAAGAATACCGTCATAGGTATTGCCGTTTGAGTCCATAACAGTCATAGTATAGCCGGAAGTTTGAACTCCGCTTATAACATGGGCGCAGGTAACAATATAAGTGTACTTACCCGAAGCGTCCTTGCTCATAACTATACCCGAACCCTCTCCGACTCTTGACTCCGAAGAAGAATTTATGAACGACTGAGTTTTGCCGTAAAGAATTATTCCAACATTGATTTTGTCGGCAAGCTCCGCAATTTCGGCGCTTGAAAGGACATCTCCGTTTGATTTCGTTGCTTCCGGCGACTCGCTGATTTTAAGCTGAGTAGAATCTCCGCCGGCAGAGTTTTCTGTCTTTTTGGAAATCGGATAAACCGCAAGAACTATCGCTATGCAAAGAACTACTGCGACAAGAGCGACAACAAAAGCGATTATTCCTTTTTTCTTTTTCTTGTCCTTTTTCTCCGCGTCGGCGTAGGGCTGAGGATTATTGTCATTCATATACGGCGGATTAGGCTGAGAGTTTCCGGTATATGAACCGTTATTCGCGTCGGCTGTATAATAGCTGCCGGAACTGCTTTGCTGAGAAGTGTAATAACTTCCCGAAGTCGAGCCGTTTTGCTGAGAATAGCCGCCGTTTCCGTCATCGGCATTACTCTGCGGCTCTGTCTGTGCGTAATACTCCGCGCCGCTGCTTTCTGTGTCGGCAGCTTTTTGCTGAGCTTCGTCGGCAGAAGTGTTTTCGTCCGAGCCGAAACCGTTTTCGCCGTAATTGTTTCTTTCATCATTCATACTATATACCTCCCGGTAAAGCAGCGCGAAACGCTGCAATATTTCTTTTGCGGCAATGAATCCGTTTTTCACGGTTTTTCCGTTTGCTGTTTTACATTTTAGGCTGTTTGTATTAAAAAGAATTATTGATTTTGTAAACAAAAATTAAACATTGGGAAGCCAAAATGCAAACTCCGTGTATTCTCCGACAACGCTCGTTGCTTTTATCTCGCCGCCGTGAAGCTCTATAATACTCTTGACAAGGTACAGACCGAGACCTGCGCCCTTGACATCGTAGCTTCTGGATTTATCGACCTTATAAAATCTCTCAAAAATTTTGTCAAGCTCTTCTTTTTCAACTCCTGCTCCGGAGTTTCTGATGCTGACATAAATCTTTTCGGGATCGGAATAAGCCTTGAATCGGATATAACCGTTCTGCGGAGTGAATTTTACCGCATTATCTATAAGATTATAGACAACCTGAGTAAGCATATCTTCATCAGCCTTGACATAAATGCTTTCCAGACGGTCAAGTCCCTCTATATCTATCTGCTTATCGTTGATTTTTTTCTCAAAAGAAAGCAGAGTTTTAAAGAGATTTGCGCTCAAATCAAAATTCTTTATGTTTATCGGCATTTCTCCGGCTTCAAGCTTTGACATATTCAGCATGCTCGTAACCAGTCTTGACAGGCGCTTAACTTCGTCGGAAACGATTTGCAGATAGTGCGGATATTTGTCCTTCGGTATCGTTCCGTCAAGCATACCGTCAATGAAGCCGCCTATCGAAGTCATCGGTGTTTTAAGCTCGTGAGAAACATTTGCAACGAAGCTGCGGCGGCTGCTTTCAAGCGCCGACAGGGAAGCCGCCATTGAATTGAACGCTTCCGCAAGCTGTGAAAGCTCGTCGTTGCCCCTTACCTTTACCTTATAGCTGAAATCGCCCTGGGAATACCGCTTAGTTGCCTCAGACATTTCGTGGAGAGGCTTTGTCAGCCGGTACGAGAGAATATACACCGTTATGAAAGAAAGTATAAGCGACAGCACTATTGCTATCAGCATTATCTGGAATATTTTTTTCATATAGGTGTACCAGCTTACCGTTATCGGCTCCGTGGCAAAAACTATCGCAACGGTCTTTCCGTTCACCGTGATAGGTGAAGCGGCGGTAAGCTGATTGCGGATAAAAATTCCGCCGAGTGTATCTATAACGGAGTAATTTCCCTCGGACGCCTTTTCTATAATTTCGCCGTCAATATTATAACCGCTGTGAATTATGCAATTCGATTCCTGACTGAAATTAAACCTATCGTTTATCATTTCCTTGCAGACAACGACCTTGCCGTTCATATCGGTGATGAAAATATCGGCGTCTATGGCATTCGACATAATTCGCATAGTATTACAAATCATCGTAAGCGGAGCTATATCCGTGCCTTCGCTTGTGTCCGAATTGAAGTCGTTGTATTTTTGCATTATATCCTCGGAATTTTCCGCTATTACTTCCGCGTTGTGCGAAAGAACTCCGAGCTGTTCCTTGTTCCAGCTTTTGGTCGCTATAATGATATATGTTGAGCAAAGAACGATAACCGACATAAGAATTACCGAAGTAATTATCATCAGGTATTTATGAAAAAGCTTGCGCGAGGTTTTGCTGATTTTTTGTTTGTGCATTAAAATCAGTCCTTAGTTTCAAACTTGTATCCGACGCTCCAAACGGTTTTAAGCTCCCATTTGTCCGAAACGCCTTCAAGCTTTTCTCTTATACGCTTAATATGAACATCTACCGTTCTGCTGTCGCCGTAGTAATCGAAGCCCCAAACCTCGTCAAGAAGCTGATCGCGCGTAAATACGCGGTTCGGATTGCTTGCAAGATGATAAAGAAGTTCAAGCTCTTTCGGAGGAGCGTCAACCTTTTCACCCTTGACTCTAAGCTCATAATTTGTGAGATTTACAACGAGATTATCATAAGTAACCTGCTTTATCTGAGCACTCTCGTTAGCCGCAGCGGCGCCCGAAGCTCTCCTTAAAACAGCCTTGATTCTCGCAAGGACTTCCTTGGTATCAAACGGCTTCGTTATGTAGTCGTCCGCACCCAGCTCCAAACCGAGAACCTTATCAAAGGTTTCGCCCTTTGCCGTCAGCATAATTATCGGTTTATTTGAATATTTACGGACTTCACGGCAAACCTGCCATCCGTCAAGCTCCGGCATCATTACATCGAGAAGCATGAGGTCAGGCTGATGCTCTGCAAACATCTTTACCGCCTGCATACCGGTATTCGCAATGGATACCGCATAGCCCTCTTTTTCAAGATAAAGTCTGAGAAGCTCGCAAATGTTAGTGTCATCGTCAACAACCATAATTTTTTCTGTTGCCATAAAAATCCCTCCGTTTTAACATAATAGGACATAAATATTGTCCTTGTAACAATTATACCACTTATTTTTAAGTATTTATGAACTAATGAAAAAATTTCTTTAAACCCTTAGCTTACTCGACAACCGATATTCTGAATTCCGTAACGGACTTGTATTCCTCGCCTGCCGCAAAGGTACACTGCGGGAAATCGGGATGATTCGGCGAATCGGGATAATACTGCGTTTCAAGGCAAAGTCCCGCGTGTTTGACAAGCGGCATACCGCCCTTACCTATAACGGTTCCGTCAAGGAAATTTCCCGTATAAAGCTGTACTCCGGGCAAATCCGTATAAAGCTCCAACTTTCTTCCGCTGACAGGTTCATAAACAACCGCGTCCGCCTTTCCCTCATGGTGATTAAGGCAGAAATTATGGTCATATCCGAGACATTGAACAAGCTGTTCGTCGGAATCGTTTATCCTCTCCCCGACAGTATGCGGCTCTCTGAAATCAAATGCCGTTCCGCTGACGCTGCGTTTTTCGCCCGTGGGAATACTGTCGGAATCGGTCGGGGTAATTTCGTCCGAATTTATTTGAAGAATGTGACCGAGAACATTGCTTGAAGCCGCACCGCAGAGATTGAAATATGTGTGATTTGTAAAGTTTATCGCGGTCGCCTTGTCGCAGACTGCGTAATACTCTATTACAACGCGATCGTCGTCGGTCAGCGTATAAGTGACATTCGCCGTAAGATTTCCCTTAAATCCGTTTGTTCCGTCCTCGCTCGTATGCGTAAATTTAACCGCATTTTCACCGACAGCTTCCGCCTGCCAGATTGCCGACGAAAATTCTCCGCCGCTGTGCAGACAGGTTTTGTCTTTCTCGTTCTTTACAAGATTTATTTCTTCACCGTCAATTATCATCTTTCCGCCCGCAATTCTGTTTGCATATCTGCCGACGGTTTTTCCCTGATAATCGGTAAAATTAAGATGACCGTAAAGGCTGTCGAAGCCTACCGTTATATCGTTGAGTCTGCCGAATTTATCGGGCGTGTAAAGTGCTTGCAGCGTTGCGCCGAGAGTTATGAGCTGCAAGGTGATTTTTCCGTTTGAAATTGAATACATTTCTACTTCTTTGCCGTCCGGCATTTTACCGTAAAATGATTTTGTTACTGACATAATTTCCTCCTATAAAAATAAAAATATTTACATCTTATCTGCGTCAAAAATATAAATTGGCAGCGGCAGCCATTGCGCCGTTTCGGGTGGGAGAGAAATTCTCTTTTCACTCGCCGCCGAGAAAAACAATCTTTCCGCTTCGAGATGTTCCAATTCAAGCTGTGCTTCACCGCTGAATTTTTCGGTAGAAACACGATTATCTTTGACAGTTATTTTAAATTTTTCATCCGCTCTTTTTCCGTGTATCAGAACGCTTAATTCTCCGTCGCAAAGACGCGTGAATTCTGTCTTTGCTTTCATAAAGGCTCTTATGCATTTTTCAAAGTTTAAAATCAGCGAAGCCTCGTCGCACCCAACTGTATATTCGTCCGCATTTTTAATCATAAAGCTCATTTTTTCGGTTTCAAATTCTGCGGAATGAAAAGAAATTTTCTTTTCTTCGCTGTTCTCAAATACAGCTTTAACCGTGTCGGGATAATACCGGCTATCGGTGAGCGTCATTTCATCGACAAATCGGATCTTTCCCTTACAGATAATATAGCCGACGGGTTCGTTCCCGTCAAAAAGCAGATACGGCTGTCTTTTCCACGAGCAGAGAATGTCGAATAAATCTTCTCTTTTTCTGATGGAATGTACCGTATTTTCTTTGTAAATTTTTTCAATAAAATCAAGACTTTTTTCATCGTTTTTTTCAAGCTCTTTTATAGTGAGCCTCGATGATTTTTCACCGAGAGAATGTTTAATTTTATCACGGTGAAAGATAAAATTATATTTGATTCCGCCGGGTTCAAATCCGAAGTAAGCGTAACGGTGGCGGTTGCCGCCGAGATAGGCGAAGTCTGCGCCTTTTGCCGTCATATCGTCAATCGCCATATTCATAAGCTCTCTCATATATCCCTTTGAGCGGTATTGTTTACCGACTCCGACATTGCCTATGCAATATGCTTTCAGCGTTTCACCTCCGGCTGAAAGCTCGTTATAAAAAGCGCCCACCGCCGCACGGAATTTCCCGTCCGATTGCTTTACGATAAAATTATTGTATGCCGGACGGCTCTCACTCTTATATATTTTCGGCAGCAGAATTTTAAATCCGCAGGGCGGCTCGTCATTTTCAAAAAATATTTCGTCAAGAAATTCAATCAGACTTTCATTTTCATTATCCGTTCCTCTGCCGTAGTAAAGTTCCTCCATTTTATCATACCTTTCTGCAAAAATTCAAGCGGCGGGTCTGCCTGAATTAAGTGGTAAACCTCGCCGCCGTTTACGGCAAAAACGCCGATTTTATTTAATGATATCCGTACCCATATACGGAACAAGAACTTCGGGAACAGTAATGCTTCCGTCCTCATTCTGATAATTTTCAAGTATAGCCGCGGTAGTTCTTCCTATTGCTACGCCCGAACCGTTAAGAGTATGAACAAGCTGAGCCTTGCTCTTTGAATCTTTTTTAAATCTGATTGAAGCGCGGCGCGCCTGGAAATCCTCAAAATTGGAGCAGGAGGAAATCTCAACATATCTGCCGTATGACGGCATCCATACTTCAATATCATATGTCTTTGCGGAAGAGAAACCGATATCGCCTGTTGAAAGGCAAACAACTCTGTACGGAAGCTTCAAAAGTTGAAGCACTCTTTCGGCGTCATTTGTCAGCTTTTCAAGCTCATCATAGGAGGTTTCGGGATCAACAAATTTAACAAGCTCAACCTTGTTGAACTGGTGCTGACGGATAAGTCCTCTCGTATCTCTGCCGGCTGAACCTGCTTCCGCTCTGAAACAGGCGGAATATGCACAGTATTTAATCGGGAGTTTGCTTCCGTCGAGAATTTCGTCACGATGCATATTGGTTACGGGAACCTCTGCCGTCGGGATAAGGAAGTAATCGTCAACAGTCTTGAAAGCGTCCTCTTCAAATTTAGGAAGCTGGCCGGTACCCGTCATAGAAGCTCTGTTTACAAGGAACGGAGGCAATACTTCTGTGTATCCGTTCTCAACATGAGTGTTAAGATAAAAATTTATGATAGCTCTTTCAAGCCTTGCTCCGAGTCCCTTATAGAAATGGAAACGGGTTCCCGTTACCTTTGCCGCAGTCTCCGGATCGAGAATTCCGAGGTTTGCGCCGAGATCCCAATGAGCTTTCGCGTCAAAGTCGAACTTTCTCGGCTCTCCCCAACGGCGAACCTCAACATTTTCGCTGTCATCTTTGCCGATAGGAACGCTCTTGTTCGGAACATTCGGAAACTCGTACATAATTTTTTTCTGCTTGGCGTCAAGCTCGGAAATTGCCGCGTCATTCGCTTTGATTTTCTCTTTTATTTCATTCATACGAGCCATTATCGGCGCAATATCGCCGCCCTCTTTTTTGAGCTGCGGAATTTTTTTGCTTGCGGTGTTCTGCTCCTGCTTCATAGCGTCGGTAACTTTCATAAGCTCTCTGCGTTCAGCGTCGATTTCAAGTACCTCGTCTACAAGCGCGTCCATATCTTTATTTCTGGTTTTCATGGCCGCTTTTACCATATCGGGATTTTCTCTGATTAACTTAATATCTAACATTTATATCAACTCCAATTTTTATTTGCCGTAATTTTCAAGATTCATAGCAAGGCTTTCAAGGTCTGATTTATCAAAAAATTCAATTTCCAGAACTCCCGAACCTTTTTTTCCGTTTTCTTTAATTTTAACCTTTCTACCGAGATTGTCAACAAGTGCAAGCTCAACTTCGCTGAAAAATTTATCTCTTCTTGTTTCTTTTTTCTCTTTTGGACTTTTCTTAGCTTTTTTTGCCAATAATTCAACCTCTCTTACTGAAAGGTCCTCTTTGATAATCCTCTTGGCAACGGCTATTATTTCGTCTTTGTCTTCAAAAGAAAGCAAAGCGCGCGCATGACCTGCGGTTATCAGGTTGTCGCTTACCATTGTCTGAACCTCATCGGGCAATTTAAGCAGTCGCAGAGCGTTAGCTATTACAGGGCGTGATTTGCCGACCTTTTGCGCCGCCTGTTCCTGAGTGATTGAAAGCCTGTCCATCATAAAGCGATATCCGAGAGCTTCTTCGAGCGGATTTAAGTCCTCGCGCTGTAAATTTTCCACCATTGCTATTTCAATGGTTTCACTGTCGGTCAAATCCTTGATAACTACGGGAACTTCGGTAAGTCCGGCTATCCTTGCGGCTCTCCACCTGCGCTCGCCGGCAACAAGCTGATAACTGCCGTTTGTCAGTGGCCGTACAACGAGCGGCTGCAATACTCCGTGCTGTGCTATACTGTCTGCAAGCTCAGAAAGAGCATTTTCATCAAAAATTTTTCTCGGCTGGTCATTGTTTGGCTCGATATCCATAATTTTCAACTTGGTAACAGAGCCGTTTATTTCTTCAACAGAATTATCAACAAAAAGTGATTCAAGTCCTCTGCCCAAACCGCCTTTTTTCTGTGCCATCAGTTTTTAACCTCCTTGCCGTTCATTTTCAGAAATTCAAGAGCGAGCGAATCGTATGCCGCCGCACCCTTTGAACGCTTATCATAATACATAACAGGCTGTCCAAAGCTCGGAGCCTCGGAAAGCTTGACATTTCTCGGTATAACCGTAGCATAAACTTTTCGTGGGAAAAACCGCTTTAACTCATTAACTACCTGATTTGTGAGATTAAGTCTGCCGTCAAACATCGTAAGCAGTACGCCCTCGATGTTAATAAGCGGATTATAAAGTCTTTTTACCTGTCTTATGGTTGAAATCAGTTGTGAAAGTCCTTCAAGTGCATAATATTCGCATTGAATAGGTACTAAAACCGTATCACAGCAACACAGAGCATTCAGCGTTATAAGTCCGAGAGACGGCGGACAATCAAGAAAAATATAATCAAAATCGTCCTTAATCGGGGCAAAAGCAATCTTTAAACGGGTTTCACGCCTATCCATATCTACCATTTCAAGCTCCGCACCCGCAAGATTCATACTTGCCGGCATCACCCAAAGATTTTGAAATTCGGTTTTTATAATAACCTCGTCCGCTCCGGCTGAATTTATCAGAACATCATATGATGAAGCTTTTAATTCTCGTTTATTTATTCCGACGCCGCTCGTGGCGTTACCCTGAGGATCTATATCAGCCAAAAGCACTCTGTATCCCTTAGAAGCGACAGCAGCCGCAAGATTTACGGTGGAGGTTGTTTTTCCGACTCCGCCTTTCTGATTTACAACTGCAATAGTTTTCGCCATCTGTTCACTTCCTTTTAATCTAATACAAGAGAATTATATCACAAACATATATCAAATTAAAGACCTATTTCACTAAATTTTAATATTTTTTGTTTCACATGAAACAATTTTCACTTTTTGTATGAAGAATAAGCCTGATTTTATAAGGACAGCATAGTTTTTACGCTGAATATATAAAATCGGCTTTTAATTTAATAAATCAGTCAAGCGGAGGGTTTTTCTATTTTTACGGTATATTCTATACATTTTTCCGTTTCGGTTTTAGCCGAAGTGGCTTTAATTCCACATTCTTTCATAGTATCGACAGCGTGATTGAATGTATTTATAAAAATCTGAACATCTTTAACGGCCATAACAACCTTGCCTTTTTTGCGCTGTGACCGATAAACTGTGTCTTTAATTAAATCGTTTGCCAAATTACCGTTTAAATTTTCTCCGTCAACCGCATTTAAAACCTGTTCCATCATTGCGACAGTAGGCAATTTTAATAATTCGCGCGTCTGTTCCTCTTTTAAATTAAGCTCTGCTGCTCTTTTCAGTATGTAATCGGGCAATCGCATAAGGCTGAGCTTATAATTAAGTTCATTTTTGGGTATGCCGAGCCTGTCGGAAATTTCCTCACGGCTCAAACGAAAGTCTTTTATAATGCGGTCAATCGCGGCGGCTTCTTCGAGATAATTCAGAGTTTTATGTTCAAGAGCTTCCGTAAGAGTATATAATGCCGCCGTTTTATCGTTCGCTTTGACAATTATGCACGGGATTGACGAAAAGCCTGCCATTTTACAAGCTTTCAATCTGCGTTCACCGAAAATAAGCTCATATTTTTTGTCGCCTTTATATCTTACAACTATCGGTTGAAGCAGTCCGTTTTTCGCTATGCTTTGTGCAAGACCTTCAAGTTCATTCCAATTAAAGCTCCGGCGCGCCGGGTGAGGATTAGGTTCAATTCTCCGCGCAGGAATCATTACAACAGATTTTGACCGTCTTAAATTTTTACGGAAATTGAACATAAAAAACCTCCTCACAGGATTAAAGCGGATATGATATTACATCATAATTACTTTAACACTCTTTGAGGAGTATGTCCAATCATTTTGATTGACTTAAAATTTTTAATTTTTATCAGTTTTTACCTTATATGAGCGGTTTTTTATTTATTTGTGCCGAAGCTCGTGGATATTTTGGCGGAGTTTGCGAAATTTTTTCGGTTATAACTACCGCCCGTTCGCCGCAGTTTTTGATATTATATCGCTTAATTTCACGGATTTTGCCGCCGAGCAAATTTACGGCTTTGTGTGCAAGTTCGGTTTCTTCATCTATTTTGACAGATTTCATCGGTGCAAAAATACCGCCGACCTTAACAAACGGCAAACAATATTCGCTCAGAATATTTAAAGAAGCAACCGCCCTCGAAGTAACAAGGTAAAATTTTTCACGGTATTCTTTCTCTTTA
The DNA here is from genome assembly GCA_029007095.1 of Clostridia bacterium. Lineage (GTDB taxonomy): Bacteria > Bacillota > Clostridia > Oscillospirales > Acutalibacteraceae > CAG-488. Next base: position 16,684 of record JAQXHF010000146.1, on the reverse strand, counting down.
CCGGCAAGTTCCGCGCGCGAATGTAAAATTTCAGCTTCAAGTCCGATTTCCGCGAGAACATCTGAAATAAATTTCAGCCTTTTATTTGTACCGTCCATAAGGGTAATTTTTATATCGGGTTTTGCAATCAGCAAAACAACTCCCGGAAAACCGGCTCCTGTGCCGACATCAAGTATTTTTTCACCGCTTTTAACTTCAACTGCCGTGAGAAGTGATAAACTGTCTATAAAATGCTTATATAAAATATCGGTCGGCTCTGTGATTGCAGTTAAATTCAAAGTTTTGTTGGTTTCAACGAGCATTTCAGCATATTTATCAAGTCTTTGGAGTGCAAGCTCATCAAGCTCTATACCGATATCTTTTGCTTCATTAAATAAAAGCTGTTTATCAATCACGGCGATTCTCCTTTTCAAGATAAATTAAAAGCACCGAAATATCCGACGGGCTTACACCTGAAATTCTTGAAGCCTGACCGACGCTGTGAGGTTTAATTTTATCAAGCTTTTCCCTTGCTTCAAGGCGAAGTCCGTGAATTGAAGAATAATCAATATCATCGGGAAGCTTTTTTACTTCGAGGCGATGCATTTCGTCAATCTGAGCCTGTTGGCGCTTAATGTATCCCTCATATTTAACATCAATTTCAACCTGTTCAAAAATTTCATAAGGTAAGTCGGGACGGTCGGTATCAAATTCGCTGAGAATTTCATAATTTATTTGCGGCCGCCTTAATAAATCTTCAATTTTCGCACCTGTAACAAGGGGTGATGTTTCATGTGAAACAAGTACCTCGTTTAACTTATCGTTTGGTGCTAACACCTTTTTATGAATTCGTTTGCGTTCCTCATCTATCAAATCAAGCTTTTTAAGGAATTTATTATATCTTTCCTCTGAAATCAAACCGATTTTATAACCTATCGGAGTCAAACGCCTATCGGCATTATCCTGCCTTAAAATAAGACGATATTCAGAACGCGAAGTCATCATTCTATACGGATCAGAACAACCCTTAGTTACCAAATCGTCAATCAGAGTTCCTATATATGAACTTGAACGCTCCAAAATAAGCGGTTCTAATCCTTTAACCTTACGCGCGGCGTTGATTCCGGCTATAAGTCCCTGCGCGGCAGCTTCTTCGTAACCCGAAGAACCGTTAAACTGTCCCGCTCCGAAAAGTCCGTCATAATTTAAAAATTCAAGACTTGCTTTAAGGGAAAGAGGATCAACACAGTCATACTCTATCGCATATGCCGTTCTCATAGTCTTGGCATTTTTAAGTCCGGGAATAGAATGTATAAATTCAAGCTGAACATCCTCAGGCAGAGAGGACGAAAGTCCCTGTAAATACATTTCTTCGGTGTTTTCACCGCACGGTTCAATAAATATCTGATGTCTTTCTTTCTCTGCAAATCTAACGATTTTATCTTCAATACTCGGACAGTAGCGAGGGCCTTTTCCGTCTATCTTTCCTGAATAAAGAGGTGAGCGATGCAGATTATTAAGAATTATCTCTTTCGTATCGCTGTTTGTATATGTTATATAGCACGGAAGCTTGTTTTTTATATCATATTTATTATCAAAAGAAAAAGGAACAATTCTTTCGTCGCCATTTTGAATTTCTAATTTTGAATAATCAACGCTTCTTCTGTTAACGCGCGACGGAGTACCCGTTTTAAATCTTCTCATCGGCAGTCCGAGCTTTTTAAGCGACTCACCGAGCTTCTTAGCCGGGAACATTCCGTCAGGCCCGCTGTCGTATGAAACATCACCGACATAAACTTTACCCGAAAGAAAAGTACCTGTTGCAAGAATTACACATTGCGCCATATATATAGCTTCAAGATTTGTTTTTAATTTCCACAGATCGTCCGATGTTTTTTCTATATTTACAATTTCAGTCTGTCGCAAATCAAGATTTTCCTGCAATTCAAGCGCATGCTTCATATATTCGGAATATCGTCTTCTGTCAATCTGCGCTCTGAGTGAATGAACAGCCGGACCTTTTCCGAGATTAAGAATTCTGCTTTGCAGAGTATTTGCGTCGGCAGCTTTACCCATTTCACCGCCGAGCGCGTCAATTTCTCTTACAAGATGACCTTTTGATGTTCCTCCGATTGACGGATTGCAAGCCATATTACCAACCCAATCAAGATTTACGGTAAAAGCGCAGGTCTTGCAACCGAGACGAGCGGCGGCAAGTGCGGCTTCAATACCGGCGTGGCCTGCACCAATTACGGCAACATCATATTTTTGAGCAAAATATTCCATAAAATGCTAATGATACCTTGCGGCAAAATGCCGGTATCTTCAATCCTTTCTTTTATTTTCCTACGCAGAAGCGGCTGAAAACTTCGTTTACAACAGCTTCGCTTGCTTTTTCTCCCGTCAATTCAAGCAAATTATTGACAGCGTCATCAATGCAGACGCCGACAGCGTCGAGAGTTAATCCTATTTCGAGAGCATTTTCAGCCTCAGTAAGACTTTTTGAAGCCTTTTCACAGCAAAGTCTTTGGCGCTCATTTGCAAGCATTGCAGAAGAAGTATCAAAATTTTTAGTATTAAGCAAATCTGTAACGGCTGAGCATAGCTCATCATAGCCGCTGCCGTTTTTAGCCGAAATATAAATACATTTACCGAGATTTTTCTCTATATAATCAATATCGGCTTGCGGTTTCAAATCCTCTTTGTTTATAATCGGTATAACGCTTTTATTTTTACAGCTTTCTATCAGTTCAAAGTCTTCATCCGAAAGAGGCTTTGAAAAATCAAATACAGCAAAAATTACTGCGGCTCGCTCAATTTTTGATTTACTGCGTTCTACGCCGATTTTTTCAACCTCATCGCAAGTATTTCTTATACCTGCTGTGTCGGAAAGTCGGAGCAAACAACCGCCGAGATTTACGGTTTCCTCGATAACATCGCGCGTTGTACCCTCAATTTCGGTAACTATTGATCTATCATAGCCCGTCATAAGATTCATCAGAGTTGATTTACCTACATTAGGCTTACCGACTATTGCGGCTTCAACACCAGAAGTTACCGCCATACCGCTGTCAAATCGTGATAATAATTTATTTAATTCATTATTAGCATTATTTAATATTATTTTTAAATTATCATCGCTGATCTCAGGTATTTCATCGTCGGGATAATCAACCCAAGCGGCAATATTGGCCGCAGCTGAAATTAAAGAAGAACAAATTTCATTTATTTTCTTTGACAATGAACCTTCAAGCATATTATAAGCCGCAGAAATGCCCTGTTCACCCTGTGCGGAAATTAAATTCATAACGCTTTCCGCTTCGGAGAGATCAAGTTTACCGTTTAAAAATGCTCTTTTTGTAAATTCTCCCGGAGCTGCCGGAACAGCACCGCAGGAAATTACCGTTTGCAAAATTTTCTTTGTAATATAAATTCCGCCGTGACAGTTTATTTCAACGACATTTTCTCCCGTATAACTGTGAGGTTTCTTAAAGACAAGACAAACTGCCTCGTCAATAGGCTTTTCTTTATCAAAAATTTTTCCGTAATGCGCTCTGTATCCGTCGGAATCGGTTAACTTTTTACCCAAAACCGATTTAAAACATTTATCGGCAATAAGCATTGCGTCTTCGCCCGAAATACGGATTATACTTACGCCGCCCGTTCCGAGTGGAGTTGCAACTGCGGCAATCGTTGAATATTCATTAAAACCGCTCATTTTTTACACCTTTAAATTAACATCCATACCGGATATACGCTGTGATATACGCATAATTGCAGCCTTTGAAAAAGCTTTGTCGAGAGCGAATATTCCCTCCATACTGCAAAGAGCGAGTCTGCCGTCCTCAGGAACAATTCCGAGAAGCTGTAAATATGTTGAATCAATAGACTCATCAATATTGAGGCTTCTTCCCTTACTTACTTTTTTCTTGTTAAATTTGTTTATTATAAGCCGAACATCATTTATGCCAATCTCGTTTAATTTTTCACCGGCAATATTACCGGCTCTTACGCATATTTCATCGGGAGTAGATACAACTATTCCACTATCGGCGTAGGCTGCCGCAAGACTGAAACCCTCTCCTACTCCTGCCGGCGAATCAAAAATAATATAATCGTAATCGTCATCGAGTATATTAAAAAGAATTTTTATATTTTCATTAGTAAATTTTTTGCTGAAAGCAATAGGAGCAGTCATCAGCATAGGTCCTACCGTTGTGCGGATTGCAGATTTGATATCACATCTGTCGAGAATTATATCGCCCCAATTATAAATACCGGTCGATTCACAGTTAAAAATCATATCAAGGCAACCCATACCGATATCAAAATCGACTATGAGTACCTTTGCTCCCATTTCGGATAAACAAACAGAAATTGAAGACGAAAGAGTTGATTTGCCAACGCCGCCTTTACCTGATGTAACTACAATTTTTTTTGCCATTGAATCACCACCGATTTTAATATCTTAGCAGAGCTTTTCCGTCTTTTACTCTGTATGCTCTGCCGCACTTTATTTTTTTAAGATGGGCGCGGTCGCAACAGGTAACAAAAACCTGCCAGCCGTCAAAATATTTAATCAAATATTTCTGTCTTTTTTCATCAAGCTCGCTCATAACATCATCAAGCAAAGCTATCGGCTGTTCGCCGGAAATATCCTTAATCACGGCAGCCTCGGCAAGCTTCAAAGAGAGAGCGCAGGTACGCTGCTGACCTTGCGAACCGTAGCTTCTGACATTCATTGAATCAAGAATTATATCAATATCGTCCTTATGAGGGCCGACGGTAGTAGCAAGACGAAAAATATCTCTTTTATGATTTTTAGAAAGCTCATTATAAAAAATATTTGACCATTCAACTGCCGAATTTCCTGTTTCTTTGAGAGAATTTATATATTTGATTTCCATTTTTTCTCTGCCGTTTGAAATTCCGCCGTAAATTATAGGAGCTTCCTCTTTAAGTTTATCAATATATTCAAGTCTGTAATTCAGAATTTTACCTCCGAGAAGAGCTAACTGCTCGTCAAAAGCAAATAAAAGTTCCTCGCCTTTTGAAGTATTATTTATCTGTTTTAAAAGGGAATTTCGCTGAAAAACAGCTTTATTGTATTTTGAAAGTAAAGACGCATAATTAGGTTTTATCAGACTTATCGCTATATCAATAAATTTTCTCTTTTCAGAAGGTCCGTCCTGAATAATAGAAAGAACAGACGGTGAGAAAACTACCGCCTGAAATTCTCCCAAAAATTTTCTCGGTGAAATCTGTTTTATTGAATTTAAGTATGCTTCTTTATTATCGGAAATTATAAGCTTTGCATCCTTTTCTCTGCCGTATGCTTCAAAAGAGGTTTCAAGCTTTGCAAATTCACGGTTATTCTGAATAAGCTCATAATTTTTCCTTGTTCTGAAACTGTTACATCCGGTAAAAAGCCAAATACTTTCAATTATATTGGTTTTGCCGTGACCGTTCTCGCCGTAGATAACATTAACACCATTAACGGGTTCTATCACAGCTTCCTCAATATTTCTGTAATTTTTAATATAGTGAGATGTAATATGCATATTAAACTATCTTGTATATGACATTATCAAATTCTACCGTATCACCGCTGCGAAGTTTTTTTGCTCTTTGAGTACAAACTTCGGAATTTACCTTAACTTCACCGTCTTGAATTATTATTTTTGCGTGTCCGCCCGATTGAACGGCGTCACAAAGCTTTAAAAACGAATCAAGCTTTATATATTCGGTCTGAATTGACTTTTCTACAACAGGCTTCTCTTTAATTTTTAATTTTAAAGGAATTTTTTTAGTCATTTTTTTTCAACCTCACAGGAAGAACAAGGAAAATAAAGTCGTCGCCCTCTACCGGCAGAATAAGAATCGGAGATATAGGTCCGTTAAGCTCAATTTTAACTCTGTCACAGTCGCAGGCTTTAAGCGCGTCGAGAAGATAGCGGTTATTAAATCCGATTTCTACTCGACTTCCCTCAACATCGGCGGGAACTTTATCACTCGCCGTTCCGAGAGCCGTTATGCTCGAAACTCTGATAAAATCGGTATCAAATACGCAATTTATAAGACTTTTTGTTTTATCGGTAATAATAAGCGAAGTTCTTTCAATACTTTCTATAAAACTTCTCGTATCAACTTCGATTTTTGTGGTTGTTGTAAGAGGAATAGTTGATTTATAATTTATAAATTCGCCTTCAAGAAGTCTTGAAATAACGCTGTATCCGTCAACTTCAAAGAAAATATGTCTTTTTCCGACAGAAATAGAAATAAATCCGCCGTTTTCCTCTTCCTCATCGGTTACAGCTAATTTTACAACCTCAGCCATAGTCTTAGCCGGAACAATAAAGGTAATATCTTCTCCGTGATAATCAATTTTTTCGGTACGGATAGCCATTCTGAATCCGTCAACGGCAATCAATTTGATTTCTCCGTCTGTCAGTTCAAATTTAATTCCCTTATAAACTACATTGGCGTCGGTAACGGCAACGGCAAAAATTGTCTGTCTTACCATTTCTTTTAATAAATTCTTATCAATTACAACGGAAAATCCTGACTGAACTGTTGGGAGTTCGGGATATTCGTCGCCTGAAATTCCCATTATTTCATATTTAATATCACCGCTTCTTATCACGGCAAGATTTCTCTCGTCACATTCGACCGTAATAGTTTGATTTGGAATTTTGCGGAGTATTTCACAAAGTACCTTTGCATTTAAAACAATAGAACCGGCTTCTTCTATATTTGCGTAGATTGAAGTATTAATTCCTATTTCGAGGTCATATCCGGTAAGTATCAGCTCATTGTTAAGAGCTTTAATAAAAATACCTTCCGCACCTGGTATAGAAGATTTGGCAGAAACTGCTCTTTGAACATTCTGACAGGCTGTTGAAAGTTCCGCTGTTTTACATACGAACTTCATTAAAATTCCTCCATTCGGGATAAATATATATATTATATATTTTAGTAGTAGTAGTAGGGACTGTTGAAACTGTGGAAAAGTCTGATTTTTGTTTATTTTAAAGGAAATTTCGGACTGTTTTTGTATGGAAAATTATGTTGATGAATTGTGGAAAATTTCGTTAATTTTTTATCACTGTTTAAAGTGTGGAAAGATGTTGAAGGAAAGTTGAAAATTCTGTGGAAAAATTTTTGCTTAAAAAAATTTGAATTTTATATTTCCTGTCTTCCCTCAATAGCTCTTGAAAGCGTTACTTCATCGGCATATTCGAGATCGGCTCCGACGGGAACACCGTAAGCGAGGCGTGAAACCTTAATACCCATCGGTTTGATTAGCCTTGAAATATACATTGCAGTCGCTTCTCCCTCAACGGTAGGATTGGTCGCCATAATTATTTCTTTAATCTCCGGATCGGAAAGCCTTGTAATAAGCTCTTTTACGGTAATCTCATCGAGACCGATACCGTTCATAGGTGAAATAGCTCCGTGCAAAACATGATAAAGCCCGTTATACTCGTGAGTGCGCTCAATCGCCATAACATCCTTTGAACCTTCAACGACGCAGATAACGGATTTATCTCGCTTAATATCGCTGCAAACAGAACAGATTTCAGCATCGGTAAGGTCGCAGCAAACTTTACATCTGTGAATTTTCTCATGAGCGAGCATTATAGACTCTGCAAATTTTTTTGCCTGTTCGTCCGGCATTTCAAGCACATAAAAAGCGAGCTTCTGCGCGCTTTTTCTACCTATACCGGGCAATCTTTCAAACTGCTCTATAAGTTCCTCAAGAGGAGCGACTCTGCGCGGCATCAGAAAAGTCCCGGAATAGAAAGTCCGCCCTTGGCTTTTTCCATTCCCTGATCCATAGCGTCGTTTGATTTTTTGATACTCTCATTAAGAGCGGAAATAATCAAATCTTCAAGCATCTCGATATCTTCTGGATCAACAATTTCGGGTTTCATTTTGATAGACAAAACCTCGTGGGCGCCGTTTACGGTAACTTCTACTGCTCCGCCGCCGGCTGATGAAGTGAATTCGGTAGCTTCAATTTCGGATTGAAGCTTAGTCATATCTTCCTGCATCTGCTGAATTTTTTTCATCATATTGCCCTGATTCTGAGCGCCTGGAATTCTTGCTTTCATAATAAATTTCCTTTCAAAGTTAATTTTCTATTTTTTTTATAAGTTCCGCAAGCGGATCTTTATTATTTTTCTGACTTTCGGAATTTTTATATATTCCGAGCCTGTATTTTTTACCGCAAACATCAAAAATTGCCTTTTTAATAGCAGTTGCGTGGTTAGCTTGCCTTATAAATTGTGAAAAAATAGGATTATCACATTTTATAAGAAGAAAATCTCCGCGAATATAAGCAAAAGACGGATTTAATATACCGGTCAGAGGTTTGTCGGTTTCATTAAGCTTGTCGATAACCTCGCTCCATTGTAAAAATTCAACATCGTTTTCACTTGATTCTTCATTTTGACTGTTTTCGGTTTTTTCCTGTGAATTTGTATTGTTTGCTACATTATTATTTTCATTTACGCTGAAAGTTTTTTCGACTTTTACAGGCTCGGAATTCTCAGCTTTTGAGTCTATTGTAATTTTTCCGCTGTTTATTATATTTTCAAGCCGTTCAATTCGCTCCTCAAAGGAAGAATTATCACTGTTTTTTTCACCGCAGCACATTTTTATGACGGTCATTTCCATTGAAGTTCTTTTTGATATGCTTGTTTTTATTACTGCGGAGCATTTTTCAAGCTCTGTAAGGCAGTTGAGAATTTTTTGCAGATTTATTTTTTCAGACTGACTTTTATACATTTCAAAATCAGCGCTTGTGCAAACTATAAGTTCATTGGGATTTTTGACGGTTTTTATAATCATTAAATTTCTGTAATGATTAGTAAGCTCCGAACAAAGCCTTTCCATATCGCAGGAATCATTGTGAAGTCTGTCGATTACAGAAAGTGATTTTGATATATCAGAATTATTTATACTTTCGGCAAGCTCAAAAAGATAATCCTTGCCGGCAAGTCCCGCCGCTTCGCTTACAACCTCGCAAGTAACATGATTATTTATTCCGGAACAGCGGTCGAGAACAGAAAGAGCGTCTCTGAGCGCGCCGTCGGCAATTCTTGCTATAAGCATGGCGGCGTCCGAATCAAGTTCTATATTTTCCCTCTCTGCAACATAATCGAGCCTTGATTTAATATCCTCAGGTTTTATCCTGTGAAAGTCAAATCGCTGACATCTTGACAGTATAGTTGCCGGCAATTTATGAACCTCGGTAGTTGCGAGTATGAATTTAACATGTTCGGGAGGTTCTTCAAGCGTTTTTAAAAGCGCGTTAAAAGCGCCTATCGAAAGCATATGAACCTCGTCGATTATATAAACCCTGTATTTTGCATTTACGGGAGTGAAATTTGCTTCTTCTCTGAGGTCGCGTATATTATCAACGCCGTTGTTGCTTGCAGCGTCTATTTCAATTACATCGAGGATAGAGCCGTCGTCAATTCCGCGGCATATTTCACATTCGTTGCAGGGATTTCCGTTGACCGGGTGCAGACAATTTACTGCCTTTGCGAGAATTTTGGCGCAGGTAGTCTTTCCTGTACCTCTCGAACCTGTGAAAAGATAAGCGTGAGAAACCTTACCGGCTTCAACCTCGTTAGCCAGAGTGGATGTGATATGTTCCTGACCTGTAACATCCGCAAAAGTCTGCGGCCGCCACTTGCGGTAAAGAACCTTATACATCTAAACACCCCCGGTAAAAAATAAATAAAAAAGCATTACCTCAGTCATATGGTGTGCAGGCCGTACTGTGTCGCACGGTGTTAACCGTTTAATGCTGCTCGGTTCCCCGCCTGACATGGTTCGCGGCACCCCGTCGCACAGGACCAACACACCACATGACTGAAATAATGCTTTAGAGTCAATCTCCTGCAATATCTCTGTTATTATAATATATTTTTCGGATTTTATCAATAGTATTTTTAAATTTTCTTTATTTTATAAGCACATAAATAGGTTTTTATTAAATATTTTTCTTTGAGCGCGGCTTCATAAGAATAATTCCGACAAGAATTATCACCGAGAAAATTATAAGATAACCCAAAATCGTTTCAATATGAGCGTTTACAGCGGCATAAATCATAAAAAGACTGCTGATTATCGCAAAAACGGGGGCAATAAATCTGCTGAAAAAGCTAAGCTCCTTATGTTTAATTATAAAGCTGATAAAAATAGGAATATAAAAAGCGTAAATTGTGACTATCGGCAATTCGGTCGGATCAAAGGCGAAAATTCCCATATGAGAACCTATTTCCGACAACTGTGAGCAATAGAAAAATACAAGCCATATGATACAAACGGTAAGAGAAGCAACAGATGAATTTACCGGCATTTTCGTTACTTTATCGACCTGTTTCATCATATTAACAGCAGGACCTTCATTTCTGACGGCAAGCGAATAGAAGCATCTTGAACAACCCATTGTAAGTCCGTTGAGAGTTCCGAAACATGAAATTATGACGAAAACAAACAAAGCAGTACCGCCGAATTTACCGAAAACGGCGGAAAAAGCCGCCTTTGCACCCGCCTGACCGTTAGCCATCATTTCAGCGTTTGTTATTCCGCCGGCAAGACCGATGTAATATGCAATATAAACGAAAACTATTATGAGCGAACCCCACATAAGAGCGAGCGGCAAATTCTTTTTTGAGTCGCGAAGCTCTGAATTTATAGATGTTGCAATAATCCAGCCGTCATATGCAAATGCTGTCGCACAAACCGCTTTAAAAATTGCGCTGCCTGTCGGGACTGATTCCACAACGGTAGTGAAATTTTCAACGGTACAGCCTTTTGTCAAGCCGTAAATCGTACCTGCAACAGCCATAAGTAAAAGAGGTATAAGCTTGATAACGGTACAGCTTACCTGAATTTTACCTGCAATTTTAGGCGATATTGTGTTTATGGCGAAGCTTATTATAAGGAAAAATCCCGATAAAATAAGGCAGAGTCCGCTGTCCGGGCCTCCGGTTAATTCGGGTTTGTTTATAAGCACGAGTGTAAATCTTGCACACAGCCATGCGAGCGCAATGGTGAGCGCGGGATAATATACGGTTGTGGTGAACCAACCGATTATATATGCATATTTTGAACCGCATAGAATTTCGGAATAATCTACAAGTCCGTTTACCTTCTCATATTTGGTAGCCATAATTGCAAAGCAGTACGCGCAGGAGGTAATAACAATTCCGCCGATAAGCCATGCCAGAATACCGAGTTTCAGATTTCCTCCCGTACATTGCAAAATCTTTTCTGATTTGAAAAATATTCCGCTGCCGATAACAATTCCTACAACCATACCGACAGCAGTAGGTAAACCGTATCTTTTTTCAAGAAGTGAATCGCTCTTTTCCATACAATAACCCCTCAAAATTAACTATAATATATTATGTTTAAATATGTAAAATATAATTCCATTTTCTATTATAATAAAATAATACTTGAAACAAGTAAAACTCTATATTATAATGTATGTATAACTGATTGTTATGTTAGAGGTGAAATATGGACTCTGATAAGCTTAATGCATTTTTAAAAGCTATACAAATAGGAAGCCTTACAGCCGCCGCTGAAAAAATAGGATATACTCAGGCGGGACTTACAAATATGATGAACAGGCTTGAAAAGGAAATGGGCATAAATTTGCTCAAACGAGGAAAATCGGGAGTTGAGCCGACAGATGAAGCTATGATGCTGATGCCCGCGATAGTTCAGTTCACTTCGGCGGGAGAGTCGCTGAACGAAGCTATAAACGCTGTAAAAAACGGCGACAGACTTCTGAAAATTTCGGCATACCCGGAAGCGGCAAGAAATTTTTTACCTCACGCAGAGTCTGAGTTTAAAAAAGTTTTTCCTGCGGCAGAATTCAGAGTGGAGTTAGGTTCTGTTGAAAAAATATCGGAATCGGTTTCAAACGGTTCGACCGATTTGGGATTTATCAGCTTCCGTGAAAAAAATAAAGGTGAATGGATACAACTGTTTGAAGATAATTTTTTGGCGATTTTACCTCCGGACAGCGATTGTCCCGAAAAAATTGAACTTGAATATTTCAACGGTAAGGAGTTTTTTCTCCCCTGTGACGGAATTGGCGACGATATATCGGTTATTCTGGAAAAGGCGGGAGTTAAACCTAAAATAAATCCTTGCCGATGCGACAGCATTGCCGCGGCTGCGATGACTTCCGCCGGTCTCGGCTGCTGTATATTGAGTGAATTTACCATTCCGAAAAATACGCCGTGCAGAGTTATTCCTATAAAAAACGAAGACGCAAGAAAATTGGGAATTCTTATAAAATCTAAAAAGAAGCTGAATCCCGTTGCGGTCAGATTTATCTCCTGTTGCAAAAATATAAGTAAAAATGATATTCTTTAAGGTTTTTGACAACCTACGGTTGCGAAAAAAGCAATCTTCGATTTGTTTATATTTTTTTCGACAAATGATACAATAAGAAGGGTGATGTTTTATGGCAGTCAGTGATATGATATGCAAGCTTCGTCAGGGAGCGAATTTGTCTCAGGAAAAGTTTGCCGAATTATTCGGCGTTTCAAGACAGTCCGTTCAGAAATGGGAAAACGGAGATTCTCTTCCGGAGCTTGAAAAACTGATTAAAATTTCAAAATATTTCAATGTTTCGATTGACTCGATAGTAACGGACAGCGACTCTCGTGAAAATCATGAAATCAATTTTAACAAGAAAATCAAACCGAATTATGAAAATGTTGACAGCGGCAATTCTTATGCCGAAAATTTGATGACCGAGTATTGTCAGTCCATTGAAGAGGGACTTGATATCGAAAGGTACGAAGAAATTTTCAAAGCTGTTTCGGGACTTCCGAAAGGAGAAGCAAAGGAAAAATTCGGAGATATACTCTTTGATATTGTTCTTAATTCAAAATTTAAGGAAAATTATAAGTATGTTGAACCGTCCGAGCTTGATAAAATAAAACTTCTGAGAAAAAATAACGCGGCAGAGTTGGGCGCTGTTGACAAAGTTAAGCTGAAAGATAAAATTTACGGCGCATGGATGGGCAGAATTTGCGGCTGTCTTTTGGGAAAAACCGTTGAAGGAATAAGAACGGATGAGCTTGTACCTTTCCTTAAAGAAACAGACAACTATCCTATGCACAGATACATTTTGCACAGCGATTTGAATGATGAAATACTAAAAAAATATAAATATGACTTTGAAAACAAATGCTATGCGGACACCGTAGACGGAATGCCTGTTGACGACGATACAAATTATGTCGTGCTTTCACAGGAAATTATCGAAAAATACGGTAAAGATTTCACTCCCAACGATGTTTCGAGAGCGTGGATAACAATGCAGGGCAAAAACGCTTATTTTACTGCCGAGCAGGTTGCTTTCTGCAATTTTATTCAGGGCTTTGAACCGCCGAAATCCGCAATTTACAAAAATCCTTACCGTGAATGGATTGGCGCTCAGATTCGCGGAGATTATTTCGGCTATATCAATCCGGGCAACCCTGAGTTTGCCGCCGAAATGGCTTTCAGAGACGCTTCTATTTCTCATATTAAAAACGGAATTTATGGTGAAATGTTTGCCTCTGCAATGATTGCCGCGGCCGCCTGCACCGACGATATAAAGGAAATTATCCTTAGCGGACTTGCTCAAATTCCGCACACATCAAGGCTGCACGAAGCAATTTCAGATGTCTTGAACGGTTTTGAAAACGGAGTTTCACAGGAGGATTGCTTTGCCGATATTCACAGAAGATACGACGAATACAGCGCTCACGGTTGGTGTCATACTATATCGAATGCGATGATAGTTGCGGCTTCCCTGCTTTACGGAAATTCAGATTACGGCAAGTCAATCTGTATGGCTGTTGAAACCGGCTTTGACACCGATTGTAACGGCGCGACCGTAGGTTCGGTATTGGGAATGGCGATGGGAACTGCCGGTATTCCCGAAAAATGGACAAAACCGATAAACGATACACTTCACACTTCGATTTTCGGCGTAGGAACGGTTAAAATTTCCGAGCGCGTCGAAATGACGATGAAACATATAGATTAAATTTTTTCCGCGTCGAAATTCTCACGGCGCGGAAAATTTTAATTTTTGCTGTGATTGACAAACATAGCATACAGCGATATAATCTATGCAAAATAATTGAAAGAGGCGGAAAAATGCCCGCGATTACCAACAAAACAAAAGGAATATTCTATGTCATCTCGGCTGCGCTCGGATTTTCCGGAATGTCGCTTTTTGTAAAGCTCGCCGGTGATTTGCCCGCTATGCAAAAGGCTTTTTTCCGAAACTTTATCGCGCTTATTTTTATTACTTTTCTGATAATCAAAAACCGCGACGGATTTATTCCGAAAAAAGAGAACATTCCGTCACTGCTCGGCAGAAGCGTTTTCGGCACGGTAGGACTTTTATGCAATTTTTATGCGCTCGGCCATCTAAATTTGTCCGACGCAAATATGCTCAATAAATTATCGCCTTTTTTCTCAATACTTTTTTCTGTAATTCTTTTAAAAGAAAAACCGAATTTTGTTCAGATTTTCGGAGTTGCCGTTGCTTTTGGCGGAAGCTTATTGATAATTAAACCGGGATTTGAAAACCCGTCGGTATTTGCGGCTGTAATGGGAGCCATCGGCGGCCTTGGCGCAGGAATGGCGTACACTTTTGTAAGAAAACTCGGCTCAAACGGTGAAAACAGCAGACGAATTGTATTTTGGTTCTCCGCCTTTTCGTGTTTGGTATGTATTCCTTTTATGGCGGCGGGTTACGAGACAATGAGCGGACTTCAACTTTTGTATCTCATACTTGCCGGAACTTTTGCCTGCATAGGACAGCTCAGCATAACAAAAGCTTATATTTACGCATCGGCAAAGGAAATATCGGTTTATGACTATACTCAGGTAATTTTTGCGGCAGTAATCGGATATTTTGTTTTCGGTGATTTGCCGGATGTTTACAGCGTGATAGGATATGTTTTGATATGCGGCGCAGGAATTTTTATGTTTCTTTATAATAACGGAAAGATTAAGCTTCCCGATTTTTCACAAAAAAAAGAGATAAGATAATTATAAAACGGTTTGTATCGAGAGTTCAATACAAACCGTTTTTACTATTCTGATATTGTTTTTATGAGAATTTCATTACATCGTGGCAGGTCCATGTGCCGCTGATTGACGCAACTTTAATTGTTACGCCCATTGCCTTGCCCTCCGCGTCTTTGACTGTGAGCGGCATAGTGGTGTCAATTCTTGTTACCCTGCCCTGCGAGTCAATGGTCGCGGTGAGCTTTGTTCCGGGATAGTTAAATTCACACTTGTTTATTGTAGCGATAGCACCGAAGTCAATAGCATTTATATCGAGAGGCATTGAGCAGGACGCATTGTATTTTGCGGTTCCCGTATGTGAGCAGGATTCCTGATTGAGAACTATATTCATAACATAGCCTGAGCCGCTTTGCTTTATAGTGATGGATTTAGCGGCCTCTGCGTACAGGTTTGCAGGCTCTACAAAGCTGCTTGCCGAAGTTCCGTCGGAAGCTTTGCCGTTAGTGAAAGTCTTTGTTTCGGGCTTGTCATTATTTTTTGTGTTTGAAGAAATTATGCTTTGCGCCATTTTATCGACATCCATATTCAGAGAACCAATGTCGATTCCGCTGACCGTTACATTAACATGCTGCGTCTTTGTTGCGGTCATTTTCGCTTGCGAATAGGATTTTTTGAGACAAGAGTTGTAGTAAGCTGCAAGCTGAGCCTTGTTAAAGCTGAGAGGATTTACCGAGTTTGAGTTGGATTTAGTGGTACTGTTGCTCTGCGTATTTGAATTACCCTGCTGAACGGCAGAATTATTATCGGCAGAAACTACACCGTTAGCGTCGGTGTTTACTTCGCCGGAATTTATACCCGGATTTTTGATAACAACATTGCCGGTGGGAGCGACGGCGGCGTTATAATTACTGTTTTCGGATGTGCTTTCGTTGCTGTCAGCCTGAACCTTGGCAGCCTGTTTGACAGTAAAATTTATGGTTATACAAACAATAACGGTACAAAGAAGCGCGGAAAGCACTCCTATCAATATTTTCCAATTCTCTTTCATCCGAAAACACTCCTTAAATAATTCGTGAATGATATTATATCATAAATAAAATTCAATTTCTATATTTTTTGATAAATATATTGCAATTTTATCCTATATCCGTGTAGGAAATTTTAAAATCGGCTTTGCCGGATACAGCACCGCCGTCAATTTTGACGAGAGTTACTCCCGACAGGCTGAATCGCTCGGTGTAAGAAACATTCATCGACACAAGACGGCTGTCAGAAGCGTTTATTCGCGCAACGACGGTTATGTCCGAAGCCGTAACGCTGACGCTTTTTGCAGAGGAGGCGAAATTTGTAAGATTTGATTGAATTTTTTCCGCATTGAGAAAGTCACCGCCGAGACGGCTGAGAATACCGTTGTCCTGAGGATTCGTTTCATCAGGGAATGTTACGGTAACGGTAATTATACCGTCCTTTTGCTCCGCTTTTGCAGTAGTTATATCGTCGGCAGAGAAAGTTCCGTTAGGAAAGTTCGTGCCGAAAGCGTCTTTATCGGTATTGTAGTTGTAGTCTGCCGTGGACTTTTTTTCACCGAAGATTGAACGAAACGCGTCCTGAGCGTTTGAAACAGAGCCGAGCG
>JAQXHF010000145.1 GCA_029007095.1 Clostridia bacterium | reverse complement strand
CAGGAACATATAGATATATTTAAGCGCGGCTATTACGAGTCGCTCAATGCAGGCGAAAAGTTCGGAATCAAGGTCTATCTCGGCGCTGAGCTTAGGTTCAGATATCAAAATGACAATGACTATTTGCTGTACGGATTTGAGGAGGACGACCTTTCGGATATATACGACACCCTCGACGGTACTCTTGAGGATTTCGTTAATAATTATAAAAAGAGCGGTATGTTTCTCGTTCAGGCTCATCCTTTCCGCGAAGGTATGGTAAGAATGAATCCCGATCTTCTTGACGGAATTGAGGGCTTCAATCTGCATCCTAAGCACAACGGCAGAGTGTCGATGTCGGCTGATTACGGATTCAAAAACGGTAAAATAATGACGGTAGGAACGGATTTCCATCACGCCGGACACGAGGGCTTCTGCTGTACGAGGACGCGAAGCTTACCTGAAAACACCTACGAGCTTGCCGAAATACTCAGAAACGAAGATTTCGTTATTGATATCGGCGGAAAAGTTGTGATATAAAAATCGGCAGCCGCATTTGTCGCAAGATAAAAATATAAAGCTATAATTTACATGATTCTGTCTGTAAATTATAGCTTTTTATTATCTTATTTTGGCTCTGCGCGGAATTTGGTAATACTATTGTTGTTTATTAAATTCTATTTATCGAATTCATCTTTGTACTTTTCGCGCAAAGCATCGTAAACTTCGTCGGGAATTTCGGGATTACCTTTTGAATAGCTCGGAATGACTCTGTCGCCGGCTACATCAATATCGGTACATTCGGTATCGTTTCGCCATTTATCACGCTCGGATTTAATGCGGAGATTTGGAATTTCCATAGTAACTCCGCCGTTCAGCACACTTTTATACGCAAACAATCCCGGCAGAAATGAATCAATCGCTTCATAGACTCCTATAACATCGGCGTTCCTGTTACCTCGTACGGCGTCAATGAAATTATACATCATATAGAAATCAGAACCGCTGTGGCTTGTACCGCTGAATCTTTCGCTTAAATCATCATCGGTTGAGGTCAATACGGGAGACGAATCATTATCGCCGTCGTTGATATCGCAGTTAACATAGAGCTTTTCGGCGCCGTTAGGGATAGCGTCATCTCTTGCGCTCTCCATTCTGCCTTTTGAACCGTATATCGAGTACCATACAGAGCTTTTTGAAATGCCGACTCCGTGTGCGCTCTTGATAACGGAACCGTCTTCAAGCGTTATCATTTCAATTCCGGCAGGACCTGCTTTTGCACCCATACGGTACATTCTGTCGTTGAAAGGCAACTCGAATCCGACTACTTTACTCGGACGCAGACCTACCGTATGAATCAGCGGACCTATTGAGTGAGTGCAGTAATAAAAGGAACTCATCGTATTGCGCCAATGATTCGGGATACCCTTGGTATATTTGTGCCAGCCGGGTTCACAGTTGTGCAGATATTCGCCTTCCCCGTATTCAAATTTGCCGAGAACTCCCTGTTGGTAAAGCTTTCTCATAGTCCTTGTCGCGGGTAAGTAGCAGTAATTTTCAGCATAGCAGTAAAGCGTATTGCTGTTTTCAACAGCTTCTATAAGTTCAACGGCTTCGTTCATTGTTTGCACGGGGAGAACTTCGCTTAGAATATGTTTTCCTGCATTAAGCGCCTTTATTGCAAAAGGGGCGTGAGCGTTTGCAAAATTTGCGAGAACAACCGCGTCAAAATCGTATTTCAGAAATTCATCGTAATCGGTAAAGTAAGCGATGCTTTCGCCGTATTTTTCTTTTGCCAAGTTGAGCGCTTTTGGAGAAATATCGCATATTGCAACAAGCTCGGCGTTTTCCGCCGTTGTGCAATAGTCCATCATAACCTGACCTCTGCCTGCGCCTACAACGCCTATTTTTATTTTGGGAGCGATACTGCTTTTATATATTTTTTTGTAAATCGAGCAGTCCTCATAATACATATCAACGCTGTCGATGTTGTTTTCTTCAAGCACTTTTTCCCAGCGTTCCTGCATACCTACGCCGAAATTGACAGGGAAAAAGCCGTGTTGCAGATAGCTTCTGACTGCGGCTTTACGCCACTCCTGAGTAATGAGTACAATGAAAGACGGGTTGTATTCAAGAGCTTTTGATATTGCAAAATTAACGATGTATTTGCTCAGTCCCTTGCCTCTGAAATCACTTCTGATGCTCAGCATATGAATTTCGCAATTTTTCATATCCGGGTGATATATGACGGTAACCGTGCCGATATGTTCACCCAAAAAATCGAGAAAAAACACATCTCTGGCGGCTAAGGTATCCTTATGGTCGGTAATTCTCCAATCAAAAACGCTTTTGTCCGCGTCATCGTCCGCAAGACCTTTTTTACAACATTCAATCCACGGCATTATATCGGATTCATCTTTAAACGAGACTATACTGTAACCGTCGGGTAGGGTAAGGCTGTTAAATGTGCTTTTACCCGGTATGAAATACATTTTAAGTGAATCCATTTTGCCCTCCGCTGATGTTATTCAAAAGAAACCTCGTTATCGGACTCATACTGAGAATTGCTTTCATTTGAATCGTCGTTTGATTGCGATGCTTTATCGTTAGGGCCGTCTTTCCAAAACGGAACAACATTTTTATAAAGCGTTCCGTCTTTTTCGAAGAAAAATTGAATTTTATATCCTGCGCCCATATAGCTTCTGCTTCCGTCCTCAAAGCTCTGAGTTTCAAAGCTGAAAAGAGGGGAGTTGCCTGTCGAAGCGAGAGTATAATCAACGGTAAATATTACAAACCAAAGAGTTATAACGCTGCAAACGATCATAATTATCCATTGCCAAACGCTGAATTTGACCTTTTTTCTCTTGGTTTTCTTTGATTTCTTTTTCTTTTTTGATTTGCTGTCGTCTTTTTCTTCCGGTTCAACAGAGTCTTCGATTGTGATATCGGGAGTTTCGATTTCATCGGAATCGTCAACAAAGACAGTAGATGTTTCGTCAATTATGCGAAGCTGACTCCTGTCGGACTCGACTTCTTTTGACTGCTTGGGGCTTTCTTCAACTGTAACGGTGTCCGTATCTTCAATATCGGAAGCATTATCGTATAACTGCTTGCCAATATCGTCGGAAAGCTTGTTTTTCTTTCTGTTTTCGGACGATGTAAGTTCAAGCAATTCGTCAATTTTGTTAAGCTTTTCAGCTTTGTTACTATCCATAAACAACCTCCGGTAGCTTAAATTCGTTAAATAGGTTTTTAAAAATTATATACTATATTATAAATTAAATCAAGCGTTATATAAAAGATTTGCATAAAATTAACTGCTTCTGCCCAAATTGAGTTCATTGAAACAGAAGCAGTTGATTTAATGTAATTACAGAGTTACGCCGTCTTTGAATATTGCAATTTCGCGGTATCCGTTTTGTTCATTTTTGGTTGTTTCTTCACCGCTTGCGATACGAATTATTTTTTCCGTAAGCTCGTCCGCCAATTCATCAAGGCTGATACCGGACAGAAGTCTGCCGGCGTCAAAATCAATCCAGTTCGGTTTGCGCGTTGCCAAATCGGAATTGGTTGAAATTTTCAGAGTGGGGACAGGCGCGCCGAGAGGCGTTCCTCTGCCGGTAGTGAAAAGAATGATGTTTGCGCCGCTGACAGTCAGATTTGTGCAAGAAACTATATCGTTTCCCGGTCCTGTCAGCAGGTTAAGACCTGCGCTGCGGCAAGGCTCGCCGTATTCAAGAACATCGCAAACCGGCGCTGTTCCGCCCTTTTGGACGCAGCCTAACGATTTTTCTTCAAGAGTAGTTATACCGCCGTCCTTGTTTCCGGGAGAGGGGTTTTCGTAAATTGTCTGACCGTGACGGATATAGTAATTTTTAAAATTATTTATCATTGAAACGGCTTTGTCAAAGGTTGACCGATTGGTTGCCCGCTTCATCAGAATCGTCTCAGCTCCGAACATTTCAGGCACTTCCGTAAGAATTGCTTTACCGCCGAAAGAGGTGTGACGGTCGGTTATTTTGCCGCATAACGGATTAGCCGTTATGCCGGAAAATCCGTCGCTTCCGCCGCATTTGAAACCGATTGTCAGTTTGGAAAGCGGAACGGATACACGCTTTTGCTTGCAGGCGCGTTCGGCAAGCTCGCCTATGATTTCGAGTGCTTTTTCTGTTTCGTTACCCTCGTCTTGAATGACGAGCGTTCTTACGGCTTCTTTATCGTAATTTCCGAGCTGAGGCAGAAATTCATTCAAATTGTTGTTTTCACAGCCGAGACTGAGCAGAAGAACTCCCGAAGCGTTTGGGTGATTGGCAAGACCTGCCAACGCTTTTTGAGTCATTTTCATATCGTCGCCGAGCTGAGAGCAGCCGTAAGGATGGGTGAAAGCGAAAACACCGTCGCAAAGCTGAGAGTAACGCTCGTTTGCAAGCCTTGCGATTTGAACGGCAGCGCTGTTTACGCAACCAACGGTAGGAATTATCCATATTTCGTTGCGAATTCCGATTCTTCCGTCAGGCCTGACATATCCTTTAAACATACGCTCACAGGGTAATAAGTCCGGACGGTTTTCACCGTTGTAGCAGTCGTATTCGGTTATATCGCTCAGATTTGTTTCGATACAATGCGAATGTACCCACTCACCCTTTTGAATATCCCGCTTGGCGTGACCTATGGGGTAACCGTATTTTATTATGTCTTCGCCTTTTTTTATGTCTTTAAGAGCCGCCTTGTGACCGAAAGGCACATCTTCAAGCACGGCAACGCCGTCGAGAATTTCACCTTTTTTTAATGCGCGTACTGCAACGGCAACATTATCTTTAAAGTTAATTATCATTTTATATCTCCTGAATTGCGGCGTACATTCCTTTTGTTCTGATACTTTCGAGCGATTTTTCAACAGCTTCGGCAAGACCGTCTACCGTATTAAGGTCAAATCCCCAAAACGATTCGTTCGAGAGAATTTGCTCAACGCTCGGTTTGTTTGAGAAAAATTCTGTTACATCTGAGCTGTCTTTAATCTCATAAACATCGTTTCCGCGAGTTCCGACAAATTTTCCGTCCTTCATTTCGCCGTTGTAGAATTGAATCAGCGCGGCAAGTCCGAAGGTGAGCGCGCGCGGCAATTTTCCTTTAAGCGCAATATAATCTGTCATTGAGCCGAGACAGCGAGCCTTGAATTTAGAAACGGAATTCAGCGAAATATCAAGCAGTCGGTGGTCGATAAACGGATTTTTAAAGCGCTCCGTTACCGATAATGCGAATGAGTTAAGCTCATCGGACGGCAAATTTATGGTAGGTATTATCTCGTCGTTCAGAGCGACCGAAATGAAATCGGCAAAAACCTTATCGTTCATCATATCTCTTACGATATTGTGACCGCTAAGGTATGCCGCAAGTACGCTTACCGTGTGCGCTCCGTTGAGAATACGAACCTTGCGGATTTTATAAGGCGTTATATCCGAGGAATATACTATATTAAGACCGAGCTTGTCTATCGGGAAACGGCCTCTGAATTTTTCTTCACATTCGATTGCCCAGAAAAGGAAAGGTTCACAGGCGACCATACATTTGTCCTCGAAACCGCAGCGCTTTTCAAGCACCTCAATTCCGTCTTTCGGATAGCCGGAAACAATGCGGTCAACAAGAGTGTTTGCAAAACAGCAGGCATTGTTTAACCATTCGATAAATCCGTCATCAAAGCCCCATTCGACCGAATGTTTCAGCACGATTTCTTTAAGCCTGTCACCGTTATGCTCTATAAGCTCGACGGGCAGGAGAAGAACTCCCTTGTCGGCGTCTCCGCTAAAATGCAGATATCTCTCGTGGAGAAGAACTGCGAGCTTTGCAGGGAAAGACGATGGGGGATCGTCGGCAGGACCACATTCGGGCGCGTATGTAATTCCGGCTTCGGTAGTGTTTGAAATGATTACTTCGAGAGAATCAAGGCAAGCTGTTTCTTTTAGTTTGGCGAAATCCTTTTTGGGGTTGATACATTCTCTGACGCAGGTGATTTTTTTGATATCGTCAATGGTTTCGCCGTCTTTGACTCCTCTTGTAAGAATATTATATTCGCAGTTCTGAGCGTTCAGAACATCGCAGAAATCACTTCCGCGAGCCTGACTTATCACAACGCTTGAATTTATTATTCCTTGTTCGTCTGCCGTTTCTATAATGTATTCGGCAAAAGCTCTTAAAAAGTTTCCTTCTCCTATTTGCAGAACTTTTATCGGCAAATCTTTAAAGCTCATAGTGATTTGTAATCTCCTTTTTACAGAGTTGATTCAAGGATTTCGAGATTTCCTTTAATAGTTATCTTGCCGCTTGAAGCGGGAACGAAGATGCTTTCTCCCTTTACGAACGAAAGAGTTGTGTTACCGCAGCATACCTCTCCGCTGCCGTCAAGGCAAAGCAGGGATACAAAGCTTGTGTTGCCAACATTGAAGCTGTGTTCGCCGTCCACATCGAGTTTGAACATTGTGAACAAATCGCAGGAGGTAAGCTCTGTTTTAACAGCTCCGTCGAGGATTTCTTTTTTTCTCTTATCGGAGGGGGTTAAGTCGGGAGGGCAGAGCTTGGTGACATCAGCCGCCTTATCGACATGAAGCTCACGCGGCTTGCCGTCCTTGCCGAGTCTGCCGTAATCGTAAATTCTGTATGTGGTATTTGAATTCTGTTGAACCTCAGCGAGCAAAATACCCTTGCAAATAGCATGCATTGTGCCTGATTCTATAAAGAAAAGGTCGCCCTTTTTAACCTTAATTCTGTTGCAGATATTCATAATGTCGCCGTTTTGAGCGGCTTCTTTGAATTCTTCTTTACTTACATTTTTATTAAATCCGAGTATCAGCTCCGCGTCATCGTCGCAGTCGAGTATATACCATGCTTCGGTTTTTCCGTATTCGCCCTCAACTCTCATTGCGTATTCGTCATCGGGGTGAACCTGAATCGAAAGGTCGCGTTTTGCGTCGATGAATTTTATAAGCAGAGGGAAAAACTCAAACCGTTCTCCTTTTTCACCGCAGATGGATTTATCATTAAGATATACTTCCTGAAGCGTTTTTCCGGCGAATTCTCCGTTCATAACGGTAGAGGGACCTGACGGGTGACAGGACAATACCCACGCTTCTGCGGCAGGCCTTTTGTCTGTTTTTATACCGTACTCGTCGATAAGTCTTGTGCCGCCCCAAATGTTGTCGGCAACGCTCGGTGAAAGCTTAACTATTTCCATTTATATACCTTCTTCAAAATAATTTTGTGTATATAATACCTTAAATATAAATTTTTGTAAAGAGCCGGAAGAAAAATCGGACCGACTAAATGAATATTTGTCCGATTAGGCTCATATACTTCATTAACATATAATAAAGCGAGGTTACAGATATGAGTATTGAACTTACAGTCGGAAATTTCGGCTCTGCGGAGGTTTTTTATGATAATTCGGTTGAACAGGGGATTGATTGCGATATTTCTCTGCCCGATTACTGCCCGGATATAGTCAGAGTCTTAAAATGCAGTTTGCAAAACAGTATAACCGATTCAAAAATTTCGGGCGACAGAGCTACTGTCGACGGCAGCTCAAAAATCAGAATTATTTATTCCGATGAGCATAACAGGATTTTTTGCTATGAGCAGGAATATCCTTTTTCAAAGTATGCGGAGCTTCCGTCGCCGTATGACAATGCGGTGCTTAACGCTCAGGTTAAAACTGATTATGTAAACTGCCGTGCCGTGAGTAAGCGAAGAATTGATATTCACGGCGTAGTAAGTATCCGATTCAGAATTTGCGGCAGACGGTGCGACAGCTTCATAAGCGACGCCTGCGGAGGAGGAGTTCAGCTTAAAAGAAAAGGCTTCGATGTTTCGGACGCGGTTGCCTGCGAGATGAAAATTTTTCAGCTGTCAGAGGTTGAGAGCATAGGCGAGCATAAACCCGGAGTGGGTAAAATTTTAAAAGTATGCGCTTCTCCGATTGTAATGGAATCGAAGCTTATAAAAGGTAAAATTCTTATAAAGGGTGAGCTTGCCGTAAAGGTGTTGTACTGTGCCGACGACGCCGACAACGAATCCTGCACCGCTGATTTCAGCCTGCCGTTCAATGAAATAATCGAGTCTGAAAATGTAAGCGATGAATGTACTCTCGATGTTTGTGTAAATGTACGGCAGATAAGCGCCGACCAGAAAACAGACAACGAGGGCGAATTCCGATACATAAATCTCAATGCTGAGCTTGCAGCGTCGGTCAATGCGTATTGCACCAAAAGCATAAGAGTTATTACCGACGCTTATTCTACGGAAACCGAGATAGATGCGCAGTATAAGCCGACCGAATTTGCATCTCTCGGACAGAACATAAAGGACGATTGTATGATAAAGGAAAGTCTTGATTTGTCATCGCTTGATCCTCAGCGTATTTATTCGGCTTCGGCAGAAAAGCCCGAATGTAAATGCAGCTTTGGCGACGGCAAAATGAGAATAACGGGAAAAATACCGGTAGATTTGATTATAATAGACTCTCAGGGTATGCCGATTTTTTGCGAAAGAGAAGCAAATATTGATTATTCACATTCGGTCGATGCGCTTACCGACAGCTCGTTCTGCGAGCCGAGAGTGGAAATAACCGGCTTTGAATGTAATCTCGGCTCCGACGGAAAAGCTGATTTTAAAGCCGAGCTTAATATTTCGGCGGCGGTTATGAATACGCACAGAGAAAAAATAGCAACATCGCTTAAAGCCGATGAAACCGCAGAAAAGAAAAAGAGGAATCCTTCCCTGACCGTATATTTCTGCACGGGAACGGAGAACGTATGGGACATCGCGAGGAGGTTTAACACAACGGTTGAGGATATAATGCAGGAAAACAACCTAAAAGCCGATTATCTTGAAAATAAAACCATGCTTCTTATTCCCGTAAAATAAATCTTGCAATCTGTAAACAATGATGATATAATTACTATGATATTTTTTATCGTGCAAATCATATCGGAAAGAGTCGTTTATGATACAATTCAGCAATTACATTTGGGACTTTGACGGCAACATATTTGACAGCTACCCTCACACGACGGAAGCTATGATGCGTATGTGCGCCGAATACGGAATCGAAGCGGAACGCGGCGCCGTAAACAGAGCGCTCAGAAAAAGCTTCGCAGTGGCTTTTGAGCTTTTAAGGCTTAATGCAGAGCAGATTTCGCGCTTCGACGCTATAATGCGCGACAGGGAGATGGAACCTGTGACCGTACCGTTTCCGCAGACGCTTAAAACGCTTAAAACTCTGCGAGATAAGGGTGCAAGGCATTTCCTTTACACTCACAGCGATGAGAGTATGAGCGTATGGTATCTTAAAAAGTACGGAATGTATGAGCTTTTTGACGAGTGCGTTACCTCTGAATACGGATTTCCCTGCAAGCCGTCGCCGGACGCGATTAACTATCTTGTCGGCAAGTATTCATTGGACAGAAACAGTACCGTCATTGTAGGCGACAGAGAGATTGATGTGATGAGCGGAGTCAATGCCGGAGTCAAAACCTGCCTTTTTGATAAGGATCATCTTGTTGAAACAACACGGGCTGATTACAGGGTTGATGAGCTTCTGCAAATAATTAAAATTGAGGAGAATTAAACATGGGCTTGAAAAAAATTGACAAAATGGCAGAGGAAAAAGGTTCCTTTATCACAACGCTGTGGCAGTTTGTAAAATTCATTGTCGTCAGCTTGGGTGCGTTCGTAATCCAGACATTTTTACCGCTGCTTATTAAACTGCTTCCGCCGATTAAAGCGATACTCAACGAACCGTATGCGTTTTTTGTTTTTGAGTCTGACGGAACCGAGAATAACGGACTCGGTATATTCATCGCGGCTACCATCAGCAACATAATCGCTCAGATTGTCGCTTTCTTTATCAATAAGGAAAAAACCTTTAATTCTTCCGCAAATGTTGCGATAACGCTTCCGATATACATAGTATTTACAATAGCGCTTATCTGCTTCTCTGCATGGCTTACACCGACTCTCCAAGGCTTCTTTGTAAGCAAGGGTATGAATGTTGACCTTGCACTTTCTATAACCTCAGCTTGCTGCGGTGCAATTCAGTTCTTCCTGTACTTCCCGGTTGACAAAATCCTTTTCAGAAAGAAGAAAGAGGATAAGGAAGACAAATAAACTTAATAATAATTAAATAAACGGCGC
>JAQXHF010000144.1 GCA_029007095.1 Clostridia bacterium | reverse complement strand
GGACCGTATGACGAAGAATTCTTTAACGCTTACGGCGGATTTAAAAATAAACTTGCCGCCGATGTTGATGTTATCGGAATTCAGGACGACCTCTCGCAATACAAAGTCATCGTTATTCCCAATCATAGAATCACTACCCCGGAACAGGCTGAAAAAATCAAGGATTTCGTTCAAAGAGGCGGAATAGTCGTGATGAATTCGGAATCGGGAACGCGCGATGAATTCAACAGAATGTACGAGATGCTTGAACCCGGACTCTTTACCGAATTATGCGGCGCTGAAATTACCGAAAATATCTCAGCCGAAAAATTGGAAGCTCAGACCGGTTTGCCGAGCGAAATCGAATTCAACAACGGCTATAAAGTTAAATTAAACGGAAAAATTTTCCGAATCCGTCTTAACGGCGCTGAATCTGCTGCTCATTATACGACCGGTCGGCTTTGCGGCACTCCCGCCGTTACGGTTAATAAATTTGGCAACGGTTTCGCTGTAATGTACGCTACCGACGGGAACGACATTTATTTTTACGAAGCGCTCGCCGGTTTTATCAAAAACAGGTTTAACATAAGTCCGTTGCTTGACGCCGACGACGGTATATTGGTTTCGTCGCGCCGTAATTCCGACAAGGAATTTATCTTCGCTGTAAATATGAAAGACAGTCCTGCAAATATCAGGCTCAACGAACCTATGCACGAATTGCTTACCGATCGAACCGCCTGCGGTACATTCACCCTTGACGGTTATGACGCGGCTGTTTTTGAAAAAACTATATAATAACGAAAAAATATCGGGCAGTTTGATAAACCGCCCGATATTTCTCTTTTGAGTTTTAAAATTAAAGCTGAACGAAGCCCATAACAAACTCAACAATCTTTGCAAGGATTGCATCAAAATCAATCTGAACAATGTAATCAACGATTGTGTTCATGATTGCATCAAAATCAATGCCTGCAAGAAGTTCCTGAATAGCCTCCATGGTCACGCTCTCCTTTCAACAAAATAATTTTTAAAAATTAAATAAATTTAAACTTATGCACATTTCAAATTACTGACCGATAAATCCGGTAAGAAACGCAAGAATGTCGTTAATAATTTGCTGAAGATTGATCTGTGCAAGGAAATCCGTAACAGCTGTCAGGATAGCCTGAATATCAATGCTCTCAAGAATTGATCCCAAATCCATTTTAACCTATCTCCTTTCGCTAATCATAAACTAAGTAGATTTTCTACCTATGGAAATGATATCACATATTTACACACTTTGTCAATAGGTGATAGATATTTTTACACAAAATTAACGATTACGGCTGAGTCGGTGTGAGAAACGCCTGACTTTCCATTTCAAAGGAAATAATATTGTTCCTGTTGTAATAGCTGTATCGCATATTGAACGCTTCGCAAATTCCGTCAACCGGTACATACAGTTGGTTCTCTTTTCCGCGATATACGGCGGCAGGCAGTTTCAACTCGCCCAAATCCGTAACGGCAATGTCGCTTCCCTCGGTAAATTCAGCCGTATGTTTATAACCCATCAGCTTCGCCTTGCCTGCGGTCAGCTCCACATCGGCGCCGAGATAGCGGAACAAAATAGCCGCCGGAACAAACCAAACGCCATCCTTTTGCTCTGCCGGAGTCTGCGCCGCGCATTGTCCGAGATCTGCTCCCTTGAACATAATTCTCGTTGAATTGTAAACAGGAGCGCAGGCATAAGGCTCGATAGTATCGGTTTGCTTATCAATTACGCATTTGTCATATATTCTTCCGTCGTCGGTGCAGGAAGTAAGCGTGAGCTTCTTACCGTCAATCGATGCAATCGCATAGGTTGAATGATAATCCTCATTTGCATACCAAGCGCTGTTCCAGAGCTTCGGCATTGAGCGCGTTCCCGGAGGATTATGATTGCCGCTTGCAAGGTTGTAGAAAACTGTTCCCTGCGAAGGCTTGTCATAGAGATTCTCGTTTCTTCTCGGATAGCTTCTTGAAAAACAATGCTCATGTCCGCTGAACATCACATCGAATTTTTCCATACCCTCCATCATAACCGGGTAGGAATCGTCGCAGGACAAATCGGAACCTGCATAACAAATCGGGAAATGATGTGAACCGAATTTCCAGGTTTTATCAGTCGCGGCAGTATCCTTTATCAACCATTCGTTTACAAACTCAGGGCCGCTGATGCCGATCGCCGTAAAATGAGCGTTTCCGTATTCAAAGGAATAGTTTGCGGTTTTCCAGTCTTCGGGGCCGTTATCGGCATAGCTGTACTTAAACTGCTTGCTGAAATACTCTGCCTTTTCGGAATAATACTTATTCTCCTTGGTGAAATAGCTGGAAAATCCCATATCATCATGATTGCCCATAGCCATCATGAGAGGAATATACTCCATAATTCCTTTCATACCTTCAAGTAATCCCGTCCATTGAATATCTGTCTGTCCGCAGTTTGTGTTATCGCCTGCTGTCAGGATAAAACGCACATTAGGATGCTTCTTCAAAACATCCTTTACAAATGAATTGAGTCTTGAATAATCCGCCGGCGGTTCGGCGTCGCCTGTCTGAATGTCGGAAAGACAAAGGAATTCAAACTTCTCCAAATTTTCGGGAGATGTCCTGAAACTGTAATTTTCACTTCTGAATTCATCGTTTCCGCAATTATATTCATATTCGGTATCGGGTTTAAGCCCGTTCATATCAGCCCAATAGAGCGTACTCGTATCCATATCGCTCTCAAAGGTTTCGGTGACCGCTTCATACCTCGACCAATTTTCAGTACCCTTTTCACGGCAAAGAGCATAACCCTTGTTATATTCAACATCGGTTCTCCAACGCACGGTCATTGATGTGCATGCGTCTCCTTTTATGCTGAGCATAATCTGATCCGGCTGTTTATTGGATCCTCTTATGTTTTTCCATAACTCCTTAGTTATCATTCACAACACCTCTTTGGCGTATTATACCATATCCAAGCAGTAAATTCAACCGAATAAAACCTATTATTTTTAAAATATATACAGGCGCCGCCCTTGCTTCACCGTATAGAAAATACAAGTCGGCAAGGGCAAACGCCCGATTTTACTATATGAATACTTTTAGAATTACAGTCCGTATTCGGCGGCTATATCTGCAACCTTTACGGGTATTCCTGTTTCAAGCGACTTTTTCGCTGCAATACCGATAAGTACAGGTTGAAGTCCGCAGTCCAGTCCGACCTTAACGGGTTTGTCATTTACAACACAGTCAATGAACTCTGATATTTCGCTGACATATGCCTGCATATATCTCTGCAAGAAGAAATACAGCGGCTTCTCACCGTGAACTCCCGTTGCGTCAGAGATAACGGCGGTCGATTCGCTGTCATTTGAGATAGAAACCTGTCCCTTGCGGCCGAAAGCCTCAACTCTCTGGTCATAGCCGTAGCTTGCTTCACGGCTGTTGTCGATTACAGCGATAGCTCCGTTGGAAAGCTTCATAGAAATAACTGCTGTATCAATGTCACCGGCTTCACCGATAGCAGGATCGACTCTTACTGCGCCGTAAGCAAATACTTCCTCGACCTCTGCGCCTGACATAAAGCGAACCATATCAAAATCGTGTATCGTCATATCAAGGAAGATACCGCCCGACACCTTTACATATTCAAC
The DNA here is from genome assembly GCA_029007095.1 of Clostridia bacterium. GTDB lineage: Bacteria > Bacillota > Clostridia > Oscillospirales > Acutalibacteraceae > CAG-488. The sequence goes on along the minus strand of JAQXHF010000144.1, from coordinate 6,692 downwards.
CGGCGGCGCGCCCGGATCTCTTGAACAAACTTTGAGAATGTCAAGATCACCTATCTGTCCGTCTGCAACTGCTTTCTGCGCGGCTGCAAAATTATGGTCAAAGCGGCGGTTAAAACCAACCTGATACTTAATGTTGCTGTTTTCATCAAGAGCCTTCTTAACTTCAAGTATTTTATTCACATCATGGTCAATCGGCTTCTCGCAGAAAATGTGTTTTCCTGCGGCAATAGCTTCAAGGGAAATCTGTGAATGTGTATCCGTTGACGAGCAAATGAGAACGGCGTCGATTTCCTTATCGTTAAGTATATCGTGGTAATCCTTGGTAAACTCATTGATACCCAATCCCTTTGCCCACTCGATTGTTTCATCGCTGAGGAAAGGATCGGCAACCGCCTTTACAGTTGCATTTTTAACATAATTCATTATAGACTCGCAGTGTACCTTTCCGATACGGCCTGCGCCTATTATACCTACTTTAAGCATTTTTTACCCTCCTGTTAAATCAAATTATGCTTTTATATAGTACCGTCCCAGGTAGAAACCTCGGTCTTTTTGATTTCTTCCTCGTCGAACCAACGCGTTGTTACGCACTTGCTCTCGGTGTAGAAACGGTATGCGTCCTTGCCGAGACAATGAAGATCGCCGAAGAAGGAATTTTTGTGTCCTGAAAACGGGAAGAAGCCGATGGGAACAGGAATACCGACATTAACGCCGACCATACCGCCGTCTGTATGACGGGTAAACTCTCTTGCGTAATAACCGTTCTGTGTAAAGATAACCGAACCGTTTGCATAAGGATTAGAGTTCATAACTTTAAGACCTTCCTCGAAGTTCTTAACTCTCTTGATGCAAAGCACGGGGCCGAATACTTCCTCTGTTCCGATTGACATATCTGCGGTTACATTATCAAATACCGTAGGTCCTACATAGAATCCGTTTTCATAGCCGTCAACTACGCAATTTCTTCCGTCAAGCACGAGAGTTGCTCCCTCGGCAACGCCCTTGTCGATATCGGCAAGAACCTCCTTATAGTGCTTTTCATATGTAATCGGGCCAAGCTTAGATGTCTTATCCCAAGCCGGACCTACCTTGATATTCTTTGCCTGTTTAACAAGCTCGGCAACGAATTTGTCGGCAATGCTCTCCTGAACAACGCAGCAGCTAAGAGCCATACATCTCTGACCGGCACAGCCGAAAGCTGAATTTATAACGCCGGCAACGGTTCTCTCAATCGGAGTGTCTTCAAGCACAAGAGCATGATTTTTAGCCTGGCAAAGACACTGAACTCTCTTGCCGGAGGCTGCGGCGCGCTCGTAAATATGCTTGCCGACAGGTGTAGAACCGACAAAGGTTATACCCTTGACATCGGGACTTTCAAGTATTGTATTTATCTCGTTTCTTGAACAGGTAACGATATTTATAACGCCGTCGGGCATACCGGCTTCCTTATAAAGTCCTGCAATACGAAGCGCGGTTCTCGGTGTAAGGCTTGCCGCCTTTAAAACAAGCGTATTACCCGTTGCTACACAGGTGGGAGCCATCCATCCGAACGGAATCATAGCCGGGAAATTCACGGGAACGATTCCTGCAAAAACGCCGAGAGGCTCGCGATATTTCACCGTATCATAGCCTGTTGAAGCGTCCATCATACTCTCGCCCATCATAAGCGACGGAACCTGAGTTGCAAGCTCTGTACCCTCCTTAGCTTTGAGGACATCGCCCTCGGCTTCCGACCAAACCTTTCCGTTCTCCTCGGCAACAAGAGCGGTAAGCTCCTCCATATGCTCGATAAGCAGATCGCGTACTTTATAAAGTATCTGCGCTCTCTTAACAGCGGGTGTTGAACTCCAACCCGGAAAAGCTGCCTTAGCGGCGGCAATAGCTTCAAGCACCTCATCGTTTGTGCAGCAGGGAGCATAACCTGTTATCTCGCCTGTACTCGGATTTACAAGGTCATAGTATTTGTCTGTCTTAGACTCAACATACTGACCGTTTACAAAATACTTTAATTTTTCAGCGGACATTTTTAATATATCTCCTTTTCGATTTATATACCTGTTTTCTCTGCAATGTAGGCTCTCGCCATCTTTGCATATTTGAACGGATTTGCGATTGCAGGATCCTGCTCTGCTTCAACCAGCAGCCAACCCTCATATCCGCTCTCGTCAAGAACATCAAAAACCGGCTTAAAGTCAATCGCTCCGTCGCCGGGAACCGTGAATGCTCCGAGGCGTACGCCTTGAAGGAATGAGAGATGCTCATCTTTAACCTTTTTAACTATTTCAGGCCTGATGTCCTTTAAATGAACATGCTTAATTCTGTTTGCATACTTTTTGAGAACCGCCATATAATCTTCGCCGCAATATGCAAGATGGCCGGTATCAAAAAGAAGGTAAACCGATTCCGGATCGCAAAGCTCCATCATCTTATCAATTTCGGCCGCAGTCTGAACTACCGTACCCATATGGTGATGATAAACGAGTGTTATTCCGTACTCCTTTGCAATTCTGCCAAGCTTTGAAAGACCGTCGGCAAACTTTTTCCACTCCTCGTCATTCATAACATATTTTTTCTCAAAGACAGGCGTATTCATTTGCCCCTGTATGCTGTAACTCTGCTCGGAAGCGCCTATGCGTTTAGCTCCGCAGGCTTGCAGGAATTCGCAGTTCTCTCTGAAATCCTTTTCGACCTCATCAAAAGGCTTTGTAAGTATAAACGAAGAAAACCAACGATTTGCTATCGTAAGACCTCTGATATCAAGGTACTCGTGAATACCCTCTGCGGTCTTTGGATATTTGTTGCCGACCTCACAGCCCTGATAACCCGCAAGAGCCATTTCGCTGACGCACTGCTCAAAGGTTACCTCGGAGCCGAGATCCGGCATATCGTCATTTGTCCAACCAATCGGCGCTATTCCGATTTTAACTTTTTCAGAATTCATATAGTTTAACTCCTCCTATTTCAAGGCAATAACGCACAAACAAAATTGTGCAGAAATTATCCTTAATATTTCCTTGCATCATTGAGATGCTGCTTTCTCTCTTCAAGGGCAGCCTCTCCCTTTTCGGTTCTCGGCATTTCGGAACAGCCAACATTCCACCAGCCGCCGTAACCGTCCGTCATCGACTTCGGCAGAACCTTAATATCTATAAGAACGGGCTTTGTCTGTTTCAAAGAATCTTCAAGCGCCGCTTCAAGCTCCTCCATAGTCTTTGCCGTATATGTAACATAGCCGTAGCCTTTTGCACACATTGCGTAGTCAATATTCATAAACTCGCCCTCGCGGATAGGCTCGTCGCCGTTACGGTAACGCGATTCCGTGCAAAGCGCATTTACGCCCTGCCCCATTTGCAGATTGTTTATGCAGCCGAACGAAGCATTATCAAAGAGCAAAACATTTATCTTTTTACCCTCCTGCAACGCGGTCAGCATTTCCGAATGGAGCATATTGTAGCTGCCGTCACCGGTAAAGGCATATACCTCCCTGTCGGGGCAGGCTAGCTTTGAACCGAAAGCTCCGGCTATTTCATAACCCATGCACGAATAGCCGTATTCCATATTATATGAATTTATGCTGTCGGTAGTCCACATTCTCTGCATACATCCGGGCAAAGAACCTGCCGCTCCTACCGCCACAGCATTCTCAGGTATAATCTTACGAATAAGTGCCAGAGCCGCCGTCTGACAAATTTCACCGCCCGTAGCCTTATTAAATCCGCTCATCGCGTCAGGCATCAGATTCGGTATTTCGGGAGCGTAATCATCTGAATAAACAGCGTCGGAAAGGCGTTGCATTTCAGCGTCCCAATCCGCCTTAGCCTTGGTTATTTCATCGGTATATTCAGTCTTATATCCTTCAAGGTGTCTGTCAAGAGCCTTTATACCCTCTTTGGCGTCGGCAACCATTTTAACGCTGTCAAGCTTACCGCCGTGGAATGAGCTTGCATTGACGGTAACAATCCTTGCGCCCGAATAGAGCCATTTTGACGAGGTCGTGAAGTCGGAAAATTTAGTGCCTACGCCTATAATAAGGTCTGCGCCGGCCGCGAGAGTGTTAGCGCTCGAATTGCCTGTAACTCCGATACCGCCTACATTCAGCGGATGGCTTGATTTTATTGCGCTTTTGCCCGCCTGAGTTTCGGCAAAAGGTATGTTGTACTTCTCGCAGAATTCGCTGACTTCTTTGCCGGCAAACGAATAACGAACTCCTCCTCCTACAATCAAAAGAGGTTTCTTGCTGTTTTTAATTTCCTGAGCTACCTGCGATACCTCGTATTCACAGGGAATCTGACGAGGTATGAAATGAACTCTTTTTCTGAAAAATTCTACGGGATAATCATAGCTTTCGCCCTGAACATCCTGACACAGAGCTATTGCAACAGCGCCCGTATGAGCGGGATCGGTAAGAACACGCATTGCATTTGTCAAAGCATTCATTATCATTTCAGGTCTTGTAATCCTGTCAAAATATCTTGTTACAGCTTTGAAAGCGTCGTTAGTGGTAACCGTTCCGTTATTAAGCTGCTCAATCTGCTGCAATACGGGATCGGGCTGTCGGGACGCAAACACATCGCCCATAAACAGAAGCAGAGGAATATTATTAACCGTTGCCGTTGCCGCCGCCGTAACCATATTGGCAGCTCCCGGTCCTATGGAGGACATACACGGAATAATTTTCATTCTGTTATTCATTTTTGCATATGCTGTCGCGGCCTGAGCCATGCCCTGCTCGTTTCTGCCCTGCATAACCTTTATCGAATGTTCTGCCTGCGACAAAGCTTCACCGACGCCGAGTACGCAGCCGTGACCGAAAACGGCGTAGAAATACTCAACAAATTTGCTTTCGGTCATTTCTCCGTCGATTTCGTATGTTACATACTGATTGTCAAGGTATCTGACGATAGCTTCACCGAGTGTAAGCCTTACGGTATCCATTAAATCAGCCTCCTTATGCTCTGGCAACCATTTCGCCGTACTTTTCTTTTTCATCTTTGATGAAATTCTTTATCTCATCAACAGTCGGCATAAAGAGCGAACAACCGTGCGCCGCAACAAGCATTGAAGCCGAAGCGCTTCCGAGTTCAAGACAATCCATTATATCGAGTCCTTCAAGCAGACCGTATATAAAAGCCGAACCGTATCCGTCTCCGCCGCCGAAGGACTTGAACGCCTTGACAGGGAACGGCTTTATAGAATATTCGCCGTCGGCAGTATGAGCGGTAGAACCCTGCTTGCCGTGTTTAATGATGACAATTTTGTTGCCCTTTGACATCCAATGTGCGGCTGTTTCTCTGTCGGTTCTTCCCGGAGCAGAAATAGCTTCGGTCAGGTCGAATTCTTCTCTCGAACCCATTACCATATCGCTGTTTGAAGCGACTATCGAATAGTAAATTGCAATTTCGTCCGCATTCTTCCAATTATACGGGCGGTAGTCGATATCAAAAATAATCTTGGTTCCTACCTTTTTGGCAAGGAACATTGCTTTCAGGCAAGCTTCGCGTGACGGACTCTGCGAAAGCGCGGTTCCGCTGATAAGTATAGCCTTTGCGCTCGCAATATACTCCTCGTCAACATCATCGGGGTGAAGCATAAGGTCGGCTATTCCGTCGCGGTACATAAGTATGCTGCTTTCATGCTCGGACTTAATTTCGGTGAATGTCAAGCCAAGCTTTTCGCCGCCATTAGTGCGAGTAATATGTGAAATATCAATGCCCTCGTCTTTAAAGAAATTCTCTACATATGTTCCGAACTGATCGTCCGAGACTTTACCTATAAAGCCAACCTTTTTACCAAGTCTTGCAAGTCCTACGGCTATATTCGCAGGAGAACCGCCGACATATTTTTTGTAATTTTCACACTTGTCAAGAGTGTTGTAATAGTCAGTCGGATTGAAATCAATAGCAACTCTGCCTATCGGAATAAGGTCAAGAGTACGCTTTTCATCAAAATCTATGTATTTCATATAAAACCCTCCAAGGTTAGTTTTTCATTTTAATCACTCAACGATAACGCCGTTCTCCGCACGCTTTTCGGCAAGCTCACGGGTAATCATGGCTTTCTTTTCACCGACTATATCGTAGAATTTCATCGGAATAGTGCAAATCAACAGGCTTATTCCGGGAACGATGGAAACGAGTGAGAACATCGCGTAGCGCATCGAAACCGACAAGTCGGTAGCGGCGATTACCGCGCTCTTTTCAAGCATAGCCGCAGGATCAAGATTGATAGCGAGGTACATAACTATAATACCCGTAGTCGCAAGAGCATTTCCGAGCTTATTAACAAAGCCCTGACACGCAGAACCGAGGCCCGTATCTCTGAATCCCGTCTGCCACTCCATAAAATCAAGGCTGTCGGCAACCATTGCATAAGTTGCAACATTGAGTACGCCGAGAGGAATCGCGGAAATAATAAGGAACGGAACGCAGACGAAGAAGCTTATAGAACCTATTATTGAAAAATAACCTACAACCGCGGTAGCCATACTTGCAAAAAATCCGAATATACAGGTAGTTACAACAATAGTTTTGTACTCAAACTTTTTGATAAGCGCCGGCATAAACAGCATTGCTCCAAACATACCGACCGCAGAGCAGACATTGAAAATAGTGCTTACTGTCGATATACTTCCCGATATAGCCTGCGATTTTTCCGCCGCCGTCATTGCGGAAAGATCTCCGCCGATGTAAACG
>JAQXHF010000143.1 GCA_029007095.1 Clostridia bacterium | reverse complement strand
TTTTCCGCTCTCAAAGCTGCCGTTTATTTCGCCTTTTGTGCCGATTATATGTATAGTTCTGACGGAGTATGACGAACCGCCCGTCATATTATGAGTGCCGGTAGCGCCGCTTTCAAATTGTATGCATATGCTCTGATGATCGACGACATTGTTATCACTCTTGTAAGCGCAAACGCCGTAAGGACTTGTTTTAAGCAGTTCAAGGCGTTCCTCATCGGAAACATTTTCTCTGCCGTCAAATTTATCCCAAACATAGCACGACCAATGATCGGGGTGATCATAATAAACCTTTTTAGCCGAATACGGGCAACTTTCTTCGATAGGACAATCGACAACACAGCGCGTTCCTGAGTTTTCGGGTGCATTTTCTTTTCTGAATTGCATAAGGCTGCCGAAAGAAGAAACTTTAACGGGCTTATCCTTGTCCATAAGCCACATCATAATGTCGATATCGTGGCTGCTCTTGGCAAGGAGCATTGATGTGTGACATCGGTTACTGTTTGACCATTTACCGCGTACATAGCTTGTCAGCATATGATGATAGCTTACATTTTCAGCCATTTGAATATTGATTATATCTCCGATTTCGCCCGAAGCTATTACCTTTTTGATTTCTCTGTAAAAATCTGTGTACCTTAAAACGAAGCAAACCATAATTTTACGGTTGGTTTTTCTTGCACATTCGACAAGTTCACGGGTTTCTTCTTCGTTTACCGCAAACGGCTTTTCGAGGAGAAGATCGTATCCTGCATTCATAAGCGGAATAGATGTCTCAACATGGATTTGATCCATAGTTCCGTTTATTGCTGCGTCGGCAAATTTCGGTACTTTTACAAGCTCGTCAACATCTTTGAAGCAATGCTCAGGAGGAATATTATATTTCTTTGCCACCATATTACGGCGGGATTCATCCGGCTCCGCAATGCCTACTATTTTAAGCTTGTCGGGTTCGATATCTGAAAGGCCGGCGTAAATCATTGAGCGGTGACCTGCGCCGACGATAATAGCTGAAACTGGTTCTGTCATTTTTTAAGACCTCTGATTGTTTTATGGTATTTAATATAATTTATCGCAAAACCTGCACCCACAATTAAAGCGATAGCAGGTATAAGCGGTATCAGTATGATTATAAGCAAAACGAGCAAAGCGACAATAGCCTTACCTTTTTTACTGTTTCTTACGCTGTCGCAAAACTCGTCGCAGCAGATGTTTTTGACATCTTCCTCGTTTGCGTTGAGTTTTAGCTGAGCTTCTTTATCACATATTCCGCTGTTGTAAAGCAAAGGCTTGATAACCTCTTCTGCCGAATTGAATCCCTTTACGATTTTTCCAAACGAGATATGTACGGCAGATAAAATGCTGTCAAGGATTTTGGCAACCGAAACGGTGATTTTATAATATGCGGTATCGGGATTGTAAGGAGAATCGCCTGCGTACAGATGGGTTGCAAGGTCGATTATAAAATCTATGACTTTTTCATCGGCAATATCCGCATATTCGGCAGGTTCAAGACCGTGTTCCGCCTTTGTCATTTTAGCAACCTTACCGACCGTAAGATTGTTAAGAAGTTTAACGACAGGCTTAATAAGCCAGCCGAATTTGTAAACCGCTTTTTTAGGAATACTGATGGCGTTGGCGCAGTCGGCAAATGTGTCCATGTTTCCGGCGGCGGATTCTACGGTACGGCGAACCATACCAAAGAATTGATCCGTCATAACCTCCTGCAAGTCTTTACCGTCAAGCTCTCCCTTAACAGGCTCCGTTATGTGCTTGCTTTTGATATATGCGTCATCACCTACAAGCATAACGCGCCGCATATATCCCGGATATCCTGTGAGCGCGGAGGTGGAAACATCATAGATAACATTTCCTTTTTCCGAGAAACGGTAGGATATATCGTGAATGTGCGTGTGACCTGAAAATACAAGGTTAATTCCAAGGTCGGCGAGCATATCGGCGACCTCGTCGTTGTGATTCATAATGTTGTTTCTGCCGATAATGGTATAGAAAGAGGAGGGGGAGATTATCGGATGATGCGTAATGGCAATCATTCGTTTTCCGAGAGCTTTTGCAATCTCTGCCTGTTCTTTTATCCATTCCCTGTGTTCGGGAGAAAAGCCGCTCCTGCCTGTTCCGTCCTTGTCGGAATTTATTGCAAAAAGCCGCGTATCACCGTCAAGGTCTGCAACATAAGAGAGTCCCTGCGGATATACCGCAACTGCGCTTGACGGACCGGATTCATAGTACATATCAAAAAGTTCCTCGCGCTTTGCGGCAGGGATTTCCTCTTTGACATCCGAGGTGTATTTATATGTTATGCCGTCGTCTTTGTAGTCGTGAGTTGAGGTTAAAGCGTAAACACGCTTACCGCACTTTTGCAGAGCGCGAAGCATATCTATAAATTCGATATGGCTCTCATAGTCGCCGTCGCGGGTAGTGTCGCCGCAAATAAGCACGATTTCATCGGGACTTTTGGCTATCTGGGCAAAGGCGGCCTCAATAACTTCCGAGCTGTTCTTGATAAGTATTTGAGAAGCGGCATTGATTTTGTTGTATGATTTTGTATCAACGCCTAACTCTTTTGAGTAGTAATGAACATCTGTTATAACCGTAAAGGAAAGCGGATTCATAAAATCACCTCTTTATTTCGTCGGTTGATTTATCAGTCGGCAATAACTCCTCTGCGCTCAATAAGCTCCTTGGAAATCTGCTCTTTCTTCTTTGAATTAAGGTCATAGAAGAGCATAGGAATAATTTGAAGAAGCACGAAGCAAGCAGGGATAATTGTGTAAATTATAAGGAATCTGATAAGCGTTTTTTCGTCCTGCGGAGCATAAGCGACAGCTTCGTTTGTTGAAGTAACATATCCCGACCATTTAAACACGAGATATGAACCGAGAGCACCGGTAAAGGCAGAAGCGATTTTTGAGAAAAGACCATAGCCTGCGTAGCAAAGGCCCTCCTGGCGCTTGCCTGTTTTAAGCTCTATTTCGTCAACGCAGTCGGCAATCATAACATGGGGAGTAAGATTGGTGTTGCCGTTTTGAAGTCCGACAAAGAAATTGATGATAAGGAACGGAATTATAAGTTCCTTGCGGAATCCGATAAGCATTGAAACGGCAAAAAGTATAACGAATGAAGCAACGCCGTAAAGGCTGAATACAATAAATGTATTTTTAGTGCCGATTTTTTTCATCAGCGATTTAACTATGAGCATACTTACGGCCGTGCCTATTCCCATCGGCAGCAGAAGACCGAGTTTAAGTCCCTTGTCACCGAGCAGATAAATGGCAATGTAAAGGCTTGCCGCTCCGTAAACGCCTCGGCCGAAGCCTGCGAGCTTGGCAAGAGAAACCATAAGCAGATTTTTATTTGTAAAAACAAATTTGAAGCTTTCGATAAGATTTACTTTCTCAGCGGTATAGGGAACTCTCTCTTTTGTGTTATGAAGCATAATCATCATAAAGAGAATACAGCCTACGACGCATACTGCGGTAGAAATTTGGAGGTCAAGACCTTTTCCTTCGGCAACCGCGAAGCCGTCCTTACCCATTATCAGCTTCATAATAAGGCCAACGACGATAAGCACAACCATTCCGCCCGACTGACCGACGGAACGGAAAATGTTAGCGATTGATATAGCGTCGCTTCGCTCGTCGGGGTTAGGTGTACAAACCGCTCCGAAGCATCCGGCAGGACTTTCTACGGCAACACACGCCATTATGTAAAGACTGTAAACAATTATCATCCATGCGCTCGCAAGATAGAAGTTATCTGTTTTAGGCGCAAGAAAAACAAGCATTGAAATAATACCGAGAGGTATTACACCGAATTTAATCCAGGGATAAATTTTACCTTTTTTGGACTTTGTCTTATCGACAAGGATTCCGATAACGATTTCTGCAACCGCGCCGACAATACCTGCGATAAGGAAAACGACAGAGATAAGACCGGCAAGAGCGTTCTTGTCTATGTTTTGAAACTTAAATGCAAAATCAGCGAAATAAGTTTTTGCATATTCGGGCATCCAACCCGAAAGCAGAGCAATGCCGAAAAGTCCTATTCCGTAGGAGAGTGCTTCAACAGGGAGGGTAAATTCCTTTTTACCTATATGAAGCGTCTTGGTTTTCAGGTACTTCTTCATAGTAAAACCCTTTCATATTGAATTTGATATAATACTTTAATTATTTTAGCATACAGTTAGACTTATTTCAATCAAAAAGCCTAATTTAATTTGATTTTTTTACCGTTTACGATATGATATTTGTTTCTTGTAGCAAGGGAGAGGAGAGGAGCGTCTTTTTTTAGGTCGTCGGTGTAAGCGTCGCGTATGGTATATTGAGAAGCTTCCTCTTTGATTCGTCTGACTTTTTCCTCGCGGCAGCAGTTTTGACCTGTCATTTTGCCGGAGTAGCTGTCAATCCTTGTAGCTATCAGTAAATCGACTCCGAGCATTTCGCATATGGGCTTAATCTGAAAAGTCGGTGAAGCCGAACAGACGATAGTTGCAACATCTTTATCGCGTTCAAAAAACCACGGATTTATTCTTTTGATACTTTTTTTCCAAAAGATTTCCGACAGCTTTTCCGCGTCTATATATTTCAGATAGCTGTAAAACTCGTCTTTGAATTCCTCGTCTGTAACGCTGTGCAAAACATATCTTTTCAAAAAACTTTTCAGCTGAGTTCCGCTGTGAGGAAAGAGCTTTTTCGGGAAATGTCTGAGGCAGTAGAAATAAAAATGAGTTCCCGATTCCGACTTATAAATAGTCCTGTCAAAATCATATAAATCTGCAATCATTAAAATTCAACTTCCTTTTCTTCATCGTTCAGAGAAACGGTAACGGATTTACCGTTATAAACAACTTCAAGTTCGCCTTTTCCACACAGAGACAGCCTTGTAAGTTTTCCGTTGTGCCAGTCAATGTCAACCTTGACAGCGCCTACGGCGGTAAGACCGTGAATATAGCCGTCGCTCCATTTGTCCGGAAGTGCCGGAAGAATGAGAATTCTTTTACCGTCTGACTGCATAAGAGCCTGAGCAATTCCGCTTGTTGCTCCGAAATTACCGTCAATCTGGAACGGAGGATGCGCGTCAAACATATTGGGATAGGTTCCGCCTCCGTGTGCGGCGGCGTTTGAAACGGGCGGCTTGTAACGGAGCTGATTGTCAATCAGCTTAATTACCTTGTCTTTGTCGCGAAGTCTTGCCCACAAATTTATTTTCCAGCCGAGACTCCAACCTGTTCCGCCGTCTCCTCTTAATTCAAGAGTTCTCTTTGCGGCCTGAGCGAGTTCGGGCGTTGAATCGACATCTATAAGGTCGGCAGGGAAGAGGGAATACAGATGCGAAACATGCCTGTGATGCGGCTCCGAGCTTGTTTCGTCGTCATACCATTCGAGAAGCTTGCCCTGAGAGCCGATTTTGTACGGAAGAAGCTTGTCGTATTTTTCGTTTATTTCAGTCAGGATATCGCTGCTTGCGCCGAGAATTTCGCTGCATCTGATAATGTTTCTGAACAAATCCCTGATAATACCCATTGTCATATATGTAGTTTTGCTCATCGGGCATTTTTTACCGTCTACAAGGAATTCGTGTTCAGGCGAGGTAGACGGAGCTAAAATCAGATATCCGTTTCCGTCGTCTATAAGCATATCAAGACAGAATCGCGCTGCCGACAGCATTATCGGATAAGCTGTATCCCTAAGATAGCTCTCATCTTGCGTATAGAGATAGTATTCATACAGATTTCTGCAAAGCCATGCGCCGCACATAGGCCAGAATGACCATACGGGATTTCCTTTTGCCGGCGTTGAAATTCTCCATAGATCTACATTGTGATGGCAGCAGAATCCGTCAGCGCCGTAGTATTTTTCGGCAACCTCTTTTCCTGTTTCGGAAATATCTTTAACAAAGCTAATCAGCGGCTCATAAAGCTCAGGCATCGAGCAGACGAGAGTAGGCCAATAGTTCATCTCGGTGTTAATGTTAGTAGTGTAATTTGAACGCCACGGCGAACACATCTGATATGTCCATATGCCCTGCAAGGTCATTGCCTGCGAGCCTTCTCTCGAAGCGGCGATAGTAAGATATCTTCCGTAGTTGAAAAGCAGGCAGTAGAGATCGTTATCGTTTTCCTTATTTTTGAGGAAATCGTGCAGTCTCCTTTTTGTAGGAACATTATCTTTTTTGCTTGTGCCAAGGTCTATTGAAACGCGTGAATAATATTCCGAGTAGTCCTTGATATGAGCCTTTTTAACTTCATCGTATCCGTCTGTCGCGGCTTTTGAAAGCCTGTCAAGACATATGCCGTGACAGTCCTTTTCACTCTTGTATGTAGGAATATTATACTTCTCAAAATTGCTCTCTGCCGTCAGGTAAATTACAGCTTCGCTTGCATTTTCTACGCAGAGGTTATTTTTATTCTGAGTAATTGTTCCGTCTGTAACGATTTTAACCGCACATTCAAATTCAATTCCTTTGCGTTCTCCATCAAAGTAGGTGCATATCGGCTTGCCGGACTGATTTTCTATGTGCGAGGGACAAACGCCTTTTAATATAAGAGTATCTCCGTCAACCGATATACTGTTGCGTATTTCGGAATTTACCGTGAGATTGAAACACATTTTGTTTTTTCCGCCTGCGGTCATACGGTATGCGAGAACCTTATGCGGAAAGCTGATAAAATATTCTCTTTTATATTCTGTTTTGTTTGCGGTAAATTTGCAGCTTCCGACAGCGGTATTCAGATCGAGTTCTCTGTGGAATTCTTTTGCACACAGGTGCTTGCGTGAGGAAATTATCATATTTCCGAGCATTAAGTACCATTCGCAGTCGTCTCCCGTGAAGCTGTTTTCGGCAAGCGCGGAAGCCGAAAGACAGTCACCGTTCATAGTAAGGTTTCGTATTTCCTCAAAAACCTCTTTTTTGTTTTCGACTGTGTATTTATGCGAATAACCCGACCACAGAGTGTCGAGATTAAGACCTACCGTTTCTTTTTCAATGCCTGAAAATACCATTGCGCCGAGACTGCCGTTACCCAACGGAAGCGCCTCGTACCAATGCTTGGCGGGATGATTGTACCATAATAAATTTGCACCGATCCCCATATTTAAACCTCCCTAACATACGATTTTTTTAACGCATTATAAAGTATAATTAAAATATCTTTTAAAGTCAATTATTTCTATTGCATTTTATCTCGTTTTATTATAAAATAATTTGGAATTGTAGGTGGAATATATGTCTGATAAAGTATTGATAGTTGGAGCCGGCGCGGCAGGACTTATAGCCGCAGGCGCGGCTTCGTCGCTCGGAAAAAGCGTTACGGTGATTGAAAGAAACGAAAGACCGGGCAGAAAAGTGCTTATTACGGGTAAGGGTAGATGCAATGTTACCAATAACTGTAAGGAGCTTAACGATTTGATATCTAATGTTCCCGTAAACGGAAGATTTCTTTACTCCGCGTTTTCAAATTTTATGCCCTCCGACACGATAGAGCTTATCGAAGATATGGGAGTTAAGCTTAAATGCGAGAGGGGCAACAGAGTTTTCCCAGTTTCCGATAAGGCGGCGGATATAGTTGACGCTCTTGTTGAATACGCAACGGGCGACGGCGCCGTGATAAAGCAGGGCAGAGTCAAAGAGCTTATTATTGACAACGGAGTTCTGAAAGGAGCCCGAACAGAGTCGGGCGAAGAGCTGTATGCAGACAGCGTAATAATTGCGACAGGCGGCAAATCATATCCGCTTACAGGCTCCGACGGCGACGGTTATACTCTTGCAAAGCAGGCTGGACATACCGTAATCGAACCGAAGCCGTCGCTTGTTCCTCTTGAATGTCACGAATGGTTCTGCTCCGAACTTATGGGACTTTCGCTTAGAAATGTAGCTTTAAAGGTGACCGATACCGAGCGTAAAAAGATAATTTACGAGGATTTCGGTGAAATGCTGTTTACTCATTTCGGAGTTTCAGGCCCGATGATTTTATCCGCAAGCTCTCATATGAGGGATATGAAAAAGGGTAAATATGTAATTTCGATAGATTTGAAACCCGCATTGACCGCCGAACAGCTTGACGCGAGAATTTTGCGTGATTTTTCGGAGAATACTAATAAGGACTTCGGCAATGCACTTGGCGCTTTGCTTCCGAGGAAGCTGATACCCGTTATTATCAGACTGAGTAAGATACCCTCAAAGACTAAGGTGAATCAAATTACTAAGGAAGAGAGACATTCTCTCGTTTCGCTTTTAAAAGATTTCAGGGTAACCGTAAACGGATTCAGACCTATTGAAGAAGCGATAGTAACATCGGGCGGCGTCAAGACTTCGGAAATAAATCCGAAAACAATGGAATCTAAAATACTTCCGGGACTTTATTTTGCCGGCGAGGTTATAGATGTTGACGCGTACACCGGAGGATTTAATTTACAGATAGCGTTTTCGACAGGTAAGCTTGCCGGTGAGAATGCATAATTTTTTTGCGAATTCAGAAAGGAATGGTTATATAAATGGCTGTAAATATAGCGATAGACGGGCCTGCGGGAGCAGGAAAGAGCAGCGTGGCGAAGCTCGTTTCGGCAAAGCTCGGATATATTTATGTTGACACGGGCGCGCTTTACAGAACCGTCGGACTTTATTCTATACGCAGAGGGATAGATACAAAAGATTCTTCTGCGGTTGCGGCTACGCTTAAAGATATTGATGTAAAGCTCGGCTTTGTTGACGGCGTTCAGAGAGTTTATCTTAACGGGGAAGATGTTTCCGAAGCCATACGCACGCCCGAAGCCTCTATGGGCGCTTCTGATGTTTCGGCAGTACCTCAGGTTAGAGAATTCTTGTTTGATTTACAGAGAGATATAGCAAAAAACAATAATTGCATAATGGACGGCAGAGATATCGGAACGGTCGTTCTGCCCGACGCTCAGATTAAAATTTTTCTTACGGCTTCTCCCGAATCGAGAGCCGAGCGAAGATACAAAGAGCTTGTTGAAAAGGGCGAAAATGTCAGCTTTGACGATGTGCTTGACGATATCAATAAGCGAGATTATCAGGATACTCACAGAAAGATTGCACCCTTAAAGCAGGCTGATGACGCTGTTTTGGTAGACAACAGCAACTGCAATCTCGAAGAGGGAGCAGAACTGTTGATGAAAGTAATAAGCGATAGGCTGAAATGATAAAGGACAGTGATTTTATGCCGAAAACATCAGACGCTGAGTTGAATACCGAGGAGATAAAACCGATTAAGAAAAATGCAATATACCGTATATTAACTCCCTTGGGCAAGCTGATAGTTCATTCAAAATACAAAATCAACTATATAGGAGCCGAAAATGTCCCCTCCGAGGGAGGAGTTATATTTGCTTCAAATCACATCACGCCGCTCGATCCTGTAATCGTTGCCGCCGGTTGCGGCAGGGAAATGCATTTTATGGCTAAAAAGGAGCTTTTTGAAAAGAAGTTAGTCGGCGGATTTCTCAGTATGCTGAATGCTTTTCCGGTTGACAGGAGCAAATTTGATTTCAAATCCGTAAATCACGCTATAAATATTATAAACGGCGGCGGTGCGCTTCTTATTTTCCCGGAGGGAACGAGGTCAAAGAATTTTGCGCCGCAGAAAGCAAAGGGCGGCGTTTGCTACATAATGAAAAAGAGCAAATGTAACGCAATAGTACCTGTGTCGATATATAATGACGGTATGGGCAAGACAGGCTCTTTGATGACTGTACGCTACGGCAAACCTATAAGTTACGACGAGCTGCAATTTGACGAAAGCTCGGAAAAAATGAAAGATTTGCGTTATGCGGCGGATTTGATTATGCAGAAAATTACCGAACAATGGGAGAAGAAACATGAAAATTAAACTTGCTGAGTCTGCGGGATTTTGTTTCGGCGTAAACCGCGCCGTAGATATGCTTTACAGCATGGTTGAAAACGGCGAAAAGGTATGTACGCTCGGACCGATAATTCACAATCCGCAGGTCATAGAGGATTTGAGGTCGAGGGGAGTTGTTGCTGTTGATTCGCCCGACGAGGTTTCGCAGGACGCCAAACTTGTTGTGCGAACCCACGGTGTTGAAAAAAGCGTTATCGAGGAGCTTGACAGGAAAAAAATTGATTACTGTGACGCGACCTGCCCCTTTGTTAAGAAAATTCATAGGATTGTTTCCGAAAATTCCGATGAAAATACGCCTGTTTTTATAGCGGGAGATGAAAATCATCCGGAGGTTCAGGGCATCAGAAGCTACTGTAAAGGCGAAACGATAGTATTTAAAGATTGTAAATTTTTAGAAAATGCCATAAAAAACTTGCAAAATCTTAAAGAAAAGCGTATAATTGTAGTATCTCAGACAACATTTAACACATCAGAATGGAAAAAATGTTTAGAAATAATAAAAAAAGACTATACAAACGCTTTAATTTTTGATACAATATGTAATGCTACTAATGAGCGTCAGAAAGAGGCTGCCGAGTTGGCGGTTTCCTGTGACGCGATGATTATAGTAGGAGGACGGCAAAGCTCCAACACAGCGAAGTTGAAGGCTGTTTGCGAAAACTGCTGTCCGACTTACCTTATTGAAACCGCAGATGAACTTTCGGGAATTGATCTGAGCGGATTTGAGACGGTAGGTGTAACCGCGGGAGCGTCCACTCCGGCGGCAATCATAAAGGAGGTACTTTCAACAATGTCGGAAAACGCAAAAGAAACAGTGATTGAAAATGCAGAGGAGGTGGCATCTACTTCTGACGCAGAGAACAAAGAATTTATGGAGGCACTCGAAGAGTCTCTTAATAATATGAGCACAGACCAAAAGGTTTGCGGCGTCGTAACAAGCATTTCGCCCAGCGGTGAAATTCAGGTTGATATCGGCAGAAAGCAGACCGGTTATGTTCCTTTTTCTGAATACAGTGCTGACCCGACAGCCGACCCGAACAAAGAACTCAAGATCGGCGATGAAATCAATCTTATCATCATGAAGACAAACGATCAGGAAGGCACAATTATGCTTTCTAAGAAGAGATATGACGCTCAGGGCGCATGGGATAAGATCGAAGCAGCTCACGAAAATAACGAAACCGTAAGCGGTACGGTTACAGATGTTATAAAGGGCGGCGTAATTGTCGTTGTTAACGGCGTACGCGTATTTGTTCCCGCTTCTCTTGCAACAGCTTCAAGAGGCGATTCTCTTGACGAGCTTCTCAAGCAGAAGGTTGAACTTAAAATTATTGAGGTTAAGTCTGAGAGAGGCAGAAAGAAAGCTGTCGGCTCAATCAGAGCTGTCCTTAAAGAAGCACGCAAGGCTGCCGAGGAGTCATTCTGGGCACAGGCTGAGGAAGGTCAGGTTTACCAGGGTACTGTTAAGTCTATGACTAACTACGGTGCATTTGTTGATATCGGCGGCGTTGACGGAATGGTACATATTTCCGAGATGTCATGGAAGAGAATCAAGCACCCGTCAGAGGTTCTTTCTGTCGGCCAGCAGATTGAGGTTTATATCAAATCTCTTGACGCAGAGAACAAGAAAATTTCTCTCGGCTACAAGAAGGCAGAGGACAATCCGTGGGAGATTCTTCGCCGTGATTATCCCGAAGATACCGTTATTGATTCCGAGATAGTCGGTCTTACCGCATTCGGAGCATTTGCAACGGTTATCCCCGGAATCGACGGACTTATCCACATTTCTCAGATTGCTGACCGTCATATCAGCAAGCCGCAGGATGTTCTTAAAGTCGGCGATAAGGTTAAGGCTAAGATTACAGCGATTGACTTTGATAAGCACCGCGTAAGCCTTTCTATCAGAGCATTGCTTGACGAGGCCGGCACAGATGAGGAAGCTGCCGAAGCTTCTGAGACTGTTGAAGAGGAAGCTTCTTCTGAGGAATAATTCCTAATCAAATTCAATATCAAACGGCTTGTATCAGGTTTAACTTATGCAAGCCGTTTAAACTTTTAATTATAATATTGTTTATTTTAACAAATGCACATTTTCTATTTTGGATAATTTGCTAATTTCATAAGTCGCGCCGTTTTGCTATAATATTAGTAATGTATTTTTCGCAAAGGGTGGTTGTTATGAAGGAATGTAATATCATTAAAAGAGAGTATTCATTTAAATCGGTTACCGGTCTTGCGGATATTTATGCGAGATGCTGGCTGCCTGAGAACGGAGAAATCAAAGCTGTTGTTCAGGTTATACACGGTATGGCTGAACATGGCGACAGATACGAAGCTTTTGCCGAATATCTCTGCTCACGCGGATATGCGTTTGCGGTAAACGACCATCTCGGACACGGCAAATCAGTCAACGATTCGTCCGAATGGGGATATTTCGGCGCCGAGCTTAATGAGGGCGGAAAGGCTTTCGTCGATGACGCTCATACTTTCACGCTTATGCTCAAAAAGGAATTTTCAAAGCCGGTTATTCTTTTCGGACACAGCATGGGATCTTTTGTAACGAGAAAGTACATTTCAATGTATGCTTCGGATATTATTGCGGCAATTATCTGCGGTACGGCAGGACCGAATCCGGCAGCTTCGGCGGCTATTGCGGTAGCTTCTTCTGCTATCAAAAGTCACGGCGAAAAGTATCCGGGCAAAAAACTTGACGCAATGGCTTTCGGTACTTATAATAAAAGATGTCCCAAACGGACAAATTTCGATTGGCTTTCGTGTGATGACGCCGAGGTTGATAAATACATAGCCGATCCCGCTTGCGGATTCCTGTTTTCGGTTTCCGGATATAAAAATCTTTTTGAGCTTCTTCGCGATGTTTCAAAGGATGAGCTTATCGCAGGAACGCCCAAAAATCTGCCGCTGTATTTTGTAGCCGGAGCAGAAGATCCGGTAGGCGCTTATTCAAAAGGAGTTATTACTGTAATTGATAAGTTTATTCAGAGCGGTCATACGGTTGAGAGTAAAATATACAGCGGTATGCGACATGAAATAATGAATGAGATTAACAAGGAACAAGTATATTATGATGTGTCTTGCTGGTGCAACAAAATAATGGAAGCAAGAGCTGAATTTAACTGATATCATAAAGGAGATATTACAGAACAATGGTTGGTGCAATAAATCTTTTCAGAGGTGTTTTTTTAAAGGTTTTCGCCCTGATTTTGAGCTTGC
Organism: Clostridia bacterium; assembly: GCA_029007095.1. GTDB lineage: Bacteria > Bacillota > Clostridia > Oscillospirales > Acutalibacteraceae > CAG-488. The sequence continues at coordinate 5,938 of JAQXHF010000143.1, read as the reverse complement.
TTATGACTTTAAGCAACGGACTCAATAATTTCTTTAACGGCGATATTTATCCGTATGAATCAAATTCAAAGGTTGTCGGACTTCAAAGCCTTGAAAGAGCGCAGGGTGTAACTACCGACGGTGAAGCGTGGTATTTCAGCGGCAAGACTTCGCTTGTAAAGATTGCTTTTGACAATGAAACAATGCTTGCCTGCAATTATAAGGCGATTCCGGAAGAGTTTGAAGAAAAGTACGGTTCGGCTCATATCGGAGGCATAAGCTATTATAACGGCAAAATTTATGCGCCGTTGGAGGATAGTAAAATTTGGGAGCATCCGATAGTTGCCGTATATGACGCTCAAACGCTTGAATTTACCGGCGAATACGCCGAGCTTCCTAAGGAAATTATGACAAAAGGAGCTTCGTGGATATCCTGCGACGCCGAAAAGGGACTCTTGTATTCATCTCACAGCACTAATGCGGAAGAGCTTATATGCTTTGATATTAACACATTTGAATATGTCGGAAGCGTTAAACTTTCCGAGCCGGTCATAAGAATTCAGGGCGGCGAAGTATATAACGGCAAGGTCTATGTCGGTACAAATGACAGCACTCGTGCCGTATATACGATTGATGTTGAAACAGGTAAGGTCGAGAAGCTTTTTGACCGTATAATGTATCAGCCGAAGCTGATTGAAAACTTCGGCGGAGAGGGAGAAGACCTCACCGTTTATCCGATGGAGGACGGAACTCTTATTCACGCTCTTGATATCGGAGCCTTGTTTATTGACGCCAATCTCAGACACTATAAATGGAACTAAAATATGCGCCGTATTCAATTTTTGTTGAAATACGGCGTATTTTTATTATTTTTCCATTATAAAATGCAAATATTGTCTTTTTATTGTTGAAATAATTAACTCTAAATGGTATAATATATCGGAACTGCCGCAGGGCAATTTATGTAAAAGGAGACTGATTCATGGCAAACGAAACGAAAAACATACCATCCGTTGAAGGTATGGAAGCACATATTGACACTTGGCGCGGATTGATTAAAAATAAGCAGAGAGGAATTTTTGCTTTTGATGAGCTTGCAGAGATGAAGCTCAAAATGCTCAAAAAGAGAATTTATACCGATTTTGAGCAGACTGCACCGTGGAAAATGCGCGAGTGTATATACAAGGATATCGGTGAATACGAGTATCTCTATGACGGCTGGAAAGATCTTGATGTCGGCGGATACTGGGGCGGCAACGGAATGAGCGCATTCTTCAAGAATAAGATTGTTATTCCTGAAAGATTCGCAGGTAAAAAGGTTGCTCTTTATGTTTATTTCGGAGGAGATTCGCTTGTATCCGTTAACGGCGTTCCTTTCCAGGGACTTGATCCTTTCCGTAATGCAGTTGTTCTTACCGAATGTGCAAAGGCGGGCGAGGTATTCGATATTGATATAGAGTCCTACTTCGTATGGCATTCAAACGAAAGCTCGCTTAAAAAGCTTGAATGTTCTTTTATCGCAACAACCGATGATGAGATAAATGAGATATATTGGGATCTCAAAGCCGTATATAACGCATTGTTTATGCCGGGTATGGGCAACGATTATGCAACGCTTATCCGTGAATCATTAAAGGAAGCATTCCGCTATGTCGATTTTGACGAACCCGATTTTGACACATTTAAGCAGAAACTCAGAATGTGTCAGAAAGTTCTCTATGACAGAGTTTACAACAATCCGAATTACAGTTGTATGGGCAAACTTGACCTTATCGGTAACTCCCACCTTGATATGGTTTATATGTGGTCGTATAAGGAGTTCGTCCGTAAGGTAGGCCGTACTCACGCAACTATGCTCCGACTTATGGAGCAGTATCCGGACTTTATATTCTCTCAGAGTCAGGCCGGTATGTATGAGGAAATGAGAATTCATTATCCAAATCTTTTCGAGCAGGTACAGCAGAGAGTTAAAGAGGGCAGATGGGAATACATCGGCGGTATGTGGGTTGAACCCGACTGTAATATTATTTCCGGTGAATCCTTTGTCCGTCAGTTCCTTCACGGCGTCCGCTATGCCGAAAAATGGTTCGGTGTAACTCCGAAAACCTGTTGGCTTCCCGATGTTTTCGGTAACAGCTATTGTATGCCTCAGATTATGAAAAAGGCCGGAATGGAATATTTCGTAACTCATAAAATGGGTATCTGGAACGACACTAATCCGTGGCTTTATAATTCCTTCTGGTGGGAAGGACCGGACGGTTCTAAGGTATTCGCGGCTGTTCCTCCGACTCATTTCATCGGTTCTATGGAGCCTGATTCTCTTAAAACAAACTGGATAAAGTATTCCGATAAGGATACTATCGGTGAGTCAATGTACTGCTATGGCTGGGGCGACGGCGGCGGCGGAGTTGACAACGAGATGCTTGAATATGTCAAGAGATATAAGAATTTCCCCGGACTTCCGGAAACACATACAAGCAAGATTGAAGATTCCCTTGAAAGTATGCGTCAGAAAGCAATAGCTGCGGGCGACAAGATTGTCACATGGAAAGACGAGCTGTATCTTGAAGAGCATAGAGGCGTTCATACAACAAAGGCCGCTCTTAAAAAAGCAAACCGTTATTGCGAAAACCTTTTCCGCGAGACGGAGATGTATGCTTCTATCGCTGAAATGTATGGCTATGAGTATCCGACTGAGGAGCTTAGCCTTGCATGGAGAAAAATACTTACAAATCAGTTCCATGACTCTCTTCCGGGAACTCACATCACCGAGGTGTTCGGAAATCTTATGAAGATTTACGGTGAAGTAATCGAAACCGGCGAGAGAATCAGAACAGAAGCTCTTGAAGTTATCGCAAAGCATATCGGATTTGATCCAAAACTCGGCAAACCGTTTGCTCTGTTCAATTCACTCGGCGTAGCTTCTACCTCTAAGGTCGAGCTTCCCTGTGACGAGAATGTTGATATCCTTGACGAGAACGGAAACAAGGTTCCGGTACAGATTTATGAAAAGCTCAACGGCGAAAAGAAACTCATCTTCATCGCAAAGGATATTCCGGCTGTCGGATATAAGGTTTATTATAAGGTTCCTGCCAATGAAGCTCCCAAGTCGGTTGAGAGTAAGGGTAAGGTTATCGAGAACGATAAATTTAAGCTCGTATTTGACGATAATGCGACTCTTACATCAATCTATGACAAGCAGAATTCAAGAGAGGTTCTTGCAAAGGGCGGCAAAGGAAACGAGTTCAGACTATTTGAGGATATGCCGGGCGGCTATGACGCATGGGATATTGTCGCAACTTATGTTGACCGCGAATATGCGCTCAAAGACGGTACGGTCAAGGATATAATAACCGGCGATGTTTGTACTGTTATTTCTATCGAGAAGCCTGTTCTTAAATCTCTTATCAAGCAGAATATAATTATTTATAACGATCTTGACAGAATTGATTTTGATACCTACATAAGCTGGCATGAGGATCAGAAGCTTCTCAAAGTATTCTTTGATGTTGATTTGCAGACCAAGAATTACACAAGAGATATCGCTTATGCTACAATGGAGTGCTGCTCTTACAGATACAATCCGTATGATAAGGCTAAGTTCGAGGTCAATGCTCATAATTGGATTGATATGTCCGACGAGGATTACGGCGTATCGCTTCTCAATGACTGCAAGTACGGTCACGAGGTCAAGGAGCATACAATGATTCTCACTCTTTTGAAAGCTCCGATTAAGCCGGATCCGACATCCGACAGGGGAGATCACTACTTCGTATATTCATTGTATCCCCATGCCGAAACATGGAAAAAGGCTAAAACTCTTACAAGAGGTCTTGAAATAAATCATCCGATTGTTCCGGTTGAGCTTAAAGATAACGGTGAAAAGGCTGTTTCCGATTCCTTCATAACTCTTACTGCCGAGAATATCACTCTTGAAGCGGTTAAAAAGTGCGAGGAAGAGGACGCGTACATTATCCGTATGGTTGAAAAGACGGGCAGAAGCACCGACGCTGAGGTATCATTCTTTGCACCGCTTACCTATGCTGCGGAGTGCGACCTTATAGAGCGTAATGATGTTCCCGTAGATTTCAGCGGAAATACAATTAAATTCCACGCAACACCGTTTGAAATCAAAAACTACAAGGTTAAAATTAAATAAATCATTCTTATTGGCATAAATCGGTTCGTTGGCTGATTTATGCCAATTTTTATACAACCATATATTGACGAAACTATAAAAATATGTCGATATATTGCATATATTTATTGACAAGAACTCCAAAAAATATTAAAATAACCATATATGGATGACAATAACGGAGGTATGCAGATGAATATTCTCCATGTGAAATATGCAGTTGAAATAGCAAAGACAAAGTCAATAAGTAAAGCTGCTAAAAATCTATATATGGGCCAGCCGAACCTGAGCCGCGCTATCAAAGAACTTGAAGAAAATCTCGGAATTACGATTTTTAAGAGAACAAGTAAGGGCATCAACGTTACACCTGAGGGTGAGGAGTTTCTGCAATATGCGCGCCGCATAGTCGCACAGGTTGAAGAAGTGGAGGATATGTATAAAAACGGCAGAAAGAAAACGGAGCGTTTCTCCGCCAGCGTTTGCCGATCAAGCTACATTGCCGACGCGTTCGCCAATTTTATGAAAAACATACCGGCGACCGATCCTGCTGAAATTTTTTATAAAGAAACCAACTCTATGAAAACTATCAGCAATATAATTAAGGGTGATTTTGATATCGGAATAGTTCGATATCAGTCAACATTTGACAAATATTTCAGCGATTTGTTTGCAGAGAAAAATTTTGTTCATGAAACGGTGTTTGAATTTTCGTATAATTTGCTAATATCAAAGGACAATCCTCTTGCGAATAAGCCTGAGATAAGCCTGAGCTCGCTTGAAGATTACACCGAAATAACCCACGCCGATCCATATGTTCCGTCAATGCCTGTAATTGATGTTAAAAAAGCTGAGCTTTCCGGCAATGTTGACAGACATATTTATGTTTTTGAGAGGGCAAGTCAGTTCAGCTTGCTCGAAAGCGTGCCGAATACATTTATGTGGGTGTCACCGATACCGCCTGAACTTGCGGAAAAATACAATCTTGTTCAAAAGAAATGCCCGGATAATCAGAAAAAATACAAAGATGTCCTGATATATAGAAAAGGACATAACCTGACCGAGTTGGAGAACGGATTTATAACCCAAGTGTGTGAATCAAAGCGTAAAATAGAGAGCATTTTTGATTGATTTGCCGTATTTTACAATATTGTTTTAAACTGTAAATTCTTTTTATTAAAAGCGCCATATCATATCAAATATACAGATATGCGTAAAAAGCATTTGCAAAGCTGAAACAAGTTTGATAAAATATTAACAAAGAGCATACGGGGAAATAGTATAACTATGTCAAAACCGCGCTTTAAATACGGTAATCAATTAAAAGGAGATATATTATGGAGAAGAATTACACTATCGTAGACAGCGTCGAATCTCTCGAAGCTGCCATCAAAAGAGTCAAAGAAGCTCAGAGAATTTTTGCGACCTACACTCAGGAACAAGTTGATAAAATCTTCCTTGCCGCCGCAACCGCAGCGAACAAGATGCGAATCCCTCTTGCTAAGGCTGCTGTTGAAGAAACAGGTATGGGCGTTGTAGAGGATAAGGTTATCAAGAATCATTTTGCAAGCGAATATATATATAATGCATATAAGGATACAAAGACTTGCGGAGTTATCGAAGAAGACAAGGCATACGGCATAAAGAGAGTTGCCGAGCCTATCGGTGTTATCGCCGCTGTTATTCCTACAACAAACCCGACATCTACCGCTATATTCAAGACTCTTGTTGCACTTAAAACAAGAAACGGAATTATAATCAGCCCTCATCCGAGAGCAAAAGGTTCTACGATTATGGCTGCAAAGATTGTCCTCGAAGCTGCTG
>JAQXHF010000142.1 GCA_029007095.1 Clostridia bacterium | reverse complement strand
AGGCTATTGTAACCTTGATTCTTTCGTATGGTGGAGATGGCGGTAATCGAAACCGCGTCCGAAAATCTATCCGCGCAACTTTCTACGAGTATATTTTGTCTTTTAAGATTCCCCTCGGTAAACGCCGACAAACAGGCTTTTGCCTACGGTAGCCTTTAAATCATGACGAGGTGCAAGGCAATCCCTCGTTCACGTTCACTGCTGATTGACACCCTGTTCCGGTCCGCAGTAATACCGGACAGGATGGGCCGCACTTAGGCAGCCATTAATTCTGTATTATTGTCGTTTATTTTTATAAACTACGGCTTTTAAAGTGGTTCCGCGCCACTACTCGCTTATCACGGTTCAAAATCCCCGTCGAAATCCTTTCATCCCCATATTTATTTCAAACGCTCTTTCATCGCTCTGTCGATGTTTCTTGCCGCGTCTTTTTTAGCCGCCGCGTCGCGTTTGTCATACAATTTTTTACCTTTGCAAAGACCGACCTTGATTTTTGCCCTGCCTTTTTTGAAATAAACCGACAGGGGAATAAGTGAAAGTCCGTCCTGCTTTACCGTGCCGAAAAGACGGTTAATCTCTTTTTTGTGCATAAGCAGCTTACGCACTCGCATCGGATCACGGTTGAAAATATTGCCGTGGTCGTAAGGACTTATATGCATTCCGTTGACAAAAATTTCACCGTCAACTATATTGCACCATGAATCCTTTAAATTGACCTTTCCTTGGCGTATGGATTTGATTTCCGTTCCGAAAAGCTCTATTCCGGCTTCATACTCTTCAAGTACAAAGTAGTCATGATATGCTTTTTTGTTTTGTGCAACGGTTTTAATCTCATCCTTGTTCATCATATCACAACTCCTTTCATTCGTCAATCGGTATTATCTGTAATTTCTGCCTTTTGAATAGGACGACTGCCTGCGGCTTCTGTCGGATTTTTGTGATTCTTTGCGCTTGTTTACAGCGTTATATTTCTTTTTGAAATCCTTTGCGCCTTTGCCTGTGCCGCTTTTTTTGACTGTTGTTTTTTTCTTTTCTTTGTTAAGTTCAGGATTTTCTTTATAAAAAATCATACTACCGCCGATGACCTGAACAACCTGAGAACCTGTTTTTTCGGCAATTTCTCGCGCGATTTCGGCAGGAGAATCCGGCGCAGATTCAAGCAGAACTTTAAGCTTTATAAGCTCATGTACTCTGAGCGCGTCTGCCGTCTGGTCAATCAAAGCCTGTGAAATTCCGCCTTTGCCAACCTGAAAAAGCGGTTCGAGCGTGTTTGCCTGACCTCTAAGCTCGGCTCGGCGTTTACTTGTCATTTTTTCTTCCATATTATTCACCGTTTAAATCATATTATTAAGTTCGTTATATAATTCGCGCAGAGCTTTTCCTCTGTGACTTACGCGATCTTTTTCCTCGGAGGAAATTTCACCGAAGTAAAGATCTCCGCATTTGAATATCGGATCGTAGCCGAATCCGCCGTTTCCGTGGCGCTCGTGCAGGATTGTGCCTTCACATTCACCGCGGACGCATATGTTTTTGCCGTCAGGGAAAACGCAGCATACCGCGCAAACAAATCTTCCGGTTCGTTCATTGTCCGGTACATTTTCAAGGTTTTTGAGCAGCTTGTCAATGTTAGCTTCGTCATCGCCGTGAACGCCGGAATATCTCGCGGAATAAACTCCCGGAGCGCCGCCGAGAGCGTCAACTGCAAGTCCTGAATCATCGGCAACGCAAGCAAGACCGCTGTCTTCACAGCCGGCTTTGGCTTTTATCATTGCGTTTTCTTCAAAGGTACTTCCTGTTTCCTCAACTTCTCTAAGCTCGCAGCCTATATCGTCTGCGGTAACTATTTCGATTCCGAGAGGGGAGAGGATACGCTCAAGCTCAACCATTTTTTTCTTATTATGCGTTGCAATCAGAATTTTCATTCGCTTTTTTCCTCGTTTGCCGCGCCGGAATTTTTATCTTCCTCCGACATAAAAATATTATCGTCATCGTGCTTGACTTCGGCGTTGAAAAGTCCCTCTGCAAAGGCTTTGGGATTAAACGGCTGCAAGTCGTCGATTTGTTCGCCTACGCCGACAAATTTAACGGGAACTTTAAGGTCGTTTTTGATAGCAAGAACAACGCCGCCTTTGGCGGTGCCGTCAAGCTTAGTAAGAACGATACCCGTAATCTCGCAGACGCTTTTGAAATCTCTCGCCTGATTAACAGCATTCTGACCGGTTGTTGCGTCAAGAACGAGCAAGCTCTCGCGATCGTTATAGGGAAGCTCACGGTCGATAATTCTGTATATCTTGGCAAGCTCGTCCATTAAGTTTTTCTTATTGTGAAGTCTGCCTGCCGTGTCGCAGATTATTATGTCGGCGTCACGCGATTTACCGGCCTGGATGGTATCGTAAACAACTGCCGCCGGGTCTGCTCCCTCGTGATGTTTGACGATTTCGACTCCTGCGCGTTCTGCCCAAACTTCGAGCTGATCTATTGCGGCAGCTCTGAAAGTATCGGCTGCGCCGAGTATTACTTTTTTGCCCTGAGCCTTATACATAGCGGCCATCTTACCGATCGTTGTCGTCTTGCCGACTCCGTTTACGCCTATAACGAGTATTATCGAGGGCATTGTTATAAGTCCCATATCTTCGCCGCCTTCAAGCATTTCCGCGACAATATCCTTGATTGCGCCTTTAACCTGAGAGGACTTTTTAAGATGATGCTTGGATACATAATCGCGCAGTCTGTCGCAAATTTCTGCCGAAGTGTTCATTCCGACATCGCCCATTATGAGTATTTCTTCGAGGTCGTCGTAAAGCTGATCGGTTATATCTTCGTTTTCTTCAATAACGGCGTCGATTGCGCCTGACATTGAATCGCGCGTCTTTTTAAGACCTTTACTGAATTTTTTAAAAATATTAAAAGCCATATTTTGACCGTTCCTTTCGGACTGCATTAGATGAGTATTATAGGAAGCTTATCTTCCCTCACGGACATTTTTGATAATTCCGTCCACCATACTTCTGATTTGACTGTCTGATTCGTATTTCTGACCGAATTTTTCAAGACTGTAAACAACAGTTGAGTGGTCGCGGTTAAATTCGCGTCCGATTACCTTTGTGGAAAGACCTGTCATTTCGCGGACGATATACATTGCCATCTGGCGCATCTCCGTGACCTGAGCGTTTTGCCGTCTTGAATAAATATCGTCAGGATTAAGCCCGTAGGTTCTCGCAACCTCGTTAACTATTTTGCTTATGGTAACGGGCGTCGGACTGTCGTCCACCATAATATCGCGAATAGCGATCTGAGCGGTAGAAATATTTACAGGCAGTCCTTGCATAGTGACGAAAGCCTGCATCTTTTTGACCGCGCCCTCAAGCTGACGAATGTTGTTTTTGAGCTTTTCTGCAATATACTGAACAATATCGTCGGGAAGCTCAAAATTAAGTACGGAAGCTTTACGCTTGATAATTGCCATTCTTGTTTCTATATCGGGCGGCTGAATGTCAGCAAGTATGCCCCATTCAAAACGGTTTTTAAGCCTGTCTTCAAGCAAAGCTATTTTGTTGGGAGGGAGGTCGGAGGTGAGAACGATTTGATTACCTGCCTGAGTCAGCGCGTTGAAGGTATGGAAGAATTCCTCCTGCGTGGAGTCCTTACCGGCGATAAACTGAATATCGTCAACGAGAAGTATATCTGCATTTCTGTATTTCTGATGGAATTCCTCCGTGCTTTTTTGAGCGATATATCTGACAAGCTCGTTTGTAAAATCCTCGCCTCTGGTATATACTATATTATAGTCAGGGCGCTTTTCTTTTATAGCGTGGCATATAGCGTTAAGCAGGTGAGTCTTACCGAGACCTGAATTACCGTAAATAAAAAGGGGATTATACTGTCCGCCGGGATCGTTTACTACGGAAGTTGCGGCGGCATATGCAAAACGGTTTGACTGGCCGACAACAAAGGAGTCAAAGGTGTCCTCGTCTTTAAGGAGTACCGGTTCGTCCGATGTCGATGCCGACGGCTTCTTGTCAATATCAACAAGCTCAATGTCGATATCAAATCCCAACACATTTTCAAAGGAAGTTGAAAGCTTATTCATAAATCTGCTCTCGACAATTTTTCTCTTAAAATCAGAAAGTGCGATTACAACCTTATCATTGTCAAAGCTGACAAGCTCCATATCCTTAAACCATACATTATATATAGATTCCGAAACCTGTTTTTTACATTCGTCTTTAACCATTTCCCAAAGCTCTACAAAGGAATCCATTTAATTTTTACATCTCCTTTACCAAGACTGTTCATAACTGAACCTAATACGCGCGCAAAATAAACCCTGCGGCAATGCGTGATACTGATAAATTATAACATAACTAAAAATAAATTGCAATGTTGAAATATGAAAATAAATAGGAATTTATGTATAATTCAAAGAATTTTTTTGCAGGGTAGGGTAAAAAAACATTGACATTGACCACAAGCTGTTATATAATACATATTCGTAGACACTATATCAAGGTGTCAAATTTTAAAAAAGTTTGAATTTGAAACGGAGGTTTGAAAGATGAAAAGGACATACCAGCCCAAAAAGCGTCACAGAAAGATGGAGCACGGCTTCCGCAAAAGAATGTCTGACAGAAACGGACGCAAGGTTCTTGCCCGCCGCAGAGCAAAGGGCAGAAAGCAGCTTTCTTACTAATTTCGGTTTCTATACCTGCATCTGAACGGATTTGATTGTTTTGCCAAGAATTGAAATAATAAAGCAAAATAGCGATTTCCGACGAGCTTACGGCAGAGGAAAATCATTCTCGGATCCTGCGTTGGTTACTTATGTTTTAAAAAATAACCGCGCGGGAACTTGCCGTGTAGGTATTACCGCAAGTAAGAAAATCGGCAGCGCGGTTGAAAGAAACCGCAGCAGACGCATTATCAGAGCCGCATATTCAAATATCCTGAAAAGCGCTTCGGGCGGATACGATATTATCTTCGTGGCTCGAAGCCGCACAAAGCGGCTTAAAAGCACGGATATCGAATGTGTTATGAAATCCCAGTTGACAAAAGCGGGGGTTATTAACCAATGAAAAACCTGCTTTTGCGGGCAATCAGATTTTACCAAAGGCACATATCACCACACTTACCTCCGATGTGCCGATATTATCCTACTTGCTCGCAGTATGCTATACAGGCTATCGAAATTCACGGAGCTTTCAAAGGCTCGCTGATGGCGCTTGGCAGACTGCTCAGGTGCAATCAGCTTTTTAAGGGCGGTTACGATCCGGTTCCGCCCAAAAAAGAAAAAAACCGGTCGCGTAAACAAAAGTAATCGACGTTTATTTTCATCGCTTTTATGCGGAATCTGATCTTTGGTTGCTTGAGGAGTTGAAATATGAACGCATTTTACAATTTACTTTACAACTATATAAGTCCCGTGTTCGGTTATATAATGCTGTTCTTTTATGCTATCGTGGACAAGTTTAACGGCAGCTACGGCATTGCGATTATACTTTTCACAATATTTGCGCGCCTTATTATGATACCGACCACGCTCAGCCAGCAAAAGGGTATGGCTAAGCAGCAGCGTCTTGCTCCAAAAATCAGACGACTTCAAGAAAGATACGCAGGAGATCAGCAGAAATTACAGCAGGCAATGAACGAACTTTATGAAAGAGAAGGCTACAATCCGATGACAGCCGGCTGTCTGCCAATGCTTATTCAGATGCCTTTCATTATCGGTCTTTTCGGAGTTTTATACAATCCTTTGAGATATGCTATCGGTCTTGATTCGGCAATGTCAGATAATCTCATTGAGATTTTCGGCAATATGGTCAATGACGGTATTATAGATATCGGCAAGACAAATGTTGAAAGATATTATCCCTTATATATTATCCACTATTTCAACGATTTGAAAGATTATATTGTCGCAAAGGGAATAACAACCGTTCCTGCGGACATTTTACAGAGAATACAGGTCTTTGTTGATGCGGACAGATTTACTTTCCTCGGCCTTTCTCTCGGCGTTAAACCCGAATTTAAACAGTTTAATCGTTATTGGATAATTCCTATTCTTTCGGGCGTAACCTCTCTGCTTACTTCTGTTATTTCTCAGGTTCAGCAGAAAAAGGTCAATCCCGCAGCAGCTAAAAATCCCGGCAACGGATGTATGATGATTTTTATGCCTCTTATGTCGGTATATTTTACTTTCCTTTTCCCGTGCGGTATCGGTGTATATTGGATCACTTCCAATTTATTCGCAGCTCTCCAGTCTGTGTTCCTTAAAAAGGTTTCTTCACCGCAGAAGAATATCGCGATTCTTATGCTCAAAGAATCGGTACAAAGACGCTCACGAGAGAACAGCGTAAAACTTATGAAGAAATAAATCAGAATAATACTATAACAATATTTAATTAGGTGGTGTAACCTTTGATAAAAGAAGCATTTGGTACAGGCGCCACAGCTCAGGAAGCGGCCGAAGCGGCAAAAAAAGCTTTGGGAGCGCCGTGGGACGCTGATGTTAAAGTCGAGATTACTGAGGCTGCTAAGAAAAAGGTTCTTGGTCTTTTCGGCGGCTCTCCGGCAAAGGCAAGAGCGTACTATGAGGTTGCCGACGAGGTTAAGCCTCAGAAGCAGTCAGAGCCTAAACCCGTTGCTAAAAAAGCAGAACCGTCTGTTCCCGTTGCAGAGAAAAAAGTTGAGTCATCCGCAGCAGAAGCACCTGTCGAAACGGCAGAAGCACCGAAAAATACTTTTGTAAGCGAGGCTTCTGAAACGGCGGCGGCTTACATTCGTTCCATACTTGAAGGTATGGGCGTAGCTCAGATTGAAGTTGACGCCTGCGAGAGCGAGGATGGCATATTTGTTCAGCTTAACTGCGGTAACGATTACGGTTATGTAATCGGTCGCAGAGGCGAAACTCTTGACGCGATTCAGTATCTTACAAGACTCGTTGTTAACAAGGGTAGTGACAATTACAAGCGCGTGTCTGTCAATGCCGGCAATTACAGAGAGAAGCGCAAAGATACGCTTCGTGAACTTGCCGCAAAGAATGCCGCAAAGGTCAAAAAATACGGCAGAAGCGTTTGCCTTGATCCGATGAATCCATATGAAAGAAGAATAATTCATACGGCTATTCAGGAGATTGAGGGAGTTGACTCACATTCGGTAGGTACCGAAAGCGAGCGCAGAGTTGTAATAACTCTCGCTGATGGCTTTAAACCTACAAATCCGGGCGGCGGAAGAAACCGCAGAGGAGACCGCAGAAACTATGATAAGAGCGCTCAGCAGGAGCAGCCGAATCGCGCACCGCGTTCCGACGCAGCAACTGTCGGTCTTTACGGAAAAATTGAACCAAAAGCAAAAACAGAGGAATAATAAGGCAGCCGAACAACCTTTGTCGTGCGATTATACTTTTAGCTGATAATTGTGCGGTTTCGCCTTAAAAGGCGGACATATTTTCACATGAAAATAGTCCGCTTTTCAATTAAAATGTTCGTTTAAATGGAGATGAAGTCAGTGCAAAATAAAAGAGACGACGGATTTGAAGATATAATCGAATTTGCAAAGAAATATGACCATTATACCGAAGACGGAACTTCATCAGGAGAAAAATCCGTCGAATCGGATGACAATAAAATTATCGACGCTCCCGTTGATGAAAAATCAGCCGCTTCTTCGTCCGATGAATTTGAAGACATTAGCTCTTATTCCGAAAATTACAGAGATGAAGATGAAAGCGATGAGGAACCGGCTAAAAAGTCTAAAAACAAATCTAAGAATCCCGATGGATTTTTCAGAAGAAATAACGGACGAAACGCTAAAATTATAGCGATTGTTTTAGCGGTTGTTATCGTTTTGACGGGCTGTGGAGTAGTTGCTTTTATTTACCATTCTACATCGGGCGCTAATTATGACGATAACGGAATAGATTACAATGACGGTTCGGTTGAGGATGATGTTGTAGACGAGGACCTTGACTTCGAGTCAATGGGAGATGTAGACGCAAATTCACTCAACGACTTCCTTTACCGCTGGGCAAACAACGGCGGGGAGAAGATGTATAGCAAGAATGTTATAAATGTTCTTTTATGCGGAATCGAGAGCAGAAAAGGCGATGCTTCGGTCGGTAATTCCGATTCAATGATATTGATTTCGGTTGACAAGAAAAATAAAAAAATTACCATGACATCTCTGCTCAGAGATAGTTGGTCATACATCAAGGTTCCCAAGAGCGACGGCTCAACACAGGATTACTATTTCAAGATGAATGCGGCTTATAACCGCGGCGGCCCCGCTACCTTGATTGAAACCATTGAGAATAATTACAAAATTAAAATTGACCAGTATATTGCGGTTGACTTCACATCGTTCCCGAAACTGATTGACGCATTGGGCGGTGTAACGGTCGAGGTTCTCGATTATGAAGCCAAATACATCAGACGCACATCAAGTCAGACTGATTTCCCGTCGGGCGTTGTAACGCTTAACGGTAAACAAGCTTTGATTTACAGTCGAATCAGAAAATGTGACGCTGACAGCGACCTGAGCCGTACAAGGCGACAGAGAACTGTTATCAAGTCTCTCATTAACAGCGCAAAAACCGCTTCCAAAGGTCAGCTCCTTAACGCATTCAAGCAGGCGGCGCCTTATCTCAGAACCGGATATTCTCAGTCCGAGGTAATTTCTCTTATCGCAAAGGCATATGCTCAGGGCTGGATGAATTATGAGATGCAGGAGCTTATGCTTCCGAACGAGGACTATGTTGACAGATTGGGAACTTATATCAATCCGACCTGTTGGGCATGGGTAGTAGATTATGCTCTGTGCGCTCAGAAGCTTCAGAATGCGATTTACGGTCAGACAAATATAGTTCTTTCGGCCGACAGAACAAGCGCGCTTGATTTCTTTACTAAAATTCACAGCACCACAAGCAGCGGCAGTTCAAGCTCTGAAAGCACTACGCGCAAATCTACTACTACGACTCATAATTATAATAACGACGATGATAGCGATAATGATTATAATAATGACGATAATGATTATAACAGCGACGATAATGACAATAATTCAACCAGCGTTACTAATAATGAGTCTAATAACGACAATGAAAATACCGGGGTAAACAACGACTCCGGTTCCGATGAAAATACAGATTCGGGTAATGACAGCGAAAGTGAACAGTAATTAAATTTTATAACAAACATAACCTCCTTGTATTATGTAATGTCTGCTTATGCGTGCATTATACTCGGAGGTTTTTGTATGATTTTTTTCCATTAAATTAACGGAGGATGTATATATGTATTCAAAGGAGCATGTAGCACCATTAGTCGGTGGCGCGGCGCAACAGAGTGACAGTTCTTTGTCCTTGGCACAAAAAATATCAGGAATTTTTGATGAAGATTCGGTTTTGAGGGTTAAAGAAAACTTTGAGGAATTGAAATCACTTTTATCCTGTTACAAGTGCGCTATTTTAGAGGTAGAGACTAAATTCAATGTTTTGAACGAGCGATTTTCACTTGACCATGAGAGAAATCCTATCGAAACAATAAAAACGAGAATGAAATCTCCCGAAAGTATCGCTGAAAAGCTGAGAAGACGGAATTTACCGTTTAATGTTAATTCACTTGAACAGATTCATGATATTGCTGGCGTCAGGGTTATATGCTCTTTTGTTGATGATATTTATATGCTTGCCGATTGTTTGCTTAAACAGGACGATATACGGTTAATTGAGCAAAAGGACTACATAGCGCATCCTAAGGAAAACGGATACAGAAGCCTTCATCTGATTATTGAAATTCCGATTTTTTTGGAGAATGAGAAGCGCCTGATGAAAGTTGAAGTACAGCTTCGAACGATTGCTATGGAATTTTGGGCTAATCTTGAACACAAGCTCAGATATAAGAAAAATTTACCGGAAAATATCGCAGAAATGACCGCTTCCGAACTTTTTGAATGTGCTGAAATGAGCGCGCAACTTGATTTAAAAATGCAAAATGTAAAAAATTGCATTGAAAACAGTTGATAAAAATTATATTAAATATAATTTTTAGCTTTTTCATTTAACATACTTGAAAAAATAGCCTGTATGATGTAAAATTTAGTATATATTTTAAAAGGGAGAATTTGAATTATGATTGACGCAGTTTTAACTCGTAAAAATACAGCGGTTAAGACAAAAATTACCGTAAAAAGCCTTGTATCGGTTGGAATTATCGCCGCCGCGGTTGTTTTGCCGCAGATAGTCCATTCTATACTCGGCGTTGCAGGAGGCGCTCAATGGCTTCCGATGTATCTTCCCGTACTTATCGGCGGTTGTCTTCTTGGAAAAGAATGGGGAATTATAGTCGGCGCACTGTCTCCTGTCGTCAGCTTTGCTTTTACATCTTTGTTCGGCAATCCTATGCCGGTAGCCGAGAGACTTCCTTATATGGTTGCGGAGCTTGCCGTTTTTGCCTTTGTATCAGGTGCTTTTTCAAAGCTCATCATTAAGAATAAGTGGTTTGCATTTCCTGCTGTTATTTCGGCTCAGATAGCCGGACGCGGTTTGTTTATAGCTGCCGCGGCAGTTGCTCAGAATTTCGGCGGATTACAGCTTTCTGTTGTACTTGCTCAGGTCAAGACTGGCTTAGCGGCTCTTGCTATTCAAGCGGTAATTGTACCTGTAATTGTTATCGCTCTGCGTGAAGTAATGATTAGGGACGGTAAGAATGACTGATATAGACATAGCTAAATCCCTGCTTAAAAAGTCGGTAACCTGCGCGCTTGTCAAAGACGGAACAACCTATGTTTCCTGCAAAAAGGGAATAGCGCCTATGCTCGGATTTATAGAAGACGGAATTAACCTCAGCGGATTTTCCGTTGCCGACCGCATAGTCGGTAAGGCCGCGGCAATGCTTTTTGTTAAAGCAGGAGTAACCGAGGTTTATGCAGAAGTTCTTAGCGAAGCCGGAAAAATTTATCTTGAAGCTCACGGAATAGCGGTTTCTTACGGCAAGCTTACAAAGGAAATTATCAACCGCAGTAACAGCGGAATTTGCCCAATGGAGTCCGCTGTTTTAGAAATTGACGATTATGAAATCGGATATATTACGCTTAAAAATAAAGTGGCTGAGCTTAAAAAGGCGAATATTTAGCATTATTTTGGAGTTTGTATGACTGTATTAAATGTTCAGAATCTCACAATGTATTTCGGTGAGCGTGAACTGTTTTCTAATGTGAATTTTGATATAAACGATAAGGAAAAAGTTGGTTTTATCGGTCCAAACGGAGTCGGTAAGACTACTCTTTTCAAGCTTATACGCGGCGAGTATGAACCGACCGGTGGTGCCGTTATCAGCTCAAAAGATGTCAAAATCGGCTATATGGAGCAGCACACCTGTTCTACAAAGGGCAGAACTCTTTATTCAGAGCTTATCAGCGTGTTTGATGATTTGATTGAGCTTGAAAAGAGAATAAATGAAGTTAATATGCGTCTTGAAAACGGTGTTGGCAATTTAGAGGACAATATCCGTTTGCAGGACGAGCTTAACCTGAAATTTAATAATGACGGCGGACTTACTTACAAAAGCCGCACGAGGAGCGCTTTATTAGGACTCGGTTTCAGCGAAAACGATTTTGAATTGACTACCGATAAGCTAAGCGGAGGTCAGCGTTCAAAGGTTGCGCTTGCAAAACTGCTTCTTTCCAAATATGATTTACTCTTACTTGACGAACCTACAAACCATCTTGACATTAAATCCGTTGAATGGCTTGAAAATTATTTAAAGAGCTATCCCGGCGCGGTTTTTGTAATATCCCACGACAGATATTTTCTTGATAAAATTACCGATAAAATGGTTGAACTTGAAAATCGAAAGGTGCGTTGCTACAAGGGCAATTATTCTGAATTCCTTGTCAAAAAGAAATCCGAACAAAAAGCTATCGAGGATAAATATGACAACGATATGAAAGAAATACAGCGCTTGGAGGGCGTTGTAGCACAGCAGAGACAATGGAACAGGGAAAAGAATATTAAAACTGCCGAAAGCAAGCTCAAACAGATTGAAAGAATCAAGGCACAGCTCGTTGTACCCGACAGCAGGGTAGAAAGAATACGATTTGACTTCCATTCTAAGGCTGTCAGCGGCAACGATGTTCTGATAACCGAAGAACTGTCAAAATCGTTTGGAGATAAAGAGTTATTTAATAATGTCAGTCTGCACATAAAACGCGGCGAAAGAGCTTTTATGCTCGGTGATAACGGCTGCGGCAAGACAACTCTGCTTAAAATCCTAATGGGTGAATATATGCCTAAATCCGGCAGATTCAGCTTCGGTGAGAATGTGTATAAAGGATATTTCGACCAGGTTCAGGCTAAACTTGATTTAAACAAGACCGCTATTGAGGAGGTATGGGCGTCATATCCGGGGCTTACCCAAACCCAGCTTAGAAGCGCGTTGGCAGCGTTTCTTTTTAAAGGCGACGATGTCTTTAAAAAGCTGTCGGAATGCAGCGGCGGCGAAAGGGCAAGAATCGCTTTGCTGAAACTTATGCTCGGCGGATATAATTTCCTGTTGCTTGACGAGCCGACCAATCATCTTGACGCATTCTCTCGTGAGGAGCTTGAAAATACGCTTTTAAATTATGAGGGAACGATGCTTGTCGTTTCTCATGACAGATATTTTATAAATAAACTTGCAACCCGTATCGTTGAACTTAACCCCGACGGATTAAAGGAATATATCGGCGGATACGATTATTATATTGAGAAAAAATCTTCTCACGAAGCGACCGTTTCGACCGAAAGAACGGAAGTTAAGGTTAATGATTATAAGCTTAAAAAGGAGCAGGCGTCTCAGCAGAGAAAGCTAAAAACTCGTCTTAACCGTACCGAGGAGGAGATTTCTGTTCTCGAAGCTGAAATATCAGATATTGAAGTCAGGTTAAATTCCGACGAAGCGCAGGCGGATTATGAAAAACTCATAGAGCTTACCGACCTTCTGCATAATAAAAATGCTGAACTTGAAGAGAAATATGCTCTTTGGGAACAGTTACAGGAAGATATTATTCAGTAATTTATTAAAGGAGATATAGCTATGGAAATCAAAATCACAAAGAATCAGCATCCGGCTGAGAAACCCAAGGACGAAAGCAAACTCGGTTTCGGCTTAAAGTACACCGACCATATGTTTATTATGGATTATACCGCCGGCGAGGGTTGGCATGACGCAAGAATCGTACCTTTTGAAGATTTGCATATTCATCCTGCCGCAGTTGTACTGCATTATGCCGCAGAGGTCTTTGAGGGATTGAAAGCATACAGAACAGCCGACGGTGAAGTTCAGATGTTCAGACCTATCGAGAATATCCGCAGAATGAACAATTCCGCCGAAAGGCTTTGTCTTCCTACTCTCGACGAGAATGACGCTATGCAGGCTCTTACAACCTTTGTTGAGCTTGAAAAGGATTGGGTTCCTCATACCGAGGGAACATCGCTTTATCTGCGTCCGTTTATGTTTGCGACCGAAGCAAATCTCGGCTTACATACTATTAAGGAAGCTATGTTTTGCATAATAGCTTCTCCGAGCGGAAGCTACTATGCAGAAGGAATAAATCCGGTTAAGATAATGATTGAAACTCACGATGTCAGAGCAGTCCGCGGCGGCACCGGCTATGCGAAGTGCGGCGGTAACTATGCCGCGAGCAACAGGGCGGGCGAGAGAGCAGAAGCTCTCGGATTTTCACAGGTATTGTGGCTTGACGGCGTTTATCAGAAGTATATCGAGGAAGTCGGCTCAATGAATGTAATGTTCAAAATTGACGGAAAAATTTACACGCCCGATCTTATCGGAACCGTACTTCCCGGTATTACGAGAAAGTCGATTATCGAATTGCTCAAAGACGAGGGCTACGAAGTTATAGAGAAACGCATCAGCGTTGAAGAAGTCATTACGGCACTTGAAAACGGTACCTTGGAGGAAGCATGGGGCTGTGGAACGGCCGCTGTTGTATCTCCGATAGGCGAGCTTGCATATGACGGCAAAGAGTATGTAATCAATGATAATAAAATCGGTTCTCTTACTCAGCACCTCTACGATGAGCTTACGGCAATACAGTGGGGCAAGGCAGAGGATAAGCACAACTGGACGGTAAAAGTAAAATAATTTACATACAACAGGAAAATGAGCTGTAAAAAAACGAAAGTTTTTTACAGCTCATTTTAAGTGAATAGGAAAAAAGCGAATATCATATAAAACATAAAAATATTTATATTTTACACTTTAAAATAATTTTATGGGGTTCTTGCAGTTTTCAATGCTGAACAAGAACCCCATTATTGTATTATTCGGTTTTATACGGTCTTCGCTTTTTTTACATCCCGTTTATCAGTATGTTATCGTAATATCAAGTCCGTCAACGGTGTAGCTCAAAGCTTTTTTGGCGTCAAGCGACTTGGTTACTGCATCGAACATTTCCTCGTCTCTCATTGTAATTGTTGTAACGAGAGTCATTGTTTGCGGCAGATAAGCTGTATCGCTGAAAGCGAAGCTTGTCAACCACCAATGAGGCTGAGGATCACGGTGAGCGATGAGCTTACTGCCGTGATACAAATCGAGCGACATTACAAGTAAATCGTCATCACCTGCACAGTCGTAGAATGAACCGTCGCTGCCCATAGGACGGTTATAGAGTCCTACTTCGGCTCCGTTAGTTGAAAGATAGCGACCTTTCCAAAGCTGAATCATCCATTCTTCGCCCTGATAGTCAAACTTAATTCTCTGCGTTGTGTAGTTTGCAAAAGCTGTGCAATAGCAGAAAATATCGTATGCAAGACAGAAGCCGTATGCTCTTTGCCACGAATCAACTACCGTGTAAATCGAAGCTGAATCAACATCCATATTAAATCCGAGCAGGGCGTCAACATTGTTCGGACCTGTTATGTTATGCGTATCCTCGTGGAAGAAAACGCCTGTTTTAAGCGAATCGCTGCCGCCGTCACGGAAATCTATTGTGAAATACAGACGCTTGAGGTTAGGATCATCTTCTTCGGGAACGAAGCTGATTCTGCAATCCTCAATTACGCTGAGCCAAGCTGCAAACATTTTAATCATAATACCGGCGAATTTATTTCCGTCTGCTGTGTACTTATCCGCCTGAGCATACAACTGGCTGCGCATTTCAACGGTGTCAATTTCCAAGGTATCAACAATTTTGCCTGAAATATGGTTTGTTTCAGGGAAGTTGCTTATCAGCTTGCTTGCGTCAACATGAGCAATCTCCATTACCTTATCAAAGCAATACTGAACCGTGTCGTCAACGATTACATTGAAGTTATCTTCGCTGTAAAAAGGATTGCCCGTCAGGAGATATAGCGCTTTGTCGATTTGGCGCATACCGATAATGATATTTCCGAGATCTATCATCTGATATCCGTCGTCGTATTTATCGACAATCTCCTGCTTTGAAATCGCATGCATAGGAATAGCCAGAGATGTAAACATCAAAGCAATGCAAAGAATTAAGGATATAAGTTTTCTTTTCATTTTCAAGCTCCTTACAAATTTATATTATATTTTATATTCTACATTCAAATTTTGAATATGTCAATATTTAGCAGAAACATATTTTACAAAATATGCTATTTGGTTATACATTTCACACAACTTGTAGTAAATTTTTAATATTCTATTGAAATACATCATTTTATATGATAACATTAGGTAGTATCAAAGGAGGTTTTTACTATGATAAATTTAACAGTATGGAATGAAGACGGCTGCGCGCAGAACGAGGAGGTTGCAAAGGTTTATCCCGACGGAATAAATGCATACCTTGCCGAAATGTTCGGAGCCGAAAGCGATATGAATGTTACAAAGGCGTGTCTGGACGATCCCGAATGTGGTCTTCCCGATGAGGTGCTTGAAAATACAGATGTGCTTATCTGGTGGGGACATTGCAAACACGAGAGAGTACCGGACGAGCTTGTAGCAAAGATTCACGACAGAGTTCTTAGAGGAATGGGACTTATAGTTCTTCATTCCGGACATTATTCAAAAATATTCAAATCTCTTATGGGAACAACCTGTTCGCTCAGCTGGCGCGACGGTGACAGAGAACGCCTTTGGAATATCGCTCCGAATCATCAGATTACTCAGGGAATAGGTGATAATATCGTTCTTGATGTCGAAGAAATGTACGGCGAGCGTTTTGATATTCCGGAACCGGACGAGACTATTTTCCTCGGTTGGTTCAGCGGCGGTGAAGTTTTCCGTTCAGGATGTTGCTGGAACAGGGGACTCGGTAAAGTATTTTATTTCCAGCCCGGACACGAGTCAAACCCAACTTATAAAAATAAGGATATTCAGACCGTGCTTAAAAATGCTGTCAGATGGGCGGCTCCTTACAGCATAAGGAAAGAACCTATCGACGCTCCTCATGTGCCTGTTTCTCCTGAGGAAGAGTACGCAAAATCAAAGGCATAATATGGAAATTCATTTTAAATGTCCTGTCTGTGGTGAATTACTGTTCGGTGATAACACGCTAAGATGTAATAATAATCATTGCTTCGATAAAGCTAAGCAGGGTTATGTCAATCTTTTAAGGTCAAACAAATCGTCAAAGAAGCGTCACGGCGACGACGCGCTTATGGTAAACGCAAGAAAAGAATTTCTTGACAAGGGCTACTATGACTGCCTTGCCGACGCTGTAATTAAGGAGCTTGACTTACATATTTCC
>JAQXHF010000141.1 GCA_029007095.1 Clostridia bacterium | reverse complement strand
TATTGTTATATTCGGAGGAATCGAATGGAAAAATTAAGATTATATACTATTGATGTAGATTATCTTCAATACTTATTTAATATTGATAATCGGGTAATGTATTGGGAAAACAGTACATATAAAAGTGACCGTAAGTATATAGGAATTGTTTTGAGAATAAATGGCTTTGAGTATTTTGCTCCGCTCTCATCTCCTAAATCGAATGATTATTTTTATAAAAAAGGGGTAAAGCAAATTAAAAAAAGCATTATTCCTATTATTCGTTTGGTTACTGATAAAGGTCAGCTTCTCGGCAAAATCAAATTAAGTAATATGATTCCTGTTAAGAGGGAACAATTAACTCTTTATGATATAAAGGGCGAACCCGATAAAAAATATCAATCGCTTATTGTTAAGGAAATGATTTGCATAAGAAAACATAAAGAGGAAATTAAAAGAAACGCTCTTGTACTGTACAATCAAAAAACGAAAGGTTATGAGAATATACAATATTTGGATTACACTTTGGATTTTAAAGCACTTGAAGAAGCTTGCCTGAAATATAAAAAGGCAGAGTAGTCTCCGTTTAATAAGGTTTTAATTTGTTCAAATAATTAACGGCAAATTATGTTAAAGGGGATGTAAAAAAAGCGAAGACCGTATAAAACCGTATAATACAAGGGGGTTCTTCGGTATTGAAAACCGTAAGAACCCCATAAAATTACATTAAAGTGTAAAATGTAAATATTTTTATGTTTTATATTACGAACAAACTTCGCCACTCGGCGTACCTTTGTACGCCGTCGGGCAGACAAAATCAAGGACGTTGCCTTAATTTTGCTCAGTTTGTCCGTTCTTCATCTTTTTTTCCTATCCCCTTAAAAGGCGCTGTAAAAACTTTCGTTTTTTTACAGCCCCTTTACTGTATCAGCTTTTTTTACGAGGAATATCATAGCGGCATATGCCGACGATAATCGAAGATGAGATAAACACCTCCGTGGCAATTCCGCTTATGTTTACTATCAGGATATTATAAAGCATCCAGCAAGCAGAACCCGGCAACGAAAGTATGCGAACAGTTTTGGGATTTTTTGCCCTGTGCGAAAAAGCAAAAATCATCTGACCGGCAAGAGGTACCGCCGACGCCCAGCCGTTCCATGTTACCGCCGCGGCAATGACGGAAGCCGCCGAGAGCGCAATCGGAAAAAATATACTGTTAGCCCATTTTTTATCCTGAACATTGGAATAAACTATCGAGCGTACTGCGCTTATGATATTCAGCGCCATACCCGTGTAGCCGCCCTGCAACAAAAAGCTTAATATGAAGCAAACGCTTGCCGCAAGCTGCCAAAGCATAATTTTTTTCTGATTTTTTGACTGGTATGAAATAATATGACCGAGCATACCAAACATACCTATTATTTGGCTGACAATATAAACCGGAGTCATTTCAACACCGAAAAAACTTTCAAACATCTCTGCAAAACTCATCGGACAACCTCATTTTACCTTTTTAAAAAACATATCATTCTCCTCGCACGAAACATTGACTATACAATCGGTTTATGTTATAATCATATAAATCTATAATTTGAAAGGAGTCAGTCCAACATGGATGACCCGGGCGGGATTATTCTAAAACTAATATTATTGCTATTTCTTGTTTTTGTCAACGCTTTTTTTGCAATGAGCGAAATCGCCATAATTTCTCTTAACGATAACAAGATTGAAAAAATGGCGGAGGACGGCAATAAAAAAGCCAAACAGATAGTTAAATTAACCGAAAATTCAAGCAAATTTTTATCTACAATACAGATAGGCGTTACCCTTGCGGGATTTCTTACATCTGCAAGCGCTTCCGAATCGTTTGCTTCTATGATTTCGGGCGCTCTGTCGGGCACGGCGGTGGAACGCGTACTCGGAGCCGGCGTTATACACGGATTTGCAGTCTTTATAGTTACCCTTATTATGTCGTATTTCTCACTTGTTCTCGGTGAGCTTGCACCTAAAAAGATAGCTATGCAGAAGCCTGAGCAGGTATCCTTTAAGGTAGTCGGAATTTTGCTCGCTCTTTCAAAGGTACTTTCGCCCTTTGTCAAGTTCCTTTCTATATCGACAAACGCCGTCGTCCGTCTTTGCGGTCTCAACCCCCATGCCGACGAGGAAACCGTTACAGAGGAAGAGATACGAATGATGGTTGATGTCGGCGGCGAAAAAGGCGTTATCGAAGATGTCCAGAAAGAAATGATAAACAACATTTTTGAATTTGACGATCTTGACGCCGGAGATATAATGACTCACCGAACCGATATGACCGCCGTTGAAGTCAATGATCCGGTCACCGAAGCGGTGCAGTCCGCTATCGAATACGGCTACTCGCGAATTCCCGTTTTTGACGACGATCCCGATAATATAGTCGGCATAATCTATGTCAAGGATTTGCTGAAATATGTCGGAACAAATATGCCGGAGGTTTCCCTCAGAGATATCATGCGTACGCCGATGTTTGTTCCCGAATCCAAAAGCTGCGGCGATTTGTTTAAAGAAATGACAACAAGCCACACTCAAATGGCGGTAGTCGTTGACGAATACGGCGGAACAGCCGGTATCGTTACCTTGGAGGATATCATCGAAGCCATCGTCGGTAACATTCAGGACGAATACGATAACGAGGACGAAGAAATATCCAAGATAAACGAAACTACATTCACAATCGACGGCATAACCGACATTGAGGAAATGGAGGAGCTTCTCGGCAAAAAACTGCCTGAGGGTGATTATGACACCGTTGCCGGATATCTGATAAGCGAGCTTGGTTATCTTCCAAAAGACGGCGAGATGAATGAAATTATATTTGAAAATATAAAGTTCACCATTCTCAGCGTAGACGGCAAACGAATCGACAAAGTTAAGGTTGAAATCCTCCCTGTTGAAGAAGCCGACGACGATAACGGCGAGGAAAAGCCTAAGCAAAAGTCAAAAGAATAAATACTGATTTAAGACGCTTTTACTCAGTTTTAAGCGTCTTATTTTCATTAAAAAAATGAGTTTGTACGGTTAATTTCGCACAAACTCATTTTTAAGCTTTATTATTCAATCAGCTTTCGACAAACTTACCCTTATTCGGAGCGTCAACTATCTGCGGTAATGTTTTGAACGCCGCTTCACCCGGTCGGTGCAAAAGGCTCGGCATAGTTGCCAGAACGGTGTCGGTAACATTCTCCAACATCTCTTTTGAGCTCATTTTACTTGTAGGTATAAGAGTAACCTTATCCTCCTCAAAAATGAAGTCAAGTATCCTCATACATACCGCCTCAACCGGACGAACATGAACGGTAAGGTGATTTTTGTCAACCCATGCGGCAGACGCAGCGGCAGTAAAACGGATACCGGCGAGCGTCATAGGCGCATAACGCAGTTTGCCGTCCATTCCGCAGTAAATCGTATTTTTTTCTTTGCCCTCCTCCCAGGTAAGGGAACACGAATTCTTGTCAAAATGGAAAACAAGATTATTAAGATTGCCGGCTCTGTCTCCCGACATATAAACTACCGGAAGCGGCAGCATACTAAGCGGGAAACCTGCCTTTGCAAGTACGATGTTGTTCTGCATTTCGATTCGTCTGCCCTCTATCCAAGATTCAAGAGGACTGCGCGGAGTTGCTTCGAGTACATCGTCAAGCGGAGCAAGCTGCGGCAAATTTCTCGGAGTCGGTTCGCTGTTCGGCTCTATAAGGCATTTCGGGAAATGGCGCCATATGCAGTCGCGCGTTTTCTGAGTCTCAATAGCGCCGGCAGTAATTATAAACGAAGCGTCGCTGTTTTCATCAACGATGCCGTACTGTGAAAACATACCGTCGGCACGGTAACCCTCAACGCCCGCGCATCTCCAGAAGCAGTATCCGTATCCGCATTGACCGTCGGCATTGTTATTAAACGGCGAATTGTCCGCCTGTGATTTTGTCGCAAGTTCAACCCACTCCGCAGGTATTACCTGCTTGCCTCTGAACATACCTTTCTGATGATAACAGCAGGTAAATTTGGCAAGGTCCTCCGTTTTCAGGAAAAGTCCCCATCCGCCTGCCTCAACGCCGTTTTTGTCATGCTCCCAGAAAGGCACTTCTATACCGAGCGGTTCAAAAAGTCTCGGCGTAAGGAACTCAGTAACAGACATTCCGGTAACTCTCACGAGAGCCGCGCAAAGCATATACTGATTTTCGCTGATGTACTCCCAATGTCCGTCACCAGGCGTAAACTTCCAGGGTGCGTCAAAATAGTCCTCAATCCATTTATTTTTGCCCTTATTAGCCATAAGGCTTACGCTTTTGCCGGACTGCATCGAAAGCAAATGATGAATGTTAAGCTTTTCAAGATTTTCATCGGTTTTCTCAGGTCGGAATTCCGGGAAAATATCAATAAGCTTAGTATCGAGCGTCAGCAATCCCTCGTTGATTGCAAAACCTATTGCAGTTGAAGTAAAGCTCTTACTGACCGAATACATCATATGGGGAATGTCGGGGGCATACGGAGCCGCCCATGTTTCATAAGCGACTTTTTCCCCTCTTAAAATCATTAAGCTGTGAACTTCAACGCCGTTGTCGGCGAAATCCTTAATAAGCTCTGCTA
Source organism: Clostridia bacterium (assembly GCA_029007095.1). Classification (GTDB taxonomy): domain Bacteria; phylum Bacillota; class Clostridia; order Oscillospirales; family Acutalibacteraceae; genus CAG-488. The sequence continues at coordinate 6,272 of JAQXHF010000141.1, read as the reverse complement.
TTTCTCTGGAGGAAACGCCAGCCTGTTCAGGATAGTCCGCTCTCTCAAGTGAAAATTGATTGTAATTGCTCATAAAATCACCGCCTATTATTTTTAAAGCAGCATAAACTCAGCCGCTTTTATTTTTTAATTTTTTCTTATACAAATAAATCTGAGAAATTATAACCGCCGCGGCGCAAAGAATAACCGCAGCCGCTCTGCCGAATGTGAATTTGAATTTAAGACTGATAGGCTTTTTCTCACCGACCGTCAATCCGTTATACGACGACTGCAAGCTGTAACGCGCGTCTTCGGCTTCGCTCAAAGAACAAAGTCCGCCGAGTAAATTTTCGGCATTTGAAACCGCATTTTTAAAATTCGTCTCACTTTCTGTCGTATAAGCAGAAAGCTCGGTCTCGGCATAAATATCAAGATATCTTTCAAGCTCGCTCCTTGCATAGTCAAGCTTCTCAATATACTCCGTGAGCTGCTTCGGGTAATCCGTTTCTATAACGCTGTAACCTGATGAGATAAGATTATCCCAGCCCGTTTCGTTATCCGTGCGCTTTCCGCATCGGCCGCTCACCATCGAAACCATCGCTCTGCCATTACCGGCAAAACGCTTCATCATAAAATTATCATAAAGGACTCCGTGACCGTTAGCACTTCCAAGCTCAACGGTCATAATTCCTGCGTCAAAGCATTTTTTTACCGCGCCCGTCGCAAGAAAAATGATGTTGCCCTGGTAATTTCCAACCGTCTGCGGCAGATTTCCCTTGGATTTAAGCTCGATTATCTTATCCGCTTTTTCGTCGAATCTAAGCACAACCCTATCCGATATTCCGAGTCTTTCAACCTCGCTAAGCACAGGTTCAAGCTCGTCGGAATTAAGATTGAGCATCAAAACCGCTTCGCCTGAGTTCTGAACACCCTCTTCAAGAGTTGCGATTTTACAATCTGTTTTTGCTTTGTCCTCGGAGCCGTTACCCTCGCGAAGATACAGCTCTTTAAGCTCCGCAAGAGTCATATTCGACACTTTGCCGCTTACGGCTGCTCCGTTAGAATCGCAGCACATTCTGTCAATCGTATCATCGGCAAAAAGCACCACTTCCGAATCCTTTGTTATGCCAATATCAACCGAAATCGCATCATATTCCGACGCGGCATTAACAGCCTGAGCGGAATTTTCCGGGAAGCTCTGCCAATCGCCTCTGTGAGCAACGCATATAACCTTACTGCCTGACGAGCCGAAGCTGTCGGCTGTGACGCCGTTCTCGGCGCAAGCGCTTACACTAAGCAGCGAACAAATTATAGCCAGGCAAACAACACTGCTGAAAAATCCAATCAATCTTTTTTTCATTTGGGAACCCCTTAAACGATTGCGGAATACGAAAGCTTTTAATCGTGCCGCAACCGTACATTTTCTGATTTTATAATTATATCACAAAATTATAATAAAATAAAGATTGTTTTTGCAAAAATCACCCGATTTATTGTTCTTCTCTTATGTATATTATTACAAAACCCGGAATATAGATTTCACGAGGTGAAATAAAATGGATAAGGGAAACATTCCGGTGGAATCCGCATACGAATCCGGCAGAAGAACCGAACCGCGCCGTTCCGAAGAAAAATATACAACCGATTATACTCCGACTCCCGAAGCTGAAATCAAGCCTAAGAAAAGCTCGGATTTGGTAACAAAAGTCATTTTGGTTCAGCTTGCGGTCTGCGCCTTTATAGTAGCTCTGATTTTTGCCGCGTGGAAATTCTGCCCGAATGTTTTTTCGGTTATAAGAAGCGAATATTCAAAAATAATGTCCGTTGATATCGGAATTGACGATGTAAGGCAGACGATAGATAATGCCGCGGCGGAACAGCAGGCGACCGGCGAAGAGGAGCAATACGAAGTCTCAACCGAAGCTGCAACGGAAGCTCAATCGGGCGAGGGCGGCGAAGACACAGAAATACAAGATACCGCCATAGCCGTTATGACTTCACTCGGTGACAGCAAGGATATCACCGTTCCTCTGCACGGAAGAATATCGTCAAAATACGGATATCGTACAAATCCGATTTCGGGCGTTTACGGTCTGCACACGGGAGTCGATATAGCCGCCGACGAGGGCAGTCCGATAGTCGCCGCGTATAACGGTGTTGTAAAAGATACCGGTGTGGGCGAAAAACGCGGAAAATATATTCTTATGCTTCATAACGACGGAAGCGAAACGCTTTATTGCCATTGCTCAAAAATTACCGTCGATGAGGACGAGGTAATAAGAGCCGGCGAAGTAATCGCCTTAGTCGGCAGTACCGGTTGGAGTACAGGGCCTCATCTTCATTTTGAGATTCACAGAAACGGCAGCGCAATAGATCCGCTGACCGTTATCGACGAAGAAAAAATCTGATACAGTCCTCGCGATTTCAGAAAGGATTTTTGGGAAAGATGAAATTCATACTCGGCAGAATTACCGTAAGCATAAGCTTCTGGTTTATGGCGGTTATTACTCTGCTTCTTACCCTTGCGCCGAGAGTTCCCGCCGCAGCAAGCTTTATGTTCTGTGTTTTGCACGAGCTTGGTCATCTTGCCGCAATGACGGCAGTCGGTCAGCGTCCCCGCCGCATAGAATTAGGATATTTCGGTATAAAAATTGTCGCCTCATCAGGGCTGATTTCTCAAACCGGTGATTTTTTTATAGCCGTGGCAGGCCCTATAACAAATCTTATCGCCGCGGTTATCTGTTATTTTGCAGGCAGACAGGACTTTTTTACAATAAACCTTGCTCTTGCGATTTTCAATCTGCTTCCTGTCGGAGTTCTCGACGGCGGCAGAGCGCTAAAATGCATAACCGGCGATTCGCAAGCAGTCAGGAAAATCGAGTACGCCTGCGCCATAATAATAACTGCGATCGGAGTTGTCTGCGCGATTTACAGCAAAGGTAATTTCACCTTGCTGATAGTTTCGCTTTACCTCGTAATCGGTATCATAACGACAAAACCGTAAGACTTTCGTCCTACGGTTTCACCGAAAAAAAAGAAGGGAAAAAATGAAAAAAACAACATAGCAAGTTTTTACCTTGCAATTCGTATTATAAAAGGCTTGTATGTCAAAACAAATACAAACAAGTTAACAAATTGTTAAGCTTTTACGATACGCGGTCGTTTAATTCATAACATTACTTTTGAAAAGAGACTCAGCCGCTTCTTTCAGCGGACGGTTTTCAGGCTTGTTAAGTTCGGAATCATCGGACAAAACCTCCTCGGCAAATCTGTTTGCCTCAGAAAGAGTTTGAGTATCGGTAAGCTGCGCCAGCTTCATTTCGGGAAGACCGTGCTGTCTTGCACCGAAGAAATCGCCCGGCCCACGCATTTTTAAATCCTCATCGGCAATTTTAAAGCCGTCATTCGTTTGAGTCATTATTTTCATACGGCGGCCGACAGCTTCTCCTTTTGCGTCCGTTATCAGAATACAGGTAGATTTATACTGTCCCCTGCCTATTCGTCCTCTGAGCTGATGAAGCTGTGACAAGCCGAAGCGTTCCGCATTTTCGATTACCATAATAACGGCATTAGGCACATCAACGCCGACTTCTATTACCGTAGTAGAAACAAGCAATCGAATTTTTCCGCTGACGAAATCCGACATAACCGAATCCTTGTCTGCGGCTTTCATTTTACCGTGAAGCAATCCCACTTTAAATCCGCTGAAAAATCCTTTTGAAATATTCTCGGCATATTCCTGCGCCGAAGCAAGGTCGCTTTCATTCTCCTCGACAAGCGGACAGACTATATATCCCTGTCTGCCGCTTTCGAGATGCTTTTTGACATAGTTAAATGCCCTTGTCCTTTTGTCGCTTCCTATCGCATAGGTTTCAACAGGTTGTCTTCCCGGAGGAAGCTCGTCAAGTACCGAAACATCAAGATCACCGTAAACCGCAAGAGCAAGCGTTCTCGGAATCGGAGTGGCGGACATAACGAGAGTATGGGGACTGTCTCCCTTATGTCCGAGTGCGCCTCTGTGCCGCACTCCGAAGCGATGCTGTTCATCCGTTATTACCAGTCCGAGATTTTTAAATATAACATCATCGCTTATAAGCGCATGAGTTCCTATTACAAGCCGGATTTCCCCGTCGGCAAGCGACTTTTTAATTTCGCGTTTCTTCGCCGCCGTGACAGAACCCGTCAGCAAGGCGATTCTGATATTGAATTTGTCAAAGAAATTACGGCAAGTATTGTAATGTTGTGAAGCAAGTATTTCTGTCGGCGCCATAAACGCGCATTGAAATCCGTTTTTAACAACGGTGTATATCACAGCGGCGGCCACCGCGGTCTTGCCTGAGCCTACATCTCCCTGCAATAATCTGTTCATCGTTGTTTGAGACAGCATTTGTCCGATGCAGTCTTTGACGGCTCTGCGCTGAGCCGATGTCGGTTCAAACGGCAGAGATTCAAAAAATTCCTCGGTATAGTCTTTTTTAATATTGACCGGAGTTGTCTTTTTGCGTCCTCCGCGCATAAGCATAAGTCCCGTACGGAATACAAAAAGCTCCTCAAAAATCATTCTGTGCCGAGCTTCGGCAAGCATATCGTAATTTTCGGGAAAATGCATTGTGCGAATTGCCTTATTCACCTCTATAAGACACAGCTTTTCCCTGACCGACAGCGGTATGCAATCTGTGACGGTACAGCCGCCCGATTCGTAAACCTGTTTTACAAGCCGCTCTATATAACGGCTGTTTATTCCTGCTGTCTGACGGTAAATCGGCTGAATTTTATCCGCTTCATCAGCCTTTGCAATCAAAGGCGAATTCATTTCTCTTCGGTGGAAATTGCCCGTGACCTTACCGTAAAAAAGATATTCACAGCCGGCGCACAAGCTTTCGGCGGCATACTTATTATTATAAATCGTCAAATTCATAAGGCTCTCACCGTCGGTAACAACAGTTTTATATATTGTGAGTCCCTTACGGATTTTAGCGCCGACAGGCTTATGGTCAACTACCGCCCTGATACAGCAGTTGCCGTCAAACGGCGCGGCGGCAATAGAGCTGACCTTACTCCAATCGAGATAGTCGCGCGGATAATATCTCAGTAAATCTCCGACGGTGAAAATCCCGATTTTATTAAGCAGTTTAGACCGTTTTTCTCCTACGGTTTTCAGATATTTTATGTCAGTTTTTTCGTCCATATCAAACAGTCCATTCATCAATATCGGCAAAGCAGTCGCCAACGCTCGGTGAAATCTGCGTTTTGATTTTTTCCGATTTAACAGCGGCACCCTGTCTGTATGCAAGCGGAATAAACGGTAAATCGTCGGCAAAAGCGTCGAGGAAATTCTGCATAGTTGCCTCTCCGTTTTTAAACTCCCGATATTTTTCGGCGGAGGGACATTTTTCGTCAATTCCGTAGCTCAAACCTCCGTCTTTATCGAAAAATTCGCTCAGGTCAAAGCTGCAATTAAGCTTCGTTTCGCTAAGATAAAGGTCGCATTTACCGCTTTTAACCGCATTGAGATATTGCTCGTACGGATACTCTGAAATTTGAACTTTAATATTGACCTCTTCAAGCGACTGCTGGATACTCCTTGCCATGGCGCGTTTGAAGCTGTTGTCTTTATTTACCGCCATGGTATAATACAGACTTCCGCCGCTGCCGTAGCGTATTCCCAATTCGCTGACGGTCGAGTATCCTGCTTCGTCAAGAAGTTCCTTTGCCGCCTCTTTGTTTTGCTTTATAGGCGGCAGAGTGCAACCCTGTATCGCATAAAAATCAGAGCTGAAAGGTGTTGATGTCTCCTTTGCGAAGCCTGCATACGAAACGGAAGCAAGGTCTTTTCTGTTTAGTGCAAGCGCTATCGCTCTGCGAACGGAGCTGTCATTTAAGGTTTTGTTACTGCTTTTAATGCCGAGATATACAAAATTCGACAGATTGATTGCAGTTGTTTCGCCGGAATATCTGACATATTTACCCTCATCGAAATTATCCTGAGAAAAGTCGATCTCAGACACGGAAAAGAGGTCGGAAACGGACGAAGCTTCCGTGATTCCGAGAAGCCCTATCATATTGTATCGCGGACTGTATCCGCCCAATCTGTTTTCATTGAATTTCAAATATTTATCGTCGCCGTCAACAAGAGTATATCTTCCGCTTCCTATCGGAAGTTCGCCGTCTTTCGAGTCGGAGCCTGATTTAATAACGGCAAAAGTCAGATCGTTCACCTCATACGGACTTTTATCTTTCATATTAAATACAACGGTTTGCGAATCTCTGTCGGCAACAGAAGTAATATTTGA
>JAQXHF010000140.1 GCA_029007095.1 Clostridia bacterium | reverse complement strand
GAGCGCACGGAAAATCTCGCGCAGCTTACGCTCCCAAGTCTGCTTGTCATCGCCCGTGAGGTTCTTGATAAGCTGCTGCGTAATTGTAGAACCGCCCTGACCGTTTTGCTTAACCGCAACGCCGATAGTTCTTTTCCAATCGACGCCGTGATGCTTGTAAAATCTCTTATCTTCAAGAGAAACAAATGCATTCTGTAAATTCTCCGGGATCTGGTCAAGATCAACCCAAATTCTGTTCTCTTCACCGTGAAGACGGAGCAATTCTATCTGATTACCGTCCTTGTCATCGGCATAAAGGAAAGAAGTCTGATTTTGGTTGTTCATAGCTGTTTCAAGATTGATAACAGGATCGCCTGCCGTTACGGATATAACATTTATAAGTATATATCCTACGATTATAAGGCCTGTGAGGCAAAAAATAGAAAGCAACGATATAAAAAACGCACCGACATTTGATATATTATCCAAACGCTTCCTGTTATTTTTCTTTGAAACGCTCTTTGCGTTTGAAGCCATATAACGACCTCCTTTCACAAATTATTTCCTTAATTTTTTCATCAATTCAACTTTGAGCTTTCTTGCTTTCGGAATAAAATCACTATACAGTTTAAACTGTATATTTTTATTGACAAGTGCATATTCGCCTATGAATTCCATCAAGTCGGAATTAAAACTTGCCTTAAAATCACGAATTCCGACAAAATCTTCTCTTACATCAAATTCTCCGAGAGGATCGTTGGGATTTTTAGGACTTTCTTTTTCATTAACAAACACATAACCGAGATCGTGTATATCGCAGCTTTGTTCTATACTTTTCTTAATTCTAAGATAGTTAACATAGTGGCTCGGTCTGGTTTCGTTTCTTAAAATATTCCTACTGCCACCGAATATACATCCGGCAATGCCGTTAAATCTAACCGAAAGTCCTGCCGCAACGCAAAACTTGTCAGGATAGCTTTCAGCAAGCTTTACGCGCTTCAAATAATTCTCTGTCTGCTGATTCAAGGCTTCGTTTTCATTTGTAAGTTTCTTTTTAAGCTTATCGTTAGCGTTTTCCATACGCTCGTTATTCTTTTTGATTTGTTCGTCACGAGCTTGTTGGAGAGATTTATCAACCGATTTGTCATAATAAACAAGTGATAAATCCATATAATCTTTAAAAACTTGCATCAAATGAGTTGTGTATTCGCTGTTACGCTCCATAAAATCGTTTCTTTCGGAGGTATCAGACATAACAGACATAAAATCGTCCATTAAAGACGGATTATTTTTAACATCGTCATATGTGCAAATCTTATAGGTAAGACCTCTTTGATCACCGATTCTTACGCTGTAACGAACTCCCTTTTCACATTTATGGATAATCTCTTCGGCGGTAAATCTTTTTTGATTTTCCTTATCAACAAGCGGAATATAATACTGAACGGGAGCTTTATATATATAATTTTCAACATTATGGTTGAGTTTAAATCCGGCGTCAATAAGCATTATATGTGCATTCAATCCGTCTTCCTGATATTCGTGATTTATACGAAGCGGAATATGCGGATCGGTCAGCAATGCGGTAACACCGTATTTTTTCATTTCAGACTTAATAAAGGCAACAAATTCGTCAATCAATGTCTTGTTGGTATAATCACAAATCATTCCGTCAGGGATATACCAAATCAGACCGGCAAGAGGAAGCTTCCGTCCTAAAATCAAACATTGAAGCACTCTTTGCTCACCGTTGAAACCGGCATAAAAATGTGAGCTCCATGCAGGTTTTGCCTTCGGCCACAAAGAAGACTGCATATATGTTCCGCCGTTATCAAGAAGGAATTTATCATAGCTTTCAAAATCAGTCTCAACCTTAAATTGATACATTATTTTTTTGCTCTCTTTCTTTTAAAAATCTCAATATGCTCTTTTTCAGAGAAAGGTACGCGTTCACCTTTAATTTTCATATACTGTTCGTGACCTTTGCCGGCAAGTAACAGTATGTCGCCTTTTTTCATAAGAGATAAGGCATATTCGACCGCTTCTCCTCTGTCAGGAATTCCTATATATTTTCCTCCCGACTCCTCTACATAATGTCCGATCTCATTTATTATTTTCATCGGATCTTCATAATCGGGATCATCAGATGTCAATATTGAAAGGTCACATTCCTTACCTGTCAGCAATCCAAGCTCTTTTCTGCGAATTTGCGCTCTGCCGCCGACAGCACCGTAAAGAACATATACTTTATTGTGAGGATAGCTCTTTAATATATCAAGCATACTCTTCATACTAATGCCGTTATGTGCATAGTCGATAATAACATCATAATCATCGCTGACATAAACGCACTCTGCTCGTCCGTTTATTCGCAAATCCTTTAAACAATTCAAACAATTCTCGACATTGACGCCCAACGCGCGGCAAGCGCCTATTGCTGCAAGCGCATTATGTGCATTAAACATTCCCGGTAACGGGAGTTCAATATTGAATTTTCCGGACGCGTCAACACAGTCGAATTTTATACCGAGAAATTTCGGTTTCTTTATAAGTCTAATCTTTTCTGCCGTAATGTCGGCATTAGAAAGTCCGTAAGTTATAACAGGAGCTTTACAGTTTTTAAGCATAAATTCATATGCAGGATCGTCAATGTTAACAACCACTTTTTTACAGCGTTCAAACAGCACAGATTTCCAGTACATATAATCTTCAAATGTCGGATGCTCGTTTGCGCCGATATGGTCAGGAGAAAGATTTGTAAAAACGCCTACTTCAAAATTAACGCAATCTGTTCTGTGAAATTTAAGACCTGTCGAAGACACTTCAATTACGCATACTTTGCATCCGTTATCAACCATAATTCTGAAAATACGCTGAAGTTCATAGCTTTCCGGTGTAGTATTTACAGTATTGATTTTAAAATCACCGAAAGCAGCGCCCAAAGTACCGACTATGCCGCATTTGATTCCGCTTGCTTCTATAAGAGCTTGAACAATATGTGCCGTGGTTGTTTTTCCCTTAGTGCCTGTAATACCGATAACCTTGATTTCATTTGAAGGATGATTGAAGAAATTTGCCGAGATAACGGCTAAGGTAGCTCTTGTATCACAAACAATAAGTTGAATACACTCCGCCGGTAAATCAAGATAATGCTCGGCAAGGAAACAGGTACAGCCGTTGTTATACGCATTTATGGCAAACTTATGTCCGTCAGCCTTGGAACCGTTTAAGCAAACAAACATAGTGTCAGGTTTAGCCTTGCGCGAATCGTAAACAATGTCTTTTATATCAATATTAAGATTGTAGTTTTTGTAAGCGACAAAATCGACGCCTTCCATAATTCTTGTTAACTGCATAAACTAACACCTACAACGCTTTTCTCAGCAACGCGTCCTTTTCTACGGTCTTGTCACAAAGAAAGCTGAAATTCATCATCGGATGCGGAGCTTTATCTATTTTTTCACCGGCTCCGTCTCTCAAATCCGTAACGGTAACCTCAAACGGTTCACAGCCGCGCTGTAAAACCTCCAAACGGTCGCCCTCAAAGAATCTGTTTCTCTGTATTCCGTATGCACGGCCGTCATTGAAATCTGTAATTTCAGCCATTACGCTCCAATCGCGTTTATATCCGCCGTCATAATAAATCTGTGCGTTATCACGCGGATGACCGTAATAAAAACCCGTACAGTAATCTCTGCTGCTGACCTTATACATCTCATCTATTATCCACTTTTCAGGCTTATAACTGTCGGTAGGATTTTTTAAATACCCGTCTATCGCCTGTCTGTACGCATTGGTAATAACGGAAGTATAGTATGCGGATTTTGCCCTGCCCTCAATCTTAAAGCTTGTAATTCCGGCTTTAACTAAATCAGGAATATGCTCAATCATACACATATCCTTAGAGTTCATAATATATGTGCCGTTTTCATCCTCATCAATCGGGAAGTATTCGCCATCACGCGTTTTTTCCATAAGGCTATACTGCCAACGGCAAGGCTGTGCGCAGTCTCCGCGGTTTGAATCCCTGCCGACAAGATAATTTGATAAAAGGCATCTGCCTGAAAAAGAAACACACATTGCTCCGTGTACGAAACATTCGATTTCGAGTTCCTTTGGCGTTTTCGCTCTGATAGAGGCAATCTCATCAAGAGAAAGCTCTCTTGCGGTAACTATTCTTGACGCTCCAAGCTCATACCATGCGTTGGCGGAGACATAGTTAGTTATTCCTGCCTGAGTTGATATATGAATATCGACATTGGGACAATACTTTTTTGCAAGCGACATAACGCCCATATCGGATATAATAAATGCGTCCACTCCGCAATCCTCGGCAGATTGAAGAAACTCAGGTATTTTCTCAATTTCCTCATTCATAGGAACAGTATTGCAGGTAAGATATACTTTGACGCCCCGTTCATGAGCCGCATTGACAGCGGATTTCAACTCGTCAAAAGTAAAGTTTGACGGAGCCGCTCTCATTCCGAACGCAGAACCGCCTACATATATAGCATCGGCTCCGAAATATAAGGCTCTCATAAACCTTTCTGTGTCACCTGCCGGAGAAAGAAGTTCCGGCGCGCTTGTTTGTATTTCGCTCATTATGACCTTCCTGTCAGTTGCTGTTGTTAGAATTATTTGATTTGATTATGCGTACAAGATTGTTTTTATGCTCCTTATAGGTTGAAGCAACATAAATCTTTCCGGCATTATCGTGAGCAAAGAAATAATAATTTGTATCCGCAGGATAAAGAGCCGCTTCGATAGCGTCCAATCCGGGATTACAAATCGGTCCGGGCGGAAGTCCCTTTATCGCGCTTGTGTCATATTTATCATAATATGCTTTGCCCTGCGCTTCACCGATAACCGGCGCGACATAGTTACTGATATAAATTGCGGTACTGTCACAGCCTAAGGTCGGATAATTTGCCGGATCTTTCAATCTGTTATGAATAACGGAAGAAATAGTTTTCATCTGCTCCGAATTCGCCGCTTCTTTTTGTATAATTGAAGCTATCGTTACTATCTCATCCATAGAATATCCGAGCTGATCGGCGCGTTTCTGATAAGTGTCAGTCCATTTTTCTTCAAAGTTAGAAAGGAATTTACGGATGACATAATTGGTATCTGCGTCTACATAGAAATCATAGGTATCCGGGAAGAGATAACCTTCAAGAGAAAGATATCTGTCAGACGAGGTTTCAATATTACCCGTAAAATCATAACCGAAATCAGCGGTTCTTATAGCCGTATAAAGCTTTGCAGAATCGGCAACTTCAAATTTTTCGAGCTTTTCAAATATCTGCTGAATTGTCCAGCCCTCAGGGAAGCTGAGAGTTACGGTGTCCGCAGTAACGGGAGCCGCCATTATATCCTTTAACATTCCCTCAACGCCCATTTTACTGTTGAGATAATATACTCCGCTCAGATATTGCTTATCGTCGAGATTTCTGAATTTAACAAAAAGCTTACAAAAAAGCTTTTGCTTAATAAGTCCGTTTTCGTCAAGAATATCAATAATCTCACTATAATCGGCTTTTTCCGGTATTGAAACATAAACCATATCTTCACTTCTGTTGATAGCAAGCATATCGTTAATACATGAAATACCGATATAAGATAAAAGTATTGTAGAAATAAGTATAAATGCAAGAAAACCTGCCGCAGTTCTTCCGCCGATGCTTTCAATTTTCTTCTCTATATTATCCTTGTTAACGGATTTATGTGATGAATGTTCATCGGTTTTATTTGCTTTTGCAGGCCTAATATCTGAATTAACTTCAGAGTAATTCGGCTTCGGCTTAGACGAAGCTTTATTACGGTTATAGTTTGAAAAATAAATACCGCCTGATGAGGATTTTTCGGGTTCTTCGGGTACATCAATAAGGCTCTCATCAATATTGACAACAAATTTTTTCTTCTCTTCGGGTTTGTTTTTTTCGTCGCGACGATCATTATTTGTTATGTTGGCGTACTCCTCAAGAAGCTTGTCAAAATCGTAAGCCGATATATCCCTACCGTTTTCGTCCTTCATACTTTGCCCCCTATCTTAAATGCAATGATACTTAAAATAATAAAATTAAAAAGGACATTGCAAAGATGTTTTGATTTTTTCAGCTTTGGCCTCGGACAAAAGCTGTTTTGTAATTTCATAGCCGAAACTTATTGCGCTTCCTGCGCCTTTTGCCGTAATTATGTTACCGTCTGTGCAGGTGTACTCGTCCGACACTTGCGCCCCGGCAAGCTCCTGTTCAAATCCGGGAAAACAGCAAGCTTTCTTCCCGTCGAGCAGTCCCTTATGACCGAGAATAGACGGAGCGGCACAGATAGCACATATCTTTTTACCGTTCTCAACGCAGAAATCAATAGCATTCTGTACAGTATCACTTTTTTCGAGATTAAGAGTTCCCGGCATTCCGCCCGGAAGCACCACGGCTTCAAGCTGATTATCGAGTTTGATTTCACGCTCGTCCAGGTCAGAAAAAACAGGAATATTGTGCGCGCCGATAATAAGTTTACCGCCGATTCCGACGGTATAAACTTCAAGATCCGCTCTTCTGAGGAAGTCAACGGTAGCCAACGCTTCTATTTCTTCAAATCCCGTGGCAAGAAAAACATATATCATAATAACACCTGCTGTTTTTAATCGAGATACATACCGGCATAAAATACAATTCCGTCATCTATGATTTTTTTTAGCTGCGGATTTATTGCATAAAGCATACCGCATTTTGTATGTTTAATCTCGTTATTTTTACTATTATACACTATCGGACAACGAATGTAAATGTTTTGTGCATCATATTTTTTACATAATGTATATAAAGCCGAAGAATTCATACCTTTGTCGGACAGAAATTCGCGCAAATTCAATTCATTGTCTTTAAAAGAATAAAACATAACCGAATTTTCATCTTCACAGCACAAACATTCCGAATAATTGCCTGTAAACTCATTTTCTTTAATTATATATTCGGTAATATCATCTGTAAATCGAAATGAGTCGATTTTATTTAAAAGACCGTTTCTTGTCAGCGCAACGGTTTTATAATCACTCTCGGTAGTCAATTCAACGAGAGATTTAATATCCTTAATCTCAATTTCATCACGATAAAAGCATGAAATGAAACCGAATTTATCATAATAATTATAAAGACTTGCATTTCCCGGAACGAGAAATACAGAATCAATTTCATTTTGTCTGCATAACTCAAAAGTGAAATTTATCAAACTGCCCATTATGCCTTTTTTCCTGTATGCGCTGTCGGTACAAGCCGCATAAATGTATTTACAAGAGAAATCATTTATTTTGCCCGAAAGAAGAAAAAGCATAGATACGAGCTTGCCGCTATCAACATAACCTATACAGCTTTTTTCAGGGCAGTTATCCAAAAAAAAGGATATATATTCCGAATTATCACCGAAGCAGTTATGCCACAGAGTAATTATATCTTCACGATATTCAGAAATATCTACCTCTTTAATCACTTAATCACCGCCGTAAATTTTTCAACAAGGAATTCAGGATGATATGAAAGCTTGGCTTTTCTGAGTCCCTCCGATCCGACATCGTCTTCACGGTTTACAAACTCATAGTTATTTATAGTATTCTTGGCAAATTCTCTGTTTATAATCGGATAAGCGCCCCTGATATCGGCAAATGCTTTTTCAAAATGGGTATCAAACATTTTATCGTTGAGTTTCTCTCCCATAGTAAAAGCTATTACTTCACCGTCAACTCTGATAAGTCCTCCGGCAAAATCAAGTTTATCATATAGGTCAAATGCAAGATTCAATACTTCGGATTCTGCTTTTATTTCTTCGGGATTTTTCTCAGTGTTAATTTCATACCATTTTTTGCTCATTTCGATACATTCGGGCATATTGCTGTGATTGATTTCCTCATATGTCCAATTATAGGTTTTTTCAAAAAAAGATATATGATTTCTTTTAGCGTGATACTTTTTACCCGGAAGCTGAGCAAGAGTTTCTACGCGGTAAACATAATCGAAGTTTGAACGGGTAGGTGCAAATTCATATTTCCCCGGAAAAAGCTGTTCGAGCTTGTCCTTTTCTTTTGCAGTCAATCCGTAAAACCCGTGATTTGGAAATTCTTTTTCCAAATCCGATAAAGCAATTTCAAAATTTTTACCCTTTGGAAATCCAAACAAATTTTTACTATTAGTCTTTGAAATTATACATCCGTCCGCTTCGGCAATTTCAGCTCCGTAATGTGAGCACCAACAAAGTATATTGCTTATGGAAAACTCACAACTGTCAGGCTGAGCCTCATCCAATGTTTTTTTCAACATCGGAATATCGTCCTCAGTCGGCTGATGAAAATCAAACATATAAAAGCTCCTTTGAAACGATAGAGTAGATTTCGTCTCCTATATTTTCTATTGCGCGCGGTTCACCGCATTTGTCGCATTTAATGACGCTCCAGCCCATTTCCTGAGCCGCAACCAAAGCGGCTTCACGGCAACCTTTCAAATACTCGGTATTACTTTCATGAATATCCTTTTTCTTTTCGTCACCCTCATATCTTGACGAAAGCATACGCTGAGAAATATCAATAGGCATATCGAGATAAATTACGGCGTCCGGTTTAGGAACACCCATGAGATTATATTCAAAATCTTCAAGCCATGAAAAATAACTTTTCCATTCATCTTTGGAAAGCTTCATTGCCTGATGATATGCATTTGAGGTTGTGTAGCGATCTGAAAGAATGATATCGCCGCGGTCATAATAGCTTTTCCACTTTGTTTTGTAATTAGCATATCTGTCAACCGCAAAAAAAGCCGACGCCGCGTAGGCATTAACATCTTCGGGATTTTTGCCGAATTCGCCGCCGAGATACATCTTTACAAGCGAAGATGACGGACTGTCATAGTCCGGCAGTTTAATTCTGTGAACGCTTTTATCTCTGAGCTTTTCTTCAAGCAGTTTTATCTGAGTGCTTTTACCGCTGCCATCCAATCCTTCGATTACTATAAGTTTGCCAGCCAACACATTACACCTCATTCTATCATTTCTATTTATTATAACATTATTTCAAATAAATTCAACAACAAATTACAACAATTTTCTTTAAAATAGCAAAACAAATACCGGAAACAAACTAAATGTCCCCGGTATTTGAATCATAAATAATATTAAATTTATTTTACGGCGTCAAAGGCATTGTCAAGAGCCGCAATCAAGTCGTCAACATTTTCAATACCTATTGAAAGTCTGATAGTATTCGGCTTAATTCCCTGGTCAAGTAATTCACTTTCGGTAAGCTGTGAATGAGTTGTACTTGCCGGATGAATTACAAGCGATTTAACATCAGCAACATTAGCAAGAAGTGAGAAAATCGCAAGATTATCAATAAATTTCTTTGCTGTTTCGTCATCACCTTTAATTTCAAAAGTGAAGATAGAACCTGCTCCGTTCGGGAAATATTTTTTATAAAGCTCGTGAGTCGGTTCGCTTTCAAGCGACGGATGGTGAACCGCCTCAACCTGCGGATGGTTTTTCAAATAATCAACGATTTTAAGAGCGTTTGAAATATGGCGTTCAACTCTGAGAGAAAGCGTTTCCAATCCCTGCAAGAAGATAAAAGCATGGAATGGTGAAAGCGTTGCGCCCGTGTCTCTGAGCAATACTGCTCTGATGTAAGTAACAAAAGCAGCAGGTCCGACTGCATCGGCAAAAGAAACGCCGTGATAACTCGGATTAGGCTCTGAAATCCACGGATATTTACCTGAACCTTTCCAGTCAAAATTACCGCTGTCAACAATCACGCCGCCTATTGCCGTACCATGACCGCCGATAAACTTTGTAGCTGAGTGAACAACGATATCAGCGCCATACTCAATAGGACGAATTACATAAGGAGTAGCAAAGGTAGAATCGACTATGAGCGGAATACCATGCTTATGAGCTACTTTCGCAATCGCCTCAATATCCGCAACATTTGAATTCGGATTGCCGAGGGTTTCAACATAAAGCGCCTTTGTGTTTTCCTTTATTGCATTTTCAAAGGACTGCGGATCGGGTTCAACAAAAGTTGTTTCGATTCCCGATGAAAGCGGCAGAGTGTGAGCTAAGAGATTGTATGTGCCGCCGTAAATTGTCTTAGAAGCAACAATATGCTCTCCGCTTTTTGCAATGGCGCTGATTGTATAATTGATAGCTGCTGCACCCGAAGCGGTTGCAAGAGCTGCAACGCCGCCTTCAAGAGACGCGATTCTCTGCTCAAAAATATCCTGAGTCGGATTTGTAAGTCTGCCGTAAATATTACCGGCGTCTTTCAATCCAAAGCGGTCTGCTGCATGCTGCGAATTATGAAAAACATAAGATGTGGTTGCGTAAATAGGAACTGCTCTTGCGTCCGTAACTGGATCTGCCTGCTCCTGACCTATATGTAACTGTTTTGTTTCAAAGCTCCAATTCTGTGAATTTTTAATATCTGACATTGTATTTTCCTCCAAAGTTATAAAAGTATTTTTTGATAATGTAATGTTTTAACTGACTCGATAATCACTTACACATTCGGTTTATGCTGAGAACTACCGAGTAAGAAACACTAAAACAAGTTTTATGTGACCTGTTTTTCAATGTTCTCACCGCCTTTCAAACTATGGCTATATTATAGCAGACAAGTTTTATTTCGTCCAATACATGAAATCAATTTAAAGTTATAGATAATACCTATAAGTTTAGTATGATATATTAAAAAGGATTTGAACAGCTCACCGTTCAAATCCGTATATTATTAAAGATTATTAAGATATTTATTTATTTCGTCAATATACTGTTGGGCAATCGGAGTGAGAGATGAATTTTTCTTCATAATATATCCGATTTCCATAACACTGCTTTCATCGTCATTGGGACAGTCAAACGGAACTGCAACATAATCATCGCCGTTTAGCTCCTTGCAAATGATTCCCGAACAAAGAGTATATCCGTTAAGTCCTATCATAAGATTCAGCATAGTCGCTCTGTCGCAAGCTTTAATTGTTCGCTGATATTCATTTGTACTGAGAATTTCCTCGGCAAAATAGTACGATTCGCCATCGCCCTGTTCAAAAGACAGGCAGGGATAATTCTGTAACTGTTCAAAATTTATTGATTCGCATTTTGCAAGCGGGTGACCTGACCACAGATAAACATAAGCGCGGCAATCAATAATATGATGAAACTCCAAATTATAAGTACGAAGCAGTTTATTTATTGCTGCACGGTTGAAGCTGCTGAGATACATAATTCCGATTTCGCTTCGCAAATTACCGACATCCTGAATGATATCTTTTGTTTTAGTCTCTCTGATTGCGAATTCATACTGCGAGGTATCGAATGATTTTACAAGCTCAACAAAAGCCTTAACGGCGAAAGAATAGTGCTGAGTAGAAACGCCAAACTTCTTTTTGAAATTCTTGCTTTTACCGTATTTTTCGTTTATTATTTCGTATTGATTATAAAGCTGACGGGCATATATAAGAAATTCCGAGCCTTCATTCGTAAGGCTGACTCCCCTACCGCTTCGGTGAAAAATCGAAATGCCTAATTCGTTTTCAAGTTCACGCACGGCACTTGTAAGCGATGGCTGTGAAATATAAAGTACTTCGGCAGCCTTATTCATCGAACCGACTTCGGCAATGGTAATAACATAATGTAACTGTTGAAGCGTCATAATAAATCTCCAAAACAAAAATTTTATTCATTATATCAGATAATATACAATTTTCAATATCAAAATAAAAATAAAATCAAAAATAAATTTAGTATGCTTCATAATATATAATGATGTATAAAAATGATGAAAACGGCGCATAATAAAAGCTTAAAATGCACCGTTTTCATTGTAAAAAATACACCGATTCCCTATTTTCTCTTTTTGTCATAAATTGCAACGATTCTGCACAAATCAGAGCAAATTCGACATATTTCCCTTTCCTAATATTCAATCTGTGGTGATTATATCATATGAATACAGTTTTGTCAACATATATTTATAACAAAAGTATTTACAAAAATTATTAGCGGTAATATAATTTAAATGTAAAAGGAGATGATTTATTGTCCCACAACGAAGAAAACTTCAAAAGAGGTTGTACTGAGATTCTTGCTCTTTATCTTTTGAGCAAAGAAGACCTTTACGGATACCAAATAACACAACTTTTTTCTCAAAAAAGCGGTGGTCGTTTCACAATGCTTGAAGGG
>JAQXHF010000139.1 GCA_029007095.1 Clostridia bacterium | reverse complement strand
CCGTCGGCATTCTCAAGGAATTTTGCAGCCTGATAAGCCTGGAATACGCAGGAGCCGCAGGCGATAACGGTAATATCCGTTCCGGGATTTACCTCAATAGCCTTGCCAACTTCGAACTTGTACTCGTTGGGATAATCCTTGCCGTAAAGCACACGGTCAAATCCGCGGTTAATTCTGATGTAGTAGGGACCGAAATTCTCATAAGCGGCTTTTACAGCCTCGGCGGTTTCGATACCGTCGGCGGGACAAATGAGAGTTATATTCGGCATTGAGCGGATAACAGCCATATCGCAAATTGCGTGATGGGTTGAACCTGCCTGACCGAATGATGTACCGGAATGAGTTGCAATGGTTTTAACATTGATATTCTGGTAGCAAATATCGGTATGTATCTGGTCGGCAGAGCGAAGAGAAGCAAATACAGAGAATGTTGAAACAAACGGAACAAGTCCTGCTTTTGCCATACCGGCAGCCATACCGAACATATTTTGCTCAGCAATACCGACATTGAAGAAACGGTCAGGGAATTCCTTACCGAACATACCTATCTTAGTAGAACCGGCAAGGTCGGCGGAAAGACCGACGATCTCTTTATGCTCACGGCCGAGATCGACGAGAGTCTGACCGTATATTTCAGCGGTTGAAAGCTCGGTAGATTCCAGAGCTGTGTAAGTAAGTCCACCTGCCATGATTATTTGCCCTCCTTTTCTGCGCGAGCTTTACGCTTCTCGTAATATTTGTCAAGGCTCTTCTTTGCGAGTTCATATTTTTCCTCATCAATAGCGCCGTAATGCCAATGATAATCGTCAGCCATAAAGTCGATTCCCTCGCCCTTTACGGTGTTTGCGATAATCATAACCGGAGCGTCCGGCTCACCGAGAGCATAGTCGATAGCCTCGGAAAGCTCGTTGAGATTGTGACCGTCAACCTCGATTACATGGAAACCGAAAGAACGCCATTTGTCTGCAAAAGGTTCAAGAGGCATAACATCCTCGGTTCTTCCGTCGATCATACATCTGTTTCTGTCAACAAATGTGATAAGGTTTCTAACATCAAAGGCGTTGATTGACATTGCAGCTTCCCAGTTGGAACCTTCGTCACATTCGCCGTCACCGAGTATGCAGTAGGTTTTGTAGCTCTTTCCGAGTACCTTGGCAGCGATAGCTGTACCGCAGGCGATGGAAAGTCCGTGACCGAGCGAACCTGTGGAAGCGTCAACACCTACAACCTTGTTTGAATCAAGATGAATACCCATCTTTGAATTGGTAAGGTTAAAGGTTTTGAGCTGTTCGGGATCGTTGTATCCCTTGTCAACAAGTACGGGAGCGTAAGCTATTCCGGAATGACCTTTGGAGAGAATGAAACGGTCTCTGTCCTCCCAGTTCGGATCGTCAACCTTTATGTTGAGATATTTGTGGTAGAGAATGGTCAGCATATCCATAACGCTCAGTCCGCCTCCGATATGACCGCTGCCTGCCCAATAGGTTGTGTCAAGGCAAAGCCTGCGAAGCTCGTGAGCTTTCTTTTCAAGAGCTAACCATTCCGTTTTGGTTAATGCCATAAATATTCCTCCTTATTATTATTAAAATGCTTCGGGATGCTCTTTTCTTACAATTTTGAATGCTTCATCGGCAATCTCAAGCGTATGATTGATATCTTCGTCAGAGAGGGAGTAGTTAATAAAGTGATTGTGGTGTCCGGCAAAGAAGATGCCTCTCTTAACACATTCGGCAATCCATGCCTGATGGAGCAGAAGAGTGTCATCGTTTGCTATTCTGAGATAGAACAGCGACGGAGCGCCGGAAACAACAAGGTCAAAGCCGTTTTCCTTTGCGGTGGCTTTAAGGCCGTTGCAAAGCTTTGTTCCCTTTTCATTAAGGATAGCGGGAAGATTGAGCGCTTTCATTTTGTTGATATTTGCGATAGCCGCCGCGAACGGAACTGCGCTCATCCAATATGAACCCGTATATGAAAGAGCCGAAACTGCGTCTTTAAGGAACTCTTTACCGCAGAGGCAGGAAATGTTCCAGCCGTTTGCGATAGCCTTACAGAAGCAAATGAGGTCAGCTTCAAATCCGAAGTAGTGATCGGAACCGGCAAGGTCAAGACGGAAGCCTGCGCGTACATCGTCAACTATGAGAACAATGCCTTTTTCTGTGCAGAGCTTGCGAACCTTCTGCCAATATCCGTCAGCGGGAAGCTCGTTATCGGCATAGTTTCCGTGAAGATACGGAGTGGAGATGAAAGCTGCAATTTCGCCGTCGTTTTCCTCAACGAGTTTTTCAAGAGCGTCAAAATCGTTCCAGTCAACATAGAGGTTGTTTGCAACATCTTCGGGGAGGATGCCGGGATAGTCGATTTTCTGAACAACAGCGGATACGCCGTGGTAGAATCCGTTAACGAAGATGATTTTCTTTCTGTGAGTTGCGTTTCTTGCAGCCATAATAGCAAGCTGGGTTGTATCGTTACCGTTCTTAGCAAAGAAAGCCCAGTCTGCGGAAGCTACGGTATCAACCATAAGCTCTGCAAGCTCAACCATCTTGTATGACGGAGAGGTGGTGCAGTTGCCGAGCTTAACCTGTTCAAGAGCAGCCTTGTCAACATCGGGATCGCAGTATCCGAGGATGTTGGGACCGTAAGCACACATATAGTCTATGAATTTGTTTCCGTCAACATCCCAGAAATATGTGCCCTTGGCCTTTTCAGAGAAGAACGGCCATGCGGAAACGGGGATGAAATTACCCTCTGCCGGGCCGAGATGACCGTAAACACCTGACGGAATTACCTTAGTCGCGCGGTTGAAGTATTCGCGGCTTTTATCATAAGTATTTATTTTTGTATTAGCCATTGTGTAATCCTCCCTTATGCAAGATACAGAGAAACTCTGTCAAGAAGACGGTTCATATTATCAAGCATATTTATCATACCGTGCATTGTGATAGCGCCCTCGCCGATTTTTGCAATAGCGTTAACCTTGCCGTCAAAGAGCTGATGTGCAAGCTCCATTGAACCGAATTCCATAATAGCTCTCGGCTCGTCGGTGTCCTGCTTGATAGTTACAAGGTGATGGTTCTTGCAGCGGATTGTTGCTTTCGGACCGTTCTTTATAGAGAATCGTATATCACCGTCAACTATATGATCTGCCGTGAATTTACCGATTTCGTCATTGTTTGCAATCTGAGATATAGCGACCGAAACCGTATAGAAAAGCAAGCTTGTGCTGATTTCAAAGAACTTCTCGTCTTTGAGATCTTCCTCTGACGGGCGCATATACTTGGTGAGAATATCGGTGAGCTTGGTGAATGTACTCAGAAGGAACTTAATGTGAATAAATCCTTTTGAGGGGATAGGAGTAACCGTTCCGTCTATCATTCCGTTGAATTTCTCACATGAGGAGAACGGGAGCTTGATGTCACAGTCCGATACGCCCTGGTCCATACGGCACTTACCGTTTTTAAAGGTAATAGTTGCACTCGGACCGTCCTTGACTTCAAGACCGATTGTTATCGGCTTTCTGTCCGCAATCAGGGCGGCAGCTTCAGAGTCGAGCTGACACAGATTTTCAAGTGTGCCGAGTATAGCATACATATTTATGTACGCAAGTGTTTTTGCATCTGTCAAAGTATATTCCTCCTTAACGCTGTTAAAGCAATTATTACTTTTATATTGTATCAAATGTATTAACAAAAGTCAAACACATTTAATAAATATATTGTGGTAAGAATACAAAAATATTATTATTTTTTAAAAAATAAGCAAATGTTGCATATATTATTTGTTTTTAATATTAAAACAAACGATTTGATGCCGAAAATAGGGTAAAAAAGAAAGAGACCTTGCATAATATGCAAAGCCTCATTGCTTTTGAATAGGGGTGAACGGCCCAACGTGTGCAGCGTCGAACCGTTCTTAGGGAAAGAGAAAATAAAAATGAAAAAATAGAGAACTTAATCTCCACGGAATATGATACGAAAGGAATTCTGTAAAATTGTGTAGAAAATATGAACAGTTTGTTAACAAATGAGCTTAGCGGTTGATTTTTGTCGAAATTTGTCACATTTTTTAGAAACAGACGCGCTATAATTCTTTAAAGTCAAAAATCGTCGCAAATCGGAATGGAATTTATTTATATTTTTGTCTTGTAGCTGTTATTTGGCGTCCTTTTATTAGATATAATATATTATTTACTGCTTGACGATAGCTTGTGAAATGTGTTATTATACATTAAATTTTAAATCTCGGCGTATATGCCGCGAAACGGAGGAAACACAATGGACTTTAAGGTTAGTCCCTTTATGTACGGATTGGGCGCGATTGTCGTTGTATTCGTTATAGCACAGTCACTTTTCTTCCTCATAAAGGCATGGAAACACGGTAAAGAAATAGGTATGTCTACAAATGACCTCAGAAATTCTGTGGTATCAAGCGCACTTTTCACAATAGCTCCCGCGCTTGCTATTCTGGCTACCGTTGTAACGCTTGCCGGCTCTCTCGGACTTGTATTGCCGTGGATAAGGCTTACAGTTATCGGAAATATAACATACGAGGTTACTGCGGCTCAGGGAGCGCTCGACTCTTTCAACATAGCGTTCGGTACGGATATTACAAGTCAGGAGGCTTTTGCAGCCGTTGCGTGGGTTATGACAATAGGAAGCATCCTTCCGCTTTTCCTCGTTCCTGTTTTTCTTAAAAAGATTCAGGCTAAAATCGGTCAGGTGACAAAGAGTTCGTCTGATTCGCGCTTGCCGGATATTCTTTCTGCGGCGACATTTATAGGATTGATTTCCGCCTTTATCGGAAACGCCCTTGCAGGTAAAGCAACATATAAGGAGCTTGAAGACGGAACGAGAATATCAACCTCTATCGGCGCAGGAATTATGTCGGTTGCCGTGCTTCTGACATCTATTATTGTTTTTATTGTGCTTCAAAAGATCTGCACAAAGTTTAAACTCAATAAGCTTGAAACATTCATAATGCCAATCAGTATGTTTGTGGCAATGGGAGTGGCTATATTGCTCACTCATGTGGGGGGCGGAAATCTTGTTACGCTTGAATGGAGGCCTGTTGCATAATGAAAAAGAAAAAAACTACTGCTAAGGTTGAGTTCAGCCCGTATATTAACAGCGTTCACCGTTGGGGACGCATTTCGTCGGTACTTACCATTCTTTTGCTTATATCCGTACCGCTTGCCATTTGTGTTCATTTCAATGTATGGCCGGCGGCAAATGATGTATTTAACGGACTTTTAAAGGTTATACCGATTTTCTGGACTTCGGCTGTGCTTGAAGTTATAACATATTCTCCTATGCTCGGCACGGGTGCAACATACCTCAGCTTTGTTACGGGAAATATCACCAATCTTAAATTGCCGTGCGTTCTCAATGCAAAGGAAAGCGCTAAGGTTAAGAGCGACAGCGAAGAGGCTGAGGTCATTTCGACTATCGCTACCGCTACATCGTCGATTGTAACTACTGTTATAATAGCTGTCGGAGTTGTTGCACTTTCTCCGTTCCTTAAATATCTGACAGATGAGAATTCTGTTGTAAAGCCCGCGTTTGATTATGTGCTTCCGGCACTTTTCGGCGCTCTCGGAGCAGGATATTTCATAAAGCATTGGAAAATTTCGATTTTCCCGATAGTTCTTGCGGTAGTGATACTTATTTTTGCTCCGACAATAGGAACGGGTACTCTTGTACCGATTTGCGTTATCGGTTCAATCCTTGCCGCATTCGTAATGTTTAAGCTCGGCTGGTTGGACTCTAAGGAAGAAAGAAAAGCTAAAAAAGCAAAAAAATAAAAAATAATGCTTGATATTTTTATGTATCTGTGGTATTATATTAGCGTAAGTTAAGTAAGGTATTGACAAAGGAGTGGGGCAACCCGCTCTTTTGTGTTGTTAGAGAGCAATGCGCCTTATTCATATTCAGCGTTGAACGCATTGTATATATTTTACCGACAGGAGGCCGGCAGATGGCAAAAAGTAAGGGCGGAAATACCGTTGAAACCGTATGGAAGATTGCAGAACCTATTGCAAGTGAGCTTGGATTGTCCATATGGGATGTCAGGTTTGAAAAAGAGGGCGCAAACTGGTATTTGCGTATTTATATTGATAAGGACGGCGGCGTTTCGATAGATGACTGCGTTGATATGAGCCACGCGATAGATAAACCGCTCGATGACGCCGATCCGATTGAGCAGAGCTATTGTCTTGAAGTTTGCTCTCCGGGAGTTGAAAGGGAGCTTAAACGAGACAGTCATTTTGAAAAAAGTATAGGTCAGCCGATTATGGTGAAGCTTATAAGACCTATCGACTCTCAAAGGGATTTTAACGGTACGCTTGAAAGCTACGATAACGGTAATTTTGAGCTTCGTTTGGAGGACGGAACGAGGCTTATGATAAATAAAAAAGAAACATCCTATGTAAAACTTGATGATTTCGGAGGAGTAGAAGAATGGTAAACAAGGAATTGTTTATGGCAATGAAAATGCTTGAAAAGGAAAAAGGAATTCCGCTTGAAACACTCTGCGAGGGAATTCAGAAGGCGCTTGTTACGGCAATTAAGCGCGATTATAACAACAAAGATATCGTTTTCTGCGAGCTTGATCCCGAAACGGATTCTATGAGAGTTTTTGTCAGAAAAAATGTTGTATCCGAGATAGTTGATCCCGATGAGGATATTACGGTTGAGCAGGCTCAGAAATATAAGCCGAACGCTATGGTCGGCGATATTATTGAAATCGAGCTTGAAACTAAGGAAGTCAGCCGAATCGCAGCCGACAAGGGCAAGCATGTCATCAGACAGGGCATCAGAGAGGCCGAGCATGGCAGACTCCGCGAGGAGCTTGAAAGCCACAATCAGGAGATAGTAACCGCTAAGGTATCACGCGTTGATCCCGAAACGCGCGACGCGGTTGTTGAGATAGGAAAGACTCAGGAAACCTTGTTCCGTTCAGAGCAGATTCCCAACGAAACTCTTGTACCCGGTATGCTTATTAAGGTTTATATTGCCGGTGTTGCCGACGGTAAGGACGACAGAAGAGGACCGAGAGCGACTATTTCGAGAACTCATCCGGGACTTGTTAAGCGCCTGTTTGAGTCAGAGGTTCCTGAAATTTATGACGGTACCGTAGAAATCAAGTCTGTTTCCCGTGAGGCCGGTTCGAGAACGAAAATCGCTGTTTACAGCGCGGATCCCAATGTTGACGCGGTAGGCGCCTGCATAGGACCGAGAGGTTCCAGAGTCGGAAAAATTGTTGATATGCTTTACGGCGAGAAGATTGATATTGTTAAGTACAGCGAAAATCCCGCAGAATTTATCGCAGCTTCTCTTGCTCCGGCAGATGTTGTTTCCGTTACGGTTGACGAGAACGGAGAAAAGTCCTGCAAAGTTATCGTTCCCGATATTCAGCTTTCTCTCGCTATCGGAAATAAAGGTCAGAACGCCCGCCTTGCGGCTAAGCTGACAGGTTGGAAGATTGATATTAAACCCGAAAGCGGAAAAGATGAACCGACGCTCGTTATTTAATTACAGATAATACTATAACATACTACTGCAATGTTCGGAGGTGCTGAAATGCAGCAGAAAAAAGTACCGCTTCGCAAATGTACGGGATGCGGCGAGATGAAGCCCAAAAAAGAGCTTGTCCGCATTGTAAAGACGCCGGAAAATGAAATACTGCTTGACTTGACCGGCAAGAAAAACGGCAGAGGCGCATATATTTGTCCGAATCCCGACTGCCTTAAAAAAGCAAGAAAGGCGAAGCGTATAGAACGCTCGTTTCAGTGCGAGATACCGAATGAGGTATATGAAGATATGGAGCGGGAGTTGAGTAAGCTCTAATGAGTCTTTATTCCGAAAAAGAAAGGAATGGTCTTGATGAATGATTCAACTCTCAGTTTGCTCGGCCTTTGCCGTAAGGCGGGAAAAATAAGCTTCGGCTTTGAAGCCTGCCGGCCGTCGATACGCTCAGGCAAAGCTCGTCTTTGCTTGGTTTCGTCGGACGCTTCCGAGAGAGTTTGTGATAAGATTCTTGTCGCGGCTAAGGAAAACGGAGTTAAAACCGTACTGCTGAAATACACTATGTACGATTTGAAAGACGCTACGGGAGTTAAAGCGGCAGTTGCAACGGTTGACGATGAAGGCTTTGCAAAATCCGTTATGAAGAAAATTAACGAAAATATGTCCGGGGAGGAATGTGTTTTATGATAAATAAATATCGCGTACATGAAGTCGCTAAGGATTTTGATGTTCCGAGCAAGGAAATTACCGAAATTCTTAATAAGTATTTTGACGGGCAGAAAAAGTCAATGACGGCTCTTGATGAAAATGAGCTTGATGTTATATTTGAGAGCTTTACACAGAATAACAGCGTTGACAGCTTCGACGCTTATTATGCTATGGCCGACGAGCCAAAACCGAAAAAAGAAAAGGTAACGGAAGCCGAGCCGGTCAAGGAAAAAGAAGAGCAGTCGGAAAAGACCGAGCAGCCCGAAAACGGCGACAAGAATAAGAAGAAAGAGCAGAATAACAAAAATGATTCTGCCAAGCAGCAGCCTAAGAATAATAATGCTGCGCCGAAAAAGAAGCAGAAAGATCCTAATGCGAAGCCGCAGAGCAGAACAAAGGGCGAGACGAGAACAGTCGATACGCGTGCAAGCAATGTCGATCTTGATAAATACAACGAGAGATATGAGAATATTGCCCCGACAAACCGCAATATTCAGAATGATAAGACTGTAAACAGGCAGAAGCTTAAACAAAAATCACAGCAGTACCGCAAGGGCGGTATGCGTTCATCACGCCGTGAAACAGAAGCAGAAAGACTTAAAAGAATTGCTGCCGAGCGTGCAAAAAAGCCGCAGCTTGTTATTAAAGTTCCTGATGAAATTACGGTCGGCAGACTTGCAGAGCTGCTCCATATGACCGCGGCAGAGGTTATCAAGAAGCTCTTTGCTCTCGGTCAGATGGCAACCGTTAATGAGGTTATAGATTACGATACCGCTGAAATTGTAGCAACCGAGCTTGGCGCTAAGTGCGAAAGAGAGATAGTTGTTACTATTGAAGAGAGAATTATCGACGACAGCGACGATGACGACAAGGACCTTGAACCGAGAGATCCCGTTGTCTGCGTAATGGGCCATGTTGACCACGGTAAGACCTCTCTGCTTGACGCTATCAGAAACACCTCTGTTACTTCAACCGAGGCAGGCGGAATAACTCAGCATATAGGTGCGTACAGAGTTAATCTCAACGGTCAGTATATCACTTTCCTTGACACTCCGGGACACGCGGCTTTCACTTCGATGCGTGCCCGCGGCGCTCAGGCAACCGATATTGCCGTGCTTGTAGTTGCGGCTGACGACGGTATTATGCCGCAGACGATTGAAGCTATCAATCACGCAAAGGCTGCCGGTGTTTCTATAATCGTAGCTATAAATAAGATGGATAAACCCGATGTAAATCCCGACAGAATTATGCAGCAGTTGACGGAGCATAATCTTGTTCCTGAGGAGTGGGGCGGAGATGTCATCTGCGTTCC
Organism: Clostridia bacterium; assembly: GCA_029007095.1. Classification (GTDB taxonomy): domain Bacteria; phylum Bacillota; class Clostridia; order Oscillospirales; family Acutalibacteraceae; genus CAG-488. The sequence continues at coordinate 106 of JAQXHF010000139.1, read as the reverse complement.
CGTTTCTGCAAAAACTCATATGGGTATAGACAAATTGCTTGAGTCAATACTCCTCGTTGCTGAGATGCTCGAACTCAAAGCCAACCCCGACAGAGCCGCAAAAGGC
>JAQXHF010000138.1 GCA_029007095.1 Clostridia bacterium | reverse complement strand
TCAGGTTGAGCTTTCCGCTTCCGACGCTCGTTCAATAGGTGTTGCAGCTCCCTGCCGCGAATCCGGCGATGTTGAGGGCAGCGGCGCCTGCAAGCTCGTAGGACCTACGGGCGAGGTAGAAATTTCAGAGGGCGTTATCGTTGCAAAGCGTCATATTCACGCTACTCCGGAAGACGCCGAGAAATACGGCATATCCGACAAGCAGATTGTCAGCGTTAAAATAAATTCAGACGGTCGTTCACTTGTTTTCGGTGATGTTGTAGTCAGAGTAAGCCCTAAATTTGCTCTTGCTATGCATATTGATACCGATGAATCCAACGCCGCATTTGCAAAGCCCGGCACAATGGGCGAGATCATCACCGACTGATAAAAAACATAATAACACCGTATGCGGCAAATTTAATGCTTCATACGGTATTTTTTTGTTGTAAATGAGCCGATTTCGTGATACAATAAAAAAGATATGTAAGAAGCAGTATTTTTACTGCCATCATTCAAATTAAGATTAAATTCAAATATAATTGGCGCAGATATTTCTGCAATACAAGCCAAAACAAGGAAGCGGTTAAGTGAAAAAAATAGGATTTGACAACGAAAAATATGTAAAGCTGCAATCAGAAAAAATCAGGGAAAGAATTGACCAGTTCGGAGGCAAGCTCTATCTTGAATTCGGCGGAAAGCTTTTCGACGATTTTCACGCTTCGCGCGTACTTCCCGGATTTGCTCCCGACAGCAAGGTTAAAATGTTGCTTCAACTTAAAGACCAGGCAGAAATCGTTATAGTTATCAATGCTGCCGATATTGAAAAAAATAAAATAAGAGGAGATCTCGGAATCACCTATGATTTAGATGTTCTCAGGCTTATCGACGCTTTCCGCAGTATCGACCTTTATGTCGGCAGCGTAGTTATGACTCGCTACCAGGGACAACCGGCGGCAGACGCATTTTGCAATCGTCTTAAAGCTCTCGGAATAAGGGTATATCATCACTACACTATCGAGGGTTATCCGTCGGATATTGATAAAATTGTAAGCGAAGAGGGCTTCGGCAAAAATGATTTCATCGAAACCGAGCGTTCCCTCGTAGTCATTACCGCACCCGGACCGGGAAGCGGCAAAATGGCTACCTGCCTTTCTCAGCTGTATCACGAGCATAAGAGAGGCGTTAATGCCGGCTACGCTAAATTTGAGACTTTCCCGATATGGAATCTCCCTCTCAAACACCCTGTAAACCTCGCATATGAAGCGGCAACCGCCGACCTGAACGATGTCAATATGATAGATCCGTTCCACCTTGAAGCGTACGGCGAAACCACCGTTAATTATAACAGAGATGTTGAGATTTTCCCTGTTCTCTCAGCTATTTTCGACCAGATTTACGGAGAATGTCGATACAAATCCCCTACGGATATGGGAGTAAATATGGCAGGTAAAGCCATATCCGACGACGCCGTGTGCTGCGAGGCTTCAAGGCAGGAAATTCTCAGAAGATATTACTCCGAGCTTTGCTCTGTCAAAAAAGGTCTCGGCAAAACGGACAGCGTTAATAAAATCAAACTCATTATGAAGCAATCCGGCATAACCGCCGACGAGCGACCGGTTATCGGTGCGGCTCTCAAAAAAGCCGAAGAAACAGGCGCGCCCGCCGTTGCTATCGAAATAGGTGAAAATAAACTCGTTACGGGCAAGACCTCAACGCTTATGGGACCTTGCGCTTCGGCAATGCTCAACGCTTTAAAAGAGCTTGCCGGCATCAGCAGCGAAATTCACCTGATTCCGCCTACCGTTATCGAACCCGTACAGGAGCTTAAAGTCAAGTATATGGGCAATCACAATCCGAGACTTCATGTAGACGAGGTGCTGATAGCTTTGTCCGTATCGGCGGCAACAAATCCGCTTGCACAGCTTGCGCTTCAACAAATCCCGAAGCTCAACGGTATGGAAGCTCACGCGACAGTAATCCTTACAAGCCGTGATGAATCGCTTTTCCGAAAATTCGGTATGAACATCACCTGCGAACCACAATATCAAACCAAAAAGCTCTACCATAAATAAAATATGAACAACGCTCATAATTTATTTACAAATATTTCACTTGATTTTATAGGTCAAATATTGTAAGCTAATATTAGAAAACATCCTAATTAAATTTACGGAGGTAATACATAATGAAAAAGAGTATTTGTATCATACTTTCAGCTTTACTTATAGTCTGTTCTTTCGCCGCCTGCGGCAAAAAAGACAGTCTCCCCGACAAGGACTCAACAAAAGTCAACGATGAAGGTAAGGTCTATGTCGAGCTTGACGAAACCGACGAGAACGGCGTTCCTAAGACCTCAATACTGAGCGATAAAGAGATAGAAAAGCTTGACAAGGAAACAACCGACAAAGATTCAGACAAATCATCAACAACCAAAAAAGCTAACGGAACCACGGCAGGTTCAAATTCAAATACCTCCGACGAGGATTTCAGCGAGCCGGAAATGACGGCTAAGCCCGAAGATCTGCTTCCCACCGGAAAAGATACCACCAATACAGAAAAAGCAAAACTTAGAGATTCCGTTATCGGCTCGGTTGTCAAAAAAGGTAAATTCACAATAAGCGCAAATATCATCTCCGGCGACAGCAAAACTCCCACAACCATCGCAATGAGCGATAATAAGCTTGCAATGGATATTTCCGTCAGCGGAATTGTAATGCGCGTACTTCTTATGGACGACAAAATGTACTGTGTAATGCCCAGCGTCAAGTATTATTTTGAGCTTGGAGAGGGCGAATACGGCGAGCTTGGAAGCATTGGCGATATCACCGCTCAGCAGACCTATGTTAAAACCACCACCGTTAAGGACGGTTCAACAACCTTGACCTGTGAGGAATACAAAACCGATACGGGTAGCACAAACAAATTCTATTTTGACAGCAAAAATAACTGGACGAGATGGGAAATAATCGACGGAACAGGCGACAGCCAGCAAATCGTTATATTTGAGATTTCAAGCTTCTCCGGCAAGGTAGACAGCAGTCTGTTTAACCTTTCGGGTTATACAAAGCAAGACCTTTCTGCTCTTGCAGGAACCTCGTCTTTGACGAAGAAATCGGCATAACGGTTATGAATGCAATAATCACAGGAGCCGCAAGAGGCATAGGAGCAGAAATTTCTACTCTGTTATGTGAAAGCGGATACAATGTAGTCATAAATTACAGAACAAGTGAAAATGAAGCAAAGGAGCTTTGCCGCAGACTGAATTCAGCAGGCGGCAAGGCTGTTGCCGTTAAAGCAGATGTTTCGATTCCTGAGGAAGCTGAATATCTTTTTGACGCGGCGCACAGCAATTTCGGTTCGGTAGATTTGCTCGTCAACAACGCCGGCATAGCTCAACAGAAGCTCTTTACCGATATCACTCAATCCGACTATGACCGTATGTTTGACTGTAATGTAAGAAGTGTTTTTAACTGCTGTCAGCTTGCGCTCAGAGATATGATACACGAAAAATACGGTAGAATCATAAACATTGCCTCAATGTGGGGCATTTGCGGAGCTTCGTGTGAAGTACATTATTCGACGTCCAAGGCTGCGGTAATCGGACTTACAAAAGCGCTCGCTAAGGAAACAGCTCCGTCCGGAATCACCGTAAACTGTATTGCTCCGGGAGTGATTGATACGCCTATGAACTCCGGATTTGACGAGGAAACGATGAATGAGCTGCGCGAAGAAACTCCTGTCGGAAGAATCGGCTCGCCTTATGATGTTGCGAGAGCCGTACTTTTCCTTGCCGATAAAAAATCCTCTTTCATAACAGGTCAGGTTCTCGGCGTTGACGGCGGATTTATATAATCTTATATAGCACTTAGCATTTTTTACAAAAAATATTCTTGATTTATATTTAATACTGTGTTATAATGTTAATATTATAAATGTTGTATTATGATTTGGAGGATTTTCAGATGAGTGTTTGTCCAAAATGCGGCAGAGAACTTAAAATCACAAATTTAAAGCCTACATGCCCGGATTGCGGCGTCAATCTTTTGTATTATAAGCACGAGGAGAGTCTGCAAGTTGACGCAATAAACGCCGAAATTGAGCATGCAAAGACTCAGCAAAGAATTGACCGCGCAAAAGCTTCGATTTTCGGATCACCGTTAATGATTGTAAGAATGGTTATTTTGGTGTTGGCTGTCGGTATGTTCTTCCTTCCCCTTGCTACAATACATACGGTAGGACCGTATTTTGAGAACACTACAACGGTAAATCCCATAGTTGTTTACAATACTGTTTCGGCTATGGATTTCGACGGATTCTTCGGATTGTTGGGTTCATCTGTTTTCGGAACTTCGATGATATACTTCCTCGTTTCCGCTCTGACTCTCGTTGTCAGCTTACTCTGCTCCCTGCTTTCGCTCATTTTCTGCTTCCTTTCCCTTTCTCCTCACGGATTCAGCAGAGATATTACACTCAGCGTTGTCGGCATTGTTTCAACAGTCGCTTCAATCGTTACATTTTCGCTTTTCAGCAAGAGTATTGCTTCTGTTTTGCCCGGACTCATTGACAGCTCTGTGCAGTTCGGTGCATACCTTGTAATAGTAGGTTTCGTGCTCGTTCTCGTAACAAACATAATCGTTCACAAGAAAAAGATTGAGCTGAGCTACAATGACTGCTACATAAACTTCACTCCGTATGAGAGCTTTATCGAGAAATTCGGCACAGAAAAATTTGACCTTAATAAGTATGAGGAAAATAAGGATGCTATCGCTCAGTTAAGAGCTGATTTCTTCGCAAGCATCAATGTCGAAGATCCCGATGTTGTAAGAGCAAGAGAAGTCAAAGCCGCCGAGGAAGAAGCAAGGCGTAAGCTTGAATTGGAAAAAATCCAAAAAGAAGTTGTGGAAAAAGAAAAAGCAAAAGTTTAAAGCTAAATTTCACCGATTACTGTCGCGTCAACAGACGCGGCAGTTTTTTTGTGTTAATTTTATCACTCCGCAGGCAATTTTTTCACCCGAATTACCTGACGGCTGAGTCATAAAATCATCGGCAAACAAATGAACTATAACCGTTCTGCCGATAACCTCTTTTACCGAAAAGCCGTCCGTAAGAAATATCTGAAACGCTGTGCCGTTATTACCGAGCAGCGGCGGCAAATCCCCCGAATGTTTCGGATGTTCACAATTATACGGATTGTAATGCGAACCCGATTCGGAAAACGCGTCAGACTCGACAGGCGAACACTTCTCCCCTGTATGAATATGAAATCCGAAAAATCGGCTTGCACACGGTTCGTACGAAAAAGGCAGTCCGTACACTTCGGCAGATACAACCGTTCCAAACCTTGTCGTATAGAACTTCACCTTACCTCTTATGTCCGGATAATATTCGCTGCCCTTTATTTCGACAACCGCCTGCGGTATGTTCTTTATGACGCAGTTAAGTATTCCGTTTAATTCAGTCATAAAAACCTCCTGAAAAAATAATTTCATTAAATTATATGTAATTTCATCATTATCGTGAAAAAGGAGATGTAAAAAAAGCGAAGACCGTATAAAACCGTATAATGCAATAATGGAGTTCTTCGGTATTGAAAGCTGTAAGAACCCTACTAAATTACTTTAAAGTGTAAAATGTAAATATTTTTATGTTTTATACTACGAACAAACTTCGCCACTCGACGTACCTTTGTACGCCGTCGGGCAGACAAAATCAAGCCAAAAGCCTTGATTTTGCTCAGTTTGTCCGTTCTTCATCTTTTTCCTATCCCATTAAAAGCAATGAGTTTGTACCTTAAACGGCACAAACTCATTGCTTTTTTAATATAGATATTCAGTTATTCTTCTTCGTTTTTCTTAG
>JAQXHF010000137.1 GCA_029007095.1 Clostridia bacterium | reverse complement strand
ACTTTCAAGAATACAAGAGATTTTCCCAAAAATATACTTTTTCAAATACTCTATGTCATTGCGCGAAGCTGTTTATCAACCACGATGTAAAAATCGTTATCAACAGCACCGCCGCAGATGATGTCAATAAAATTCCTGTTTTATTGACACAAACGCAGTGTTTACAAGGCTTTTTCTATGTTTTGCGGGTAAAAAAAGACCTTGTAGAATTGCTTCTACAAGGTCTAAACTTGATATTTAATTTTGCCTTATGGCTGATAAATGGTTTTACCCATTAACAAAAAATTACTTCTCATCCCCGCTTCTAATAGCAGCCTGAGCTGCGGCGAGGCGAGCGATAGGCACACGGAACGGTGAGCAAGAAACATAATCAAGTCCGATGGAGTTGCAGAACTCGATTGATGAGGGATCGCCGCCGTGCTCACCGCAGATACCGCAGTGAAGCTTATCGTTTGAACCCTTACCGAGTGTAACAGCCATATCCATGAGCTTGCCGACGCCGGTTGTATCAAGACGAGCAAACGGATCGGACTCGTAAATCTTGCTTGAATAGTAAGAGGGGAGGAACTTACCGGAATCGTCACGGCTGAAACCGAATGTCATCTGAGTAAGGTCGTTTGTACCGAAGCAGAAGAAGTCAGCTTCCTTAGCAATCTCATCTGCTGTGAGAGCAGCTCTCGGAATCTCAATCATAGTACCTACTTCGTACTTGAGGTCTGAACCTGCTGCTGCAATCTCAGCGTCAGCGGTATCAACAACGAACTTCTTAACGAACTTGAACTCGGCAATGTCGCCAACAAGCGGAATCATGATTTCGGGAACGATGTTCCAATCAGCATGCTTTGCCTGAACAGCGAGAGCAGCCTTGATAACAGCCTTTGTCTGCATAACTGCGATTTCGGGATAAGTTACAGTCAGACGGCATCCACGGTGGCCCATCATGGGGTTGAACTCGTGGAGGTCAGCAATAACCTGCTTGATGTAAGCAACCGACTTGCCCTGAGCCTTAGCAAGAGCCTCGATATCAGCCTCGTCTGTGGGAACGAACTCGTGGAGAGGCGGATCAAGGAAACGAATTGTAACAGGGTTACCACCGAGAGCCTCAAAGAGACCTTCAAAGTCTGCCTGCTGCATCGGCTCGATCTTAGCGAGAGCTGCTTCGCGCTCCTCAACGGTCTCAGCGCAAATCATTTCACGGAATGCACCGATTCTTGAGGGATCGAAGAACATATGCTCTGTACGGCAAAGACCGATACCCTGAGCGCCAAGCTCTGCTGCGCGCTGAGCGTCAGCGGGTGTATCTGCGTTTGTTCTTACGCCGAGAGTCTTATATTTATCAGCGAGCTTCATAATTCTGCCGAAGTAGCCGCTGTTAGGATCTGCGGGAACGGTGGGGATAAGAGTGTCATAGATCATACCGGTTGAACCGTCAAGTGAGAGATAATCGCCCTCTTTGAAGGTCTTGCCTGCAAGAGTGAAGCGCTTGTTTTCCTCGTCCATCTTGATGTCGCCGCAACCTGAAACGCAGCAAGTACCCATACCACGGGCAACAACGGCTGCGTGAGATGTCTGACCGCCGCGAACAGTAAGAATACCCTGAGCGAACTTCATACCCTCGATATCTTCGGGAGAAGTTTCAAGTCTGACAAGAACAACTTTCTCGCCCTTCTTACCTTCGATAACTGCGTCCTCGGCAGTGAATACGATTTTACCGGCAGCAGCACCCGGAGAAGCGGCGATACCCTTGCCGATAGCCTCAGCCTTTTTAAGTGAAGCTGCGTCGAACTGCGGATGAAGAAGCATATCAAGAGACTTAGCGTCGATCTGCATGAGAGCTTCCTGCTCTGTGATCATGCCTTCGTCAATTAGGTCGCATGCGATTTTGATAGCAGCGGCAGCAGTACGCTTACCGTTACGAGTCTGGAGCATATAGAGCTTCTTCTGCTCGATAGTGAACTCCATATCCTGCATATCGCGGTAGTGATTTTCAAGAGTGTCACAGATTTTGAGGAACTGCTCGTAAACTTCGGGAAGAACCTCAGCCATCTGAGAAATGGGCATCGGAGTACGAACGCCGGCAACAACATCTTCGCCCTGAGCGTTCATAAGGAACTCACCCATGAGACCTTTTTCGCCTGTTGCGGGATTACGGGTGAAAGCAACGCCGGTACCGCAATCGTCACCCATGTTACCGAATGCCATCATCTGAACATTAACGGCAGTACCCCATGAATAGGGGATATCGTGATCCATACGGTAAATGTTTGCACGGGGGTTGTCCCATGAACGGAAAACAGCCTTGATAGCCTCGAAGAGCTGCTCTTTGGGATCGTCGGGGAAGTCCTTGCCGAGCTGGTTCTTATATTCGGCCTTGAACTGATTTGCAAGCTCTTTGAGATCGTCAGCGGTAAGGTCAACGTCGAATTCAACGCCTTTCTTAGCCTTCATCTCGTCGATGAGCTTTTCAAAATATTTCTTGCCGACTTCCATAACAACGTCGGAGAACATCTGAATAAATCTTCTGTAGCAGTCCCAAGCCCAACGGGGATTGCCTGATTTCTTAGCCATAACCTCAACAACATCCTCGTTAAGACCGAGGTTGAGGATAGTGTCCATCATGCCGGGCATTGAAGCTCTTGCGCCGGAACGAACGGAAACAAGAAGGGGATTTTCAAGATCGCCAAATTTTTTACCGGTGATTTCTTCCATCTTGCCGATGTACTCCATAATCTGAGCCTGGATTTCATCGTTGATTTTTCTGCCGTCCTCATAATACTGAGTGCAGGCTTCGGTAGAAATTGTGAAGCCCTGAGGAACGGGGAGACCGATCTTGGTCATTTCGGCAAGATTAGCACCTTTACCGCCGAGGAGCTCACGCATGGAAGCGTTGCCTTCGCTGAAAAGGTAAACATACTTGTGTGCCATGTTTTTATTACCTCCAATATATATTGTACGAAATCAGATACGGAGCAAAAATGTCGCTCCGAACTATCGGCTATTATAACATATAATTGAAACGAAGTCTATACCTTTTTACTATAAAATATTGAAAAATGCGAATAAAAGTTTTGTTTATTATGTAGGAAAATTTTTTGATTTGAAGTATTGTAATTCTATTGAATTTCTGTAATAATTATAGTAGCAGTAATTTGTGTGAAAGGAGACGGTAATGTGAAAACAAATTGCGCCGTAATTCTTGCCGCAGGCGAAGGCACGAGGATGAAGTCAAAAAAGCCGAAAGTTTTGGCTGAAGTTTTGTTTAAACCCATGATAGACTGGGTAACGGACGCCGCCTTAGACGGGGGCGCAGAGGATATTTGCGTAATCACCGGACACGGCAGAGAGACACTTGAGGAACACTTGAACGGCAGATTTGAAACTGTTGTTCAGACCGAAAGACTCGGAACCGGTCATGCGGTTATGCAGGCTAAGGATTTTATCAGTAAGCATATACCCGGCAATGTTCTTGTTATCAGCGGTGACGCTCCGCTTATGGACGCCCGGACGATTTCGTCGGCGCTTGAGTATCACACAGCCAACAGAAATGCGGTTACGGTGATTTCCGCTAAGGTTGCGAACCCCAAAGGATACGGGAGAATTATCCGCGACAGGGAACAGCGGCTTAAAAGAATTGTTGAGGAAAAAGAGGCGACCGCCGCCGAAAAAATTGTTGATGAGGTCAATTCATCGGCATATTGGTTTGACGCTTCGGTTCTGCTTGAATCTCTCGACGGCATAGTCGAAATGCACGATAAAAAGGGCGGCAGTAACGAGTATTATCTTACCGACGCAATAGAAGTTATAATGAAAAAGGGACTCAATGCGGTTGCTTATACCGCAGGTTCCCCCGATGTTGTTTTAGGAGCCAACGACAGGGCGCAGCTTCTTGAACTTAACGAGATTGCCCGCAAGAATGTTCTTCGTAAAAATATGCTCAACGGAGTTTCGATTCCGTGCGCCGACGGCGTTATAATAGGCCCCGAAGCTCAGATAGGCGCCGACACCGTAATTCTTCCGGGTACTGTTATAAAAGGTAAAACGGTTATCGGCTCAGGATGTACCGTAGGACCTAACAGTTGGGTAGAGGACAGCGTTATCGAGGACGAAGTCGAGCTTAACAGCACTCAATGCTATTCTTCACGGATTTGCAGGGGAACAAAGATAGGCCCGTTTGTCCGTATCAGGCCAAACTGCGTTGTCGGAGAAAAGGTTAAGATAGGCAATTTCGTTGAACTGAAAAATGCAAATGTCGGAGATAATACGAGCGTTGCTCACCTTACTTATATCGGTGACGCCGATTTCGGTAAGAATATCAATGTCGGCTGCGGCTGCGCTACCGTCAACTATACGGGTAAGGAAAAATTCCGTTCAAAGGTTGAGGATAACGCGTTTATCGGATGCAGTACCTACCTTGTCGCTCCAGTTCAGGTCGGAAAGAACAGCTACACGGCGGCAGGTTCGGTGATTACGGAGGATGTCCCCGAAAATTCACTTGCAATAGCGAGATCAAGACAGGTTGTTAAAAAAGATTGGGTAATTAAAAAGAAGCCTTATAAATGGCAGAAATGAGAGGTAATTTAAGATGAAAAACAAATTTATAAAGTCGCTGTCATTGCTGATGGCGGTAATTGCAGTAATATTTATGTTCGGCTGCGGTAAAAACGACTCCGGCGAAACCGGTACTACCAAATCAAACGGAAAACTTATTCAGCCGAGCGTAAATAACAGCACCGCGGTTATAAATTACACGAGTATGAATGATGAAAATAAGGAAGTAAACGCAACAAATATAATAACCGGAATAGATGAGAATACCATAAACTATATTTCTACCGGTTCTAAGCTTAACCAGTCGTTAAAGACGGAAGACGATAAAAAGGATTTCGTAAACGAGGCTGAGGATAAGTACGGAATTCCATCGGACGAAGCTCAGGAAATAGTAAAAAATCCTGAAAAATGGGCTGCGTTTTCATATATAGCTTTTGTTTCAAATACCAATGCAAAATGTATGAAATTCCGTCAGCTTGAATGTGAGTCGAGCCAAAATATTAAAATCAGCAAGGAGCTTGACTGCGAATACGGACTCGATCCCGGTAAGGCAATGGTAATAGCCATAGACGGACTTGTAAATGTCACGGAGCTTCCGACTATCGAGGAGATAACTCAGGAGCTTTCCACGATGAAGATAAATGTTAAATGCGTTCTTGTCAACGGTTCATGCGTCAGCGGAACAGCGGATGAGGTAAGCAACTGGGAAACTGCAAAATATTCTCTTATGCCGATTACCGTTGAAGCGGTGAATACGGCAAAGACGAAATAATCGGATATCAAAAGCGGGCAATGCCGTCAGCCGTACGGCATTGCTCTGTTATGTATAAATTAGTATAACGGAGATAATATATGCTTTTCAAAAGGAACGGCGGAGCAGCCGCCACAGGCGAGCCGGAATTTATGATTGTCGGCTTGGGAAATCCCGGAAGGGAATATGAGTACACAAGACATAATACCGGATTTTTGGCGCTTGACCGTCTTGCACTCGAAAATGATGTGCAGATTAAAAAGCTGAAATTCAAATCGCTGATAGGCGACGCGGTGATTGCGGGGCACAGATGCCTGCTTGTCAAGCCTCAGACATTTATGAACAACAGCGGCGAAGCGGTAGGAGAGATAGCGAGATTTTATAAAATCAAGCCGGAAAATATAATAGTTATTTTTGATGATATTTCCCTTGACTGCGGCAAGCTCAGAGTACGCCGCAAAGGCTCGGACGGAGGACATAACGGAATTAAGAGCATAATATATCATCTTAATTCGGACAATTTTCCGAGAATAAAAATCGGAGTCGGCGCAAAACCGCATCCCGATTACGATTTGGCAGCTTGGGTGCTGTCGACTTTTTCAAAGGATGATATGGAAAAGCTGAAAACTGCCATATCGAAAGCTTGCGAGGTACTTCCTTTTATACTTGACGGCGATATAGACTCGGCTATGAATAAGGCAAATTGCCTTAAATAATCGCTTTTTAATGAATAATATTTGATGTTGGTGCCGAAAATTGATGCAGATCAAATAAATTTCAAAAATATTATTGACTTTTTAAACTGTGCGTATTATAATCTAACACAATATTAAACGCTGTGAAGGGAAATAAGACATACATTCAGGCATAGAGAACCGTCGGTTGGTGTAAGACGGTGTTGATAGTATGGGATAGCTCATCCCGGAGCGGTCGGCTGAATTGTCAGTAGGCTTGAACGGTTTCTCCCGTTACAGAGAGTGTGTATGAATGTACGCATAGAGTGAGCGAAAACGCTAAGAAGAGTGGTACCGCGGGTGATTATAATGACTCGTCTCTTTTACGCACAGTCGGTGTGTAAAAGGGACTTTTTTGTTATACTGTGGCTGATTTAGCGCCGATTATTCTAAGCGGTTAAAATTTAAGGAGTTATAGTTATGAAAAACCTGGAAAAATATACACGGCAGTTTTTCCCTGTGGAAAACCCACCGATGGAGTGGACAAAGAAAACATATATCGACAAAGCTCCGCAATGGTGCAGCGTTGATTTAAGAGACGGCAATCAGTCTCTTATAATTCCTATGAATCTTGAAGAGAAGCTGGAATTCTTTAAACTCCTTGTAAAAGTAGGCTTTAAGGAGATTGAGATAGGCTTCCCCGCGGCGAGCGAGACGGAATATGAATTCTGCCGCACGCTTATAGAGAATAATATGATTCCCGATGATGTGACTATTCAGGTGCTTACGCAGTCGAGAGAGCATATTATCGCCAAAACCTTTGAAGCTCTGAAAGGCGCTAAGAACGCTATTGTTCACCTTTATAATTCTACCTCTGTGGCTCAGCGCGAGCAGGTGTTCAAAAAGAGCAAGGAGGAAATTATCGAGATTGCACGGTTCGGCGCGAAGCTCTGTAAGCAGTACAGAGAAAAAACCGAGGGCAATTTCAAGTTTGAGTATTCTCCTGAGAGCTTTACCGGCACAGAACCGGAATATGCCGTCGAGATTTGCAACGAGGTTATAGATATCTGGCAGCCTAACGAAAATGATAAGGTTATAATTAACCTGCCGGTAACCGTGTCACATTCGATGCCTCATGTTTACGCAAATCAGGTTGAGTATATGTGCAATCATCTTAATAACCGTGAGAATCTTATAATTTCGCTCCATCCCCATAACGACAGAGGATGCGCGGTTGCGGACAGCGAGATGGGACTCCTTGCGGGCGCAGATCGAATCGAGGGAACTCTTTTCGGCAACGGAGAGCGTACGGGCAATGTTGATATTATAACTCTTGCTCTCAATATGTATTCGCAGGGCGTTGATCCCGAACTTGATTTCTCCAATTTGCCGGAGATTACCGAGGTTTACGAGAAGGTTACGAGAATGAATGTGTATGAGCGTCAGCCGTACAGCGGAAAGCTCGTGTTTGCGGCTTTCAGCGGTTCTCATCAGGACGCGATTGCAAAGGGTATGAAGTGGCGTGAATCCAATAACCTTGATATATGGAATGTACCGTATCTTCCGATAGATCCGAAAGATGTCGGCAGAGAGTATGAGGGCGATGTAATCCGTATAAATTCTCAGTCGGGCAAGGGCGGCATTGGCTACATAATGGAGCAGATGTTTGGAATAGATATGCCCCCCAAGATGAGGGAGCACTTCGGCTACGCTGTGAAGAGCGTTTCCGACCACAGCCACAAGGAGCTGATGCCCTCCGAGATAAAGCAGATATTTATGGACAGATATGTTAACATTGAGACAGACTTTAAAATTGACGAGGCACATTTTGTTCAGAAGGACGGCATTACCGCCAGCGTTACCGTTAACAAGAACGGCAAGATAATCACCCGTGAGGCTGTGGGCAACGGCAGACTTGATGCTGTTTCCAATGCGGTTAAGGACAGTCTCGGTATCAGCTACTCGCTCATTACCTATCAGGAGCACGCTCTTGAGACCACTTCTCAGTCACAGGCTGTGGCTTATGTGGGCATTGAGACCGACAAGGGCGTTTTTTGGGGTGCGGGAATAAAGACCGATATCATTGACGCTTCTGTCTGCGCTCTCGTTTCGGCTATTAACAACAGCGGTCTTGTTAAGTAAGTTTTTAAGACGGTCGGAGCTGTTTCGCTATAATGAAAACAGCTCCGATTTTAAAAAAATATATGCGGTCTGATAAATTTTGCTTGTGAAAATTGTGCAGATATACAAAATTTCTTTGATGTGGCAAATTTGTTCTGATTTGGTATTGACAAATTGACACAGATGTGCTATAATACAAATACGGCTTTCGGAATAAAGGGTATTGGCGGCTGCATTTGCTAACAAATTAAAGATGAGATTTTAATTAAAATTTGGTGATTTTACTTGACAGGGCAAGGTATAATATTGTATAATTTATATGTACTGTGTATGCTGCGGTACGAAATTATCACGATTGGCGGCGATTATTTATGAATACAATGGTGGAAACCGTGTCCGCCGATATGAACCGTCTGACAGAGGATCTGCTGGAAAATCACTCCTCAAGGCTGTTTTCCCGAGGCGGACATTTTACAAAAGATCAGATGATCCCCGTTTATTTTGCGCTTATCTTCGGCTGCGAGGAAAATGCGGACAATTACAGCAATTTCCTTTTCGGGCTGAAAGACGATATAAAAAAGACCACAAAGCCCTTTGCTTTTATCGATTCACCCATCGGCTCTCCCGATGAAAAAGCGCGTCTCGCTTTTTCGGGTATCGACAGGAGAGGGACGGGAAGCGTTATTTCGGGGCTTTGCTCGATGATCGAGATAAAAAAAGACCCCGTCCGCACTCTCATTGCTCAGAAGGCTCTCGGCGATATGCTGTCAATGAGCAGGACGGATATTTTTGAAGCAGGGGTCGATCTGGTTTACAAGCTTGACCTTATTGCAAACGGAATATGCGTGGGCGAGGGCGACG
>JAQXHF010000136.1 GCA_029007095.1 Clostridia bacterium | reverse complement strand
ATTGGAGCATTGCTCTTGATTTAAAGATTTTACTTAAAACATTTAAGGTCGTTTTAAAGAAGGACGGAGCAGAATAAAAACTGTGCCGGAGGTTTCGTTTATGAAAGAAAAAAAATCGCTGAAAATTTGTCAGCTCGGAATGAAAAGAGTTCCGTCGAGAGAGGGCGGAATTGAAATAGTTGTTGAGGAGCTTGCGACGGGAATGGCGGCACGGGGAATGGATGTAACCTGCTGCAACCGAAGCGGACACCATGTAAGCGGTAAGGAATTCGACTCGCAAAAGCTGAAAAGCTATAAGGGTATAAAACTCGTCTGGCTTCCCACGGTAAATGCAAAGGGTTTGGCAGCGGCGTCGTCGAGCTTTTTCGGAGCGATATATGCGGCTCTCGGTAATTTTGATGTTGTTCATTTTCATGCCGAGGGACCGTGCGCGATGATGGGTATAACAAAGCTTTTCGGCAAAAAATGCGTCGCAACAATTCACGGACTTGATCATCAACGCTCAAAGTGGGGCAAGTTTGCAGGTTGGTACATAATGCAGGGTGAAAAAGCCGCGGTTAAGTATGCCGATGAAATAATTGTTTTGAGCAAGTCGGTTCAGCAGTATTTTATGGATACTTACGGCAGAGAAACAAAGCTGATACCTAACGGAGTTAACCGACCTGTTATAAGGCAGGCTCAGATAATCAAAGATAAATTCGGAATCGGAAAGGACGAATATATCCTTTTCCTCGGAAGAATTGTTCCCGAAAAAGGAGTTCATTATCTTATCGAAGCCTTTAAGAATGTAAAAACGAAAAAGAAGCTTGTCATTGCCGGCGGTTCGAGCGATACTGCGGAGTATTATGATAAAATTCAACAGTCCGCAAAGGACGATGACAGGATAATTTTTACCGGATTTGTGTGCGGAAATGAATTGGACGAGCTTTACAGTAACGCTTATATTTATACCTTGCCGAGCGACCTTGAAGGTATGCCGCTCAGCTTGCTTGAAGCTATGAGCTACGGGAATTGCTGCTTGACTTCCGATATACCGGAGTGCGCCGATGTTGTGGAGAATAAGGCTGTCACATTTAATAAATCAGATGTGAAAGATTTAACGGCCAAGCTTCAATATTTATGCGACAACGGGGACGAGGTTAACAAATATAAATCTCAGTCGGCTGATTATATATGCAATAAATATAATTGGAACGATGTTGTCGATGAAACACTTGAACTTTACGGATTGAAAAAGGAAAATGAAAAAGTTTTGGAGAAAGTGAAATAAATGGAAGTTAATGCAAAGAATAGGGAAGTTTGGGTTGACAATGTTAAGGTCATTGCTTGTATTTTAGTTGTTGCAGGACATTTTTGGCAGAGCATGGTAACCTCAGGATTAGCTCCTGAAAATGATTTTTATTTGTGCTTTATTCAAACGGTATATTATTTCCATGTCAAGCTGTTTTTTATTTGCAGCGGATATCTTTTTCAGAAATACAGCAGAGTTAATTCGCTGAAAAGTTGGACGCGCAATACATTAAAAAAATTGCTTGCACTCGGAGTTCCTTACTTTACATTTACGGTTATAACTTGGATTTTAAAGAATATTTTTGCCGATTCTGTAAATAGCGAAATAGACGGCTTGGCAGGAACATTGTTTCTGCACCCGATTCCGCCTTATTGGTATTTGTATGCGCTGTTTTTCATTTTTCTGATAACTCCAACTTTCAAAAACGGCAAATGCGCGCTGATAGGACTTGTTATTTCTTTAACTATGAAAATCTATGCGCTTTACGGCGACTTCGGCTCAGCAACGGTTTTATACTATTTGTTTAACTATGAGATAATGTTTGTTATCGGAATGGCTGTTTGCTTTATTGATTTCAAAAAGATTTTTTATTTAAAGCCAAATTTTGTTTTGTCAATAATTTCGGGAGTTCTTTTCGTTGTGCTTTCTGTCGTTACATATAAATTTAATTTTGATAATAAAATTTTAGGATTTTTACTTTGCCTTATAGCTTGTTACTCCGTAATCGGAATTATGACCTATATTTTCAGAAACAATATTCAGAATAAAGCTTTTAAATTTATGTCCGAATACACTATGCCGGTGTTTCTGATGCATACGATTTTTGCGGCGGCAATGCGATCGTTACTGTTCAAGGTAGGAATCGACAGCCTTTTAATTCATATTTCCTTGGGACTTTCAGTTGCGTTCCTCGGACCGATTGCGGCTGCTATTATAATGAGGAAAACTAAA
Organism: Clostridia bacterium; assembly: GCA_029007095.1. GTDB lineage: Bacteria > Bacillota > Clostridia > Oscillospirales > Acutalibacteraceae > CAG-488. The sequence continues at coordinate 17,206 of JAQXHF010000136.1, read as the reverse complement.
TGGCTTGAATTTTTGCTTTATCCGAGCAAATTTATAAAAATCAGAACAAGGGAGAATGGTCGGATATGAAAGTTTTATTTGTAAATAAATTCCTTTATCCCAACGGTGGTTCGGAGACTTATATATTCAAACTCGGTGATTATTTAAAGAGCTGCGGACACGAGGTGGAATATTTTGGAATGGAGCATGAGGGAAGATGCGTCGGCAACCGTGTGAACGCATACACTTCCGATATGGATTTCCATGGCGGCTCTAAGCTTTCAAAGCTGACATATCCTATCAAAACTATTTACTCTACCGAGGCGAGGAAAAAAATCAGACTCGTTCTTGATGATTTCAAACCCGATGTTGTTCATCTTAACAACTTCAATTTTCAGTTAACGCCGTCTGTGATTTTAGAGATACGCAAGTATGAGAAAGAGAGCGGAAAAAAGGTTAGAATTATTTACACCTCGCATGACAGTCAGCTTGTTTGTCCTAACCATCTTATGCAGAATCCGATAACCGGAGAGCCTTGCACAGCCTGTCTGTCGGGCGATTATTTGAATTGCATAAAGGGAAAATGCATACACGGTTCCACGCTTAAATCTGCCGCCGGAGCCGCCGAAGCCGTGTTCTGGAAGATGAAAAAGACATACGGCGAAATTGACGCGGTGGTAAGTCCGAGCAAATTTATGGCAGAGAAGCTTTCCTCTAATTCAATACTTAGTGACCGCATACATATTTTGCATAATTTTATTGATTCAAAGCCTAAGAATGAGGAATATGAGAAAAAACCGTATGTTCTGTTTTTTGGCAGATATTCAAAGGAAAAGGGTATTTCTACCTTGCTGAAAGTTGTAAAGGAGCTTGATAATATTCCCTTTGTTTTTGCAGGCAGCGGACCGCTTGAAAGTGATGTAAACGGTGTAACTAATATTGACAACAGAGGCTTCCTTAGCGGAGATGATTTGAAAAAAGCCATATCGGAGGCTCAGTTTACCGTGTTTCCCTCGGAATGTTTTGAAAATTGCCCGTTCTCCGTGATGGAAAGTCAGATGTACGCAACGCCTGTTTTGGGAGCCGATATAGGCGGAATTCCTGAGCTTATACGCGAGGGCGAAACCGGCGAACTCTTTGAAAGCGGCAATGCAACCGAATTAAAAGAGAAAATTGAAAAGCTTTGGAACGATAAGGCTTTGACCGACAAATACAGTGAAAACTGCAAAAATATAAATTTCGATACCGTTGAGGAATATACGCAAAAGCTTATGAAAATATACAAAGGCGAAAAAGCCGACAATTCCGATACGGCAAAAATCCCGGCTGAAAAAGGAGATAGTCATATGTCTGCAAAAACGACAAAAAAGTTAAACGGAACGGTCATTGTAACTTACAGGTGCAATGCGCGCTGTTCGATGTGCAACAGGTACAAGGCTCCCTCGAAGCCGGAGGAGGAAATCAGCATTGAAACAATCAAAAAGCTGCCTAAGATGTATTTTACCAATATCACAGGCGGCGAACCCTTTATCAGAACCGACCTGAACTATATCGTCTGGGTGATTTATAACAAACGCGACCGTATAGTTATTTCCACAAACGGATTCTTTACGGACAGAATTGTTGATTTGTGCAAGGAATTTCCGCAGATAGGAATTCGTATTTCTATCGAGGGACTTGAAAAGACGAATAATGAAATACGCGGCCTGGAAGACGGATTTAACAGGGGATACACCACCCTTAAAAAATTGCGCGAAATGGGTATGAAGGATGTCGGCTTCGGAATGACGGTTCAGGATAAGAACGCTCCCGACCTTGTACCGCTTTATAAGCTGTCCGACGAGATGGGAATGGAGTTTGCGACCGCGTCGCTTCACAACAGCTTCTATTTTGTCGAAGCAAAGAATATAATCAACGACCGACCGATGGTTGCTAAAAACTTTGAGGAGCTTGTCAATGAGCTTCTCAGAAGCAACAGTCCTAAAAAATGGTTCAGAGCATATTTCAATCACGGACTTATCAATTACATTTACGGTCAGAAAAGACTTCTGCCCTGCGATATGAGCTTTGATACTTTCTTTATTGATCCCTACGGCGATGTAATGCCCTGTAACGGAACTAAGGATAAAGAGGTAATGGGCAATCTTAATACTCAGACCTGGGACGAGCTTTGGAACAGCCCGGAAGCGGAAAAGGTAAGAGCAAAGGTTCGCTGCTGCGACAGAAACTGCTGGATGATAGGCTCTGTTTCTCCCGCAATGCACAAGTATATCTGGAAGCCTGCGGCGTGGGTTGCCGTTCATAAGCTTAAAGCCGTTTTCAGTAAGCATCCGTACAGTATGTATGAAAATAAGATTTGCCGCGATTACCGTGACGGTAAGGTGACAAAGGAAGAACTTGATAAATGCTCCACCTGCGATATGTGCGCCGAAATCAATAACGGACTGAGCGAAGCGAGTATGGAGCAGTTAAAGAACAGAACCGGCGAAGAAATCGTTGACGCCGATATCGCAGCACAGATGAAAAATAAGTGAGTGAAGCAAAAATGAAAGTAGCGGTAATAACGAGACACGCCGTAACAAATTACGGTTCGTTGCTTCAAGCATTGGCGACGCAAAATGTGATAAGCAATCTTGGTCACGAAAGCGTTATTATAGATTATGTCAGAAACGACGAGCATTACAGGAATATCGAAAAAACTATTTTAAAAAGCAAACCGTCGTGGAACAGCAATCCGATAAAAAAATTCTGCTATTTGGCGTTTCGCGAGACAGAGAGTATCTCAGCCGGTAAAAAGTTTGAAAATCAGCGAAAAAAATTACTTAATTTAACAAGAACTTTCTCGGATTTTGAACAGTTGTGTGAAAATCCGCCGGAAGCCGATGTTTATATGACGGGCAGCGACCAGGTATGGGGACCTGTCGGCAGCGGCATACTTGACGAAGCGTATTGTCTTTCTTTTGCGGATAAAAGCAAAAAGAAAATTTCATACGCTGCAAGCTTCGGCAAATCTGAATTAACCGAAGAAAATAAGGACTTTTTTAAAAGCAGATTATCGGATTATCACAGAATTGCAGTAAGAGAAGACAGCGCTGTAAAAATGCTTGACAGTATAGGCATTGACAGTACGCAGGTTTTAGATCCTACTCTTTTGATTGAACGGGAGCAATGGTCGGAATATATCGGTGAAAAGCCGAACAAAAAATATGTTCTTGTCTATCAGCTTCATAATGATCCTACGCTTGGAAAGTATGCCGAACAAGTGGCAAAGAAAAAAGGTTTGCCGCTTATCAGGGTGTCGGCTTCATTTCATCAGATAACGAGAGAGGGGCGTTTTGTGTATGCTCCGAGCGTTCAGAAATTTTTGTCATATGTAAAATATGCCGATTGTATGATAACCGATTCTTTTCACGGAACGGCGTTTGCAATCAATTTCAATGTACCTTTTGTTGAAATTCTGCCAAATAACAACACTCAAAGCAGAAATCAAAGCATTTTAAAATTAACAGGGCTTACAGATAGAATTCTCAGCGACAATACAGATTATTCTCTGTCAGATAAGCCGATAGACTATGAAAGAGTAAACCTGATTTTGAAAAAAGAGCGGGAAAAATCTCTTTCTGTTCTAAAATCAATGATTGAGGACTGAGAGAAAGGATAGTGCCTAAGTTGGAGCAAAAAGACGAAATGATATTGTTTAAAGATAAATCGGAATGTAGCGGCTGCGGCGCCTGTATGAATATTTGTCCTAAGGACGCCATCAAAATGGTTCCGGACAGCGCCGGATTTTTGTATCCGGTTATTGATAACAATATTTGCATATCGTGCGGCCAATGTAAAAAGGTTTGTTTCTACCGAAATTCAAAAGATCTTATTCAAAGCGATGAAGTTTATTCGGCAGTTTCCAAAGACGATAATCTGCTTATGAAGTCTGCGTCGGGAGGCATTTTCGCTGAAATTTCCCACGCGGTCGTCGAGGACGGAGGATATGTTTACGGAGCGGCATTCGTCAAGAGCAATGATGAGCTTGAAGTCAGGCACATATGCGCTTCTGAAAAGGAGGAGCTTAATCAATTACAAGGCTCTAAATATGTGCATAGCGTTGTCGGTTATTCTTATCGTGATGTGAAAGCGAAGCTTGACGGCGGAGCAAAAGTCCTGTTTTCCGGCACACCGTGTCAAATATCGGGACTTAACAGTTATCTCGGCAAGGATTACGATAATCTGTTTACCGTAGATATTGTTTGCCATGGCGTACCGAGTCAGAAAATTTTTAAAGATTATATCGCCTGTCAGATGAAAAAACTGAACGGAAAGATAGAAAAATTCTGTTTCAGAGACAAGTCAAAAGGCTGGGGACTTAACGCGTCATTTGTTTATAAAGATAAAAATGGAAAGCTTCGCAAAAAAACAATGCCTTTCCGTTTGTCATCATATTATGATATGTTTATCAGGTCCGAGATATATAGAGAAAATTGCTATTCCTGTCCTTTTGCGGATAAAAAACGCGTCGGGGATATGACGATAGGCGACTTTTGGGGAATACAAAGACAGCACCCGGAGCTGATGAAAGCTAACGGCGGACGCTATGATGAAGAAAAAGGCGTTTCCTGCGTTTTGATAAATACAAAAAAGGGTAAGCAACTGCTCGATTTGATTGCGGACAAAATAGACATACACTCATCTGATTTTGAAAAGGTTTCCGCCGAAAACTTTCAGTTGCTTCGGCCGAGCGCTTTGCCCGATACGCGAGAGCAAATTTTAAATCTGTACGAGCATCGGGGATATTCGGCATTGGAATCGTATTTTAGCAAAAGATTGGGAATCAAGAAATATTTTTATCTAATCAAAAGTATGATTCCGCAAAAGCTGAAAGTTAAACTGAAAGCAATCGTCGGAAAATGAAGATTGTTCTGACTTGGGGAGGATTTCTGTATGAAAATTCTATATTTGGCTTTTGCGTGTAATCCTTACGCCGGTTCGGAAGCTCAGTGCGGCTGGGCGTGGCCGATGGCGATGCGGGAGTTCGCAGAGGTTTATGTTCTTACAAGGTCAGAGAATAAAGATGCTGTTTCAAAATTTCTCAAAGAGAATAATATAACCGATATAAAAGTTTTTTATCACGATATTCCGTCATTTCTGAACATTTATTATAAGACGGGTAAACTGTACCATTTGTATTATTTGATGTGGCAAAAAACCGCATATAAAACGATAAAAAAATTGAGTAAAGAATATAATTTTGATTATATTCATCATGTTACCCTCGGTGATTTCAGGTCTGTCGGCAAGGCGTGGAAGCTTAAAACAAAATTTATTTTCGGGCCGGTGGGCGGCGCTCAGGTAACGCCGAAAGTTTTTGAAAATTATGTAAAAAACGATATAAAAACCGAAAGAAAAAGAGTTTTGATAAACAAGATAGCGACAGCTTTTCCCTCTTATAAAAAAGCGTTAGCAAAATCGTATCTTGTTTTGTCGGCAAACAAAGAAACTCAGGATTATCTTAAAAAGAAAGTAGCGGATAAATCTAAATGTATCCTGCTTACAGAAAACGGAGTCCAGAGTTTTCAGCTAAACGGAATTCCCGAAAGGGATTCGAATGATACGGTAACTCTTTTATGGTCGGGAAGAATGGTCAACAAGAAAGGTCTTGCCTTGCTTCTGGACATTTTGCAGGGCATCGATACGACTTGTCCGTACCGTCTTATGCTTGTAGGAGACGGGCCGGAGATGCCGGCTTTAAAGGAACAGGCAAAAAGGCTCGGAATATCCGACCGTGTAATTTTCAGAGGAAAAGTTCCGTATAACGAAATGCAGAATATATACAACGAAAGTGATATTTTTGTTTTTCCGAGTTTAAGGGAAACTACCGGAACCGTACTTTTTGAAGCAATGGCAAAGGGATTGCCGGTCATAACCTTTAATCAGAACGGCGCGGATATGCTCGTTGATGAAAGCTGCGGAAGAAAAGTTGATATTAACCAAAGCATTGACGATCTGAAAAAAGAATTCGCAGGATATATCAAAACTTTGATTGAAAATAAAGATCTCCGTATTTCTCTCGGAAGAAACGCATATGAGCGTATGGAAAGTCGGTATATGTGGAGAAACAAATGCGAAAGTTTTTATAAACAATATTTAGATAAGGATAGGTCAGTCTCAAAATGAAAAAAATATTTTTTATAACGAATGAACTTTCAGGCGGCGGCGCGGAACGGGTTATGTCGGTCGTTGCGAATTATCTTGATGATAAAAAATATGAGGTACATTTTTTGATTTTAAAAAAATCACAGTCTGAATATCCAATGAATGAAACTGTCATTAAGCATCAGTGGGACAGTCAAAAATCCGGAGATGTTATCGGACAGATTAAATATATCCGCGGATTTATGAAATCAAATCCCGGAGCAACCTTTGTTTCATTTTTTACGCATCAGAATTTATATACGATTTTAGCTTCGTTTGGAATGAAAGTTAAGGTTGTGGTATCTGAACGCAACGATCCCGAATATTCGATTCACGGTAAAATCAAAAAGATAGCAAGAAAAATTCTTTATGCAAGCTCAATGTGCGATGAGATTATTTTTCAGACAAAGGGTGCGTCCGAGTTTTTCCCTGATAAAATTCGCAGGAAAGGCGTAATAATACCCAATCCGTTAAAAGACGGACTTCCTCAGCCATATACGGGCGAGAGAAGAAAAGAAGTAGTGTCATTCGGACGATTTGAGCCGCAAAAGAATTATCGTATGCTGATAGACGCTTTTTCAATGTTTGTTGAGAAATTTCCCGATTATAAATTAACTCTTTACGGCAAAGGAAGTCTTGAATCGGAATTAAAAGAGCAGATAAAAAAACTGAATATTGAAGATAAGGTTGAGTTTGCAGGCTTTTGCAAAGATGTTCACGAAAGAATAGTTGACGCCGCAATGTTTGTTTTGCCGTCGGATTATGAGGGATTGTCAAACTCTATGTTGGAGGCAATGGCAATAGGCTTGCCGGTAATTTGTACCGACAGTCCGCCGGGAGGAGCTTCCGAATATATCGACAACGGCGTTAACGGACTGTTGGTGCCGGTAGGAGACGCTTGTGCAACAAGTACGGCAATGGAAAAAATGGCGGCCGAACCCAAAAATGCGGCTTCTATGGGCGCACGCGCGTCGCAGGTTAAAGAGTTGCTGAATACAGAAGTTATATGTCGGCTCTGGGAAAAAGAGTTGGCGTAATCCGAAAGGAGTATCCCGAATGATTAAATTTTTAAGAAGACTTGTATTGGCATTAACCCGCCGAGGATTCTTTAATTTTCTTGATGACAAGCATTATTTGCAAATTCAATGGTGGGGACATTTCGGATACAAATTAAACCTGAAAAATCCTAAAACTTTTAATGAGAAAATGCAATGGCTTAAACTATATGACAGGAAACCCGAATACTCCGATATGGTTGATAAGTACGAAGCCAAGAAGTATGTTGCCGACAGAATAGGCGAGGAATACATTATTCCGAATTACGGAGTATGGGATTCGTTTGAAGAAATAGATTTTTCCGAATTGCCCGATAAATTTGTTTTGAAATGTACTCATGACTGCGGCGGACTTGTTATATGTAAGAATAAGGCGGAGTTAGATATTGAATCAGCCAAAGAGAAAATAAATGCAAGCCTCGGCAGAAATTATTATATGCATTGCAGAGAATGGCCGTATAAAAATGTCAAGCCGAGAATAATCGCGGAAGAATATATCGAGCCGGGTGATGACGGCGATTTGCTTGATTATAAGCTTATGTGTTTCGGCGGCAAGGTTCATATAACCTTTGTTTGTTCGGGACGAAATAACGATCACGGGCTGCATATGACGATTTATGACAGAGAATGGAACAAGCTTAAATTAGAGCGCCATTATCCGTCGGAGAAAAAAGATTTTCCGAAGCCTGAAAATTATGAAAAAATGGTTGAATTTGCCGAAAAGCTTTCGGCCGGAGTTCCTTTTTTAAGAGTTGATTTTTACAATATAAACGGTCGCATTTATTTCGGTGAATTAACCTTTTTCCCCGATGGCGGAATGGAAAAATTTGATCCCGAAAGCTGGGATTATGAACTCGGAAATCTGATACCTATTCCCTGATACCGTAAAATGAGGTGAGTTAATGTATTTGTATATGAATGAGAAAAGAATAAATCCGAACATAGGATTTTTTATATATTTTTCTCTTATGTTTACATTATATACAAATACGATTATCCAGTTAGCCGCGCAAGTTTTTATTATCGCATATGTTTTCTTCCCTGCGTTTATTTCGGGAATCAAAATCAGCAGATATAAGATGAAAATTTTATTACAGTATATATGTTGGTTCGGTCTTTTTGTCTTTGTAATGATAATGTCTAAGTATTGGGCATACAGTACATTGGAAAATTCCAAAACCGCATTGTCGCTGTTCAGAATTTTTATAATAGGATTTTTTATATATTTTTACGCGGATACGAGGGAAAAAATCTTTTCGGTTATGGAGTCTTTTGTTTTAGCCTGTTTTATAATGGGCTTGGCGGCTTTTATAACTTCGGGTTCAGATATAGGTACTACTGATTTCGGTTCGCCCATAGGTCAGCACAGAAATCAGATAGGAGCGGTTGCAGCTCCGTTAAGCGTTATTTGCTATATATTAAACAAAAGATATGAGCTGAAATACGGAAAATTCTTATCGTTATTCTTTATTATACTGACCGTTGTGACAGGTTCGCGAAGCTCTATTTTGCAGTTGGGTATGATTATTGCGCTGCTTATATTCCTTGATAAAGAGGGTATGAGTAAAAAAATTCAAAGGGTAGCCGCTTTGGTTGTCGGCATTATCCTTGTGGTTGTTTTTATGCAAAATATACCGTTCCTTAATGAAATGATATGGTCGCGAATTATGGACGGTATAAATACCGTAACCGGTGCCGAGGAGGCTGATATGAGCGCGCTCGGCAGAGAGTATTACAAAGATATTGCGCTTATGATGTTTAAGCAGCGACCGCTGTTAGGCTACGGAATGGACGGATTTACCTGCTATGTCCGAGATAATCCGACTATAATGGGTACTTACATGAGAGCCGTTTATTCGCATTGTAATTATTCGGAAATTGCCGCGGATTTAGGCTTGCTCGGATTGTTTATATGGTATTGTCCGATAATTTATATAATAATTAAATTCTGGAAAATCAAAGGAGCAAATAATTGGACGGCTTGCCTTTGTTCGGCGTTTATATCGGTAGTTGTATTTGATTACAGCCGAATACCGTGGGAAACACATCTTGTTATGTATTTGTATTTTATAATGATAATCTTATATAATTTAGAGCAAAAGAATTTGCAAAAAAGCAGTCAAGTTTAGAAAAGGTGAAATTATGAAAATATGTATAATAACAGTATATAACAGCGAAAACTGCGGAAGCTTTTTGCAGGCATATGCGTTAAAGACTAAACTTGAAAGTCTTGGACATACCGTAACTTTTTTAAAAAGAGATGTCAAAGGCACATCTCACTCCGCGTCAAAACATTTAACAGAAAGTCTGAAAAGATTTCTTAAAGCACGATTTTGGGAGATGCGCGGGGAATGGATCAGATATAATAATTTCAATAAGGCTGTAAGAGAGTTTAAAATAACCGATGAAGCTTCTGCAAAGAACGGTATTGACTGTTTTATTATCGGAAGCGATACGATTTGGAATTTTTCAAACTCATATTTTTATGACAAGAGAAGAACATATTTGGGAATTGACTTTACCGAAAACAAGGTGATTTCTTATGCCGCTTCCGTTGCAAATACAGAGTACAGTGTACTTTCGGAAGATGATGTCATAAAAAAAGGCTTGAATTCGCTTGATTCAATTTCGGTACGAGATGAATATACAAAGACAATAGTAGACCGTTTAACAGGTCGAAATGTGCCGATAGTTGTTGATCCGACATTGTTGCTCGATGTTTCGGATTACAGAAAAATACAGGCAGAGGACTCCTGTAAAGATTATATACTTATTTATTGCTTTGGTAAAATGAGCGAGGTTCGCAAGAACAAAATCTTAGAGATTAAGAAAAAAACCGGTAAAAAAATAGTATCCTTTGGAGAGTATTATTCTTGGGCTGACAAAAATATCGTATATGATCCGTTCCGGTTTTTGTACTTTTTTGATAATGCATATGCTGTTTTGACAAACACTTTTCACGGTACTATTTTTTCTATTATTTATCATAAAAAATTTGTCGAATTCGGAGTTAATAAGAAAAAAATTGTAAACTTACTTGATGAGCTTGGTTTATCCGCTCAACTGTGTGATAGTGACGACAATATTGAAAAGATTTTAAATCAGGAAATAGATTATAATGAAATCGAAAAGAAACTTGCTGATATGAAGTTGAAGTCGATGGAATATTTGTTGGGTTCGTTAGGAGAGTAAATTCAATGAGGTCAAAAGAAGCTTTAAAAAATATGATTGCTTCTATATTGTACGAAGTAGTTGCAATCGTCTGCGGATTGATTTTGCCGAGGCTGATTTTAAGCACTTTCGGTTCGAGTTATAACGGAATAACATCGTCCATTACGCAATTTCTTTCATGTGTTGCTCTGCTTAAAGCAGGAATAGGCGGTGTTACGCGCGCGTCGCTGTATAAGCCTCTTGCTAATCATGATGTTGCAGCCGTCAGCGCTATTGTAAACGCTACGGAAAAGTTTATGAAGCGTGTTGCTTTGATTTTTGCGGCGTCAATCGTGGTCTTTGCCTGCTTGTATCCGTTCCTTGTAAATTATGAATTTGACTGGCTGTTTTCTTTTACTCTTGTGCTTATTCTCGGTATCAGCACATTTATGCAGTATTATTTTGGAATTACATATCAGATGCTGCTGCAAGCCGATCAAAAGCAGTACATCATATCTGTCATACAAATTGTAACTACGGTTATAAATACTGTCTTGGCGGCAATATTGATAAAGCTTGGCGCAGGAATTCATATAGTTAAATTAGGAAGCGCGGTTGCGTTCTCGTTAAATCCTCTTTTTACAAATCTCTATGTGCGTAAAAAATATAAGCTGAATAAGAAAGAGCCAGCCAATAAACAGGCGATTAAGCAACGCTGGGACGCGTTTTGGCAGTCTGTCGCTTACTTTATTCACAACAACACAGACACGATAGTTCTTACCTGCTTTGCAGATATAAAAGAAGTGTCTGTATATACTGTTTATAATTATGTTATATCTAATATAAGAAATATTCTTGTAACTTTTGTATCGGGCTTCGGCGCGGCGTTTGGCAATATGCTTGCAAAAAAAGAATATGACCTGATTCGTAAAAATCTTAATTTGTATGAGCTTATCATTTTTAATCTAACCTCGGTTATTTACACAACCGCCGGTATAATGATAGTGCCGTTCGCATTGCTTTACACTTCCGGAGTTAACGATGTAAGCTATTCAAGACCTTTGTTTGCGTTGTTGGCTACCGTAGCCGGAGCTTTCAGTTGTTTCAGAATACCGTATCAGACTATTGTTGAGGCGGCAGGACATTTTAAGCAGACTAAAAACGGAGCTTTTATTGAAGCGGGACTTAACATCACTATTTCCGTCATAGCCGTAATTAAGTTCGGCTTGGTCGGCGTTGCCGTAGGAACCTTGGCGGCCACGATATTCCGTTCCGTTCAGTATTCAACTTATTTATCAAAAAATATTGTTAAACGAAGTCAATGGATTTTTTGGAAGCATATCATAATAAATGCGCTAATCTCTGCATTAACCGTATTGATTTCATATAAATTTATAACTTTTGAAACTGACGATTTCTTTATGTGGGCGGTAAAGGCTGTATTGGTTGTGCTGTGTTCGGCAGCATTGACTCTTATAACAGACCTGATATTTTACAGGGAAGATTTATTCTATCTCGTTAATAAGATTAAAAATATGCTAACGGGTAAAAAGGGACTTAAACAGCCAAAAAAATCTTGATAAATTATATTTGTAGGTAAAAATTATGAAAAACACAGAAAGTAATTCCTTAAAAAATAACAACCGCTGCAATTCAATCGACGGATTGAGGACGATTGCATGTATAGGCATTGCCTTAATGCATGTCAGAGCGAACTGTTCATATGCGATAGGCTCAGCGGTTTATAATACTATAATTCCGGCGTTTACGAATTTTGTTTTTCTTTTTATGATGATTTCGGCATTCGGAGTTTGCTGCGGATACTTTGAGCGAATGTCAAAAGGAGAAATTACGCCTGCCGCTTTTTATGAAAGGCGTTATATGAAGGTGCTGCCTTTCTTTGCCGTGGTTTGCATACTTGATTTTGCTATGGGACCGGGTTTAAATACGCTTTTGGAACTTGCTGCCGATTTAACTCTCGTGTTCGGTTTGTTGCCCAACGGTGATATCTCTGTAATAGGAGTCGGCTGGTTCCTCGGTACTGTATTTGTTTTCTATATGCTTTTCCCGTTTTTTTGCTTTATTATGAAGACAAAGAAAAGAGCTTGGCTTGCCTTTGCCATTTCGGTTTTTTATAATTTTGCCTGTATTTGGTATTTCTTTGACAGCAATCATATGATTGAGGGAACGGGCGGAAGAGCGCAGTTTATATATTCCGCAATGTTCTTTATGGCCGGATGTCTTGTATACCTGTATAAGGACAGCCTTGCCAAATTTGTTAAAAAATTCAGATGGCTTATGCTGATAATTTGCGCCGCGTTTACCGCCGCTTATTTCCTCGTACATATAAATTCTTTTGTGACTAACATATGTATGCTGCTTATGTTTGAGTCTTATCTTATATACGCGGCCGGCGTTGACAGTAAGTTGCTGTATAACCCTGTCACAAAATTCGTTTCGGGAATTTCAATGGAAATATATCTTTGTCATATGGTAGTTTTCAGAGTGGCAGAAAAATTAGGTCTTAATTATATATTCGGGGACGGATGGCTTTCATACGCATTGACTTGCGTTATAGTTCTCGCCGGCTCGATTGTATTCAGCCTTTGTGTAAAATATGCCTTGAAGCTTATCGGAAAAATTTCGGGTAAAATTAAAATCAAATTAAGCGCGGCATAAATAATTCGGAGAAGCTTATGGATAATCAGGTTGAAAATTTTATTGCTCTGTTTGGTTCGGCTGTCAACGGCGGCACGACTAAGCTTAGCGACGCCGAATTTAACTCGATATTAGAGCTTGCGGCGGCTCATAATGTTTTTGCTCTGATAGTTGAAAAACTGTCGGATTTTGATGACTTCCGCAATCTGCCCGAATACAGCTTCTATCTTGCCGAAGCAATGTCGCAGGTTGCCGAACAAGCAAGACGGACAGAAGCTTTTTTAAGCCTTTACAGACAGTTTTTACATCAGGATTTTCACCCCATTGTTATGAAAGGAATCGTTTGCCGCTCGCTTTATTCCGAATACCGTGATCACCGTCCGTCGTGCGATGAGGATATACTGATAAAAAAAGAAGACTATCGCAAAGCTGAAAAAATTTTAAATGACTGCGGCTATTTCCCTGTCAGAGATGATGTAACAGAGGAGAATCTCGACAGATTTCAAGAGGTCAGTTTTTTTAGTGATAAATCACGGTTAAAAATTGAGATGCACATAAACCCGATGGGAAATGAAAATGAAATTCGCAGTAAAATGAATGATTGTTTCAAAAATGTTTTTGATGATTACTGCGAAATAAATATAGATTCGGTTCCGTTGCGAACCATGAACCATACCGATTCGTATATCTATCTTGTGCTTCATGCTTTCAGACATTTTACGGCGGGAGGATTCGGATTTCGCCAGGCTGTCGATATTATGCTGTATGAGCAGAAGTACGGCGAATCTTTTAATTGGGAATATATCGCAGAAACTCTTGATAAATTCAATGCGCTTTCTTTCCTGTCCGATATAATTTATATCGGAAATAAGTATATGAAATTCAATTTGCCCGAAATCAGCGAGCCTGTTTGCCCCGATGATTTGTTGGAGGATTTGGCGTTCAACGGCGTTTTCGGCAATTCAACGCAGGCTCAGCGGACGGCTTTTCAGATGACCGACGCGGCTGTCGCCGGTAAAGGCGGTAAGACATCTGGAGCTTCAACAATGATTCGCACGGCTTTCCCAAGCAAAAATCAAATGCTTGCCGACAATCCTGAATTGCAGGAGAAGCCGTGGCTTTTGCCGATTAAATGGGCGGAAAGATGGGGACGGTTTATTCGTCACAGCAAAGGCAGCGAGGGAAATCTTGCAAAGGAAAGTATGGAGATAGGCAAACGGCGGATTAAACTGCTGAAAAAGTACGGTATAGTTTAAAAAAGTTTGCCGGAGTATGAAAATGAATTATATTAAAAAAATAATCGGGAAAATTAAAGACGGAACGCTTCGTGAAATGCTCGGCGAATTCAAGTGGATTTATAACTACGGAAAGCGCTATAAAGGAGCAATAATTTGGTATATTTTTCTCGGCTTCGTGTCAACGGCGCTCGGACTTGTTTCGAGCATCGTAAGCAAAAATATTATTGACGCTGTAACGGGACAGGATTCGGGAGCAATAATTCCGGCGGCAGTATTTTTTGTCGTAATGAGGCTGTCTCTGATTCCTGTAAATGCCTTGACAAACCGAATTTCAACCAAAATTGAGATAAAGGTTGACCAGGAAATACGCGCCGATGTCTATGATAAAATTATGATTGCGGATTGGCAGTCAATGGCGGAATTCCATTCAGGAGATTTGCTGAACCGCCTCGACAACGATGTAGCTAATGTTTCGTCGAGTGTTATCGGATGGGTTCCCGAACTGATTACCCGTCTTATTCAGTTTATCGGTCCGCTTCTGATAATTCTTTATTTTGATCCGACGCTTGCCGGACTCGCTCTTCTGAGCGCACCCGTGACCTTGATAGTATCGCGCACACTTACAAAAAAGATGCGTAAATACAACAAAAAAATGCGTGAGGTCAGCTCTGAGGTTATGGCGTTTAACGAGGAGTCATTTCAGAATTTACAGGCAATCAAGGCTTTTGGCCTTACTGATGTTTATGGCAGGAAGCTGCGCGATGTTCAGCAAAAATTCCGTGATGTCAAGCTTGATTACAATATGTTTTCGATTAAAACAATGTCGCTTATGTCGTTGACGGGAACTATTGTTTCGGTGCTTTGCTTCGGTTGGAGCGTTTACAGACTGTGGAGCGGCCATATCACTTTCGGAACTATGACGCTTTTCCTGCAAATGGCTTCGGCTCTCACGGGCGGATTTTCGTCTTTGGCGAGCCTGTTTCCTCAGGCAATATCCGCGGCTACCGCGGCAGGGCGAGTTATGGCTGTAACAGAGCTGCCGAAAGAAGACTCAGATTTTGAAGACGAGACGGAAAATCTCAAAAAATCCAAATCGGGACTGACCTTAGAGGTAAATAAAATTGATTTCAGTTATAATAGCGGAAAACCCGTCCTGAAAGATGTAAGTTTTCTTGCGAAGCCGGGTGAAATAATCGCTGTTGTCGGCCCGTCCGGCGAGGGAAAGACAACAATGTTGAGAATTCTGCTCGGAATAGTCAAAGCTTCTTCGGGAAGCGTAACTATAAGCGATGAAAACGGAACTTATCAGGTCGGAGCTTCCACCAGAAAGCTGTTTGCTTATGTTCCGCAGGGAAATACGATGTTCAGCGGAACAGTAGCGGAAAATCTCAGGATAATGAAAAAAGATGCGACTGATGAGGAGCTTGACGGGGTGTTGAAGCTTGCGTGTGCGTACGACTTCGTCCACAGCTTGCCTGATGGACTCAACAGCCGTATTTTAGAAAACGGCGGAGGATTTTCCGCCGGTCAGATTCAGAGATTGTCTATTGCAAGAGCTTTGCTTGCCGACGCTCCGATACTTTTACTTGATGAAGCTACAAGCGCGCTTGATCCTGAAACCGCGAAGCAGATTTTTGATAATATTATGAAAGACCGATCAAACCGAACTTGCATTATGACAACGCACAGACCGAGCGTTCTTGAAATATGCGAGAGGGTGTACCGCATTTCTGATGAAAATATGAGGCAACTTACAAAAGATGAAATTGATGAGCTTATAGCTAATCCGTGATTATTAAATATACAAAGGGGTGCTTTTATGAGCGTTGACGCTGAATATATTTTAAATGAAGCAAAGGCGATTGAATCGAAAATCATTGCCGATCGCAGAGAGATTCATAAACACCCCGAAGTTGGAACCTGTCTGCCGCAAACAAAGGGATTTGTTAAAAATCGACTCATTGAAATGGGTTATCAACCGAAAGAGATTTGCGAAAGCGGAATAGTTGCTACCGTAGGCAAAGGCGGCGGTAAATGCGTTCTCTTGCGAGCCGATATGGACGCGCTTAAAGTAAACGATAAAACCGAGCTTGAATTCAAGTCCGGCGACGGTAAGATGCATGCCTGCGGCCATGATATGCACACCTCTATGCTTCTCGGCGCGGCAGAAATACTTATGAAGAATAAGGATAAAATAAACGGTACAGTCAAGCTCGTGTTCCAGCCTGATGAGGAGGGATTTACCGGAGCCAAAGCTATGCTAAAAGCCGGAGTTTTGGATGATCCCAAGCCCGATATCGGCTTTGCGCTTCATGTTAATTCAGGTACTCCGACAGGTTTGCTTCTCTGCGGCAGAGGCGTGTTTATGGCAGGTTGTACGCTTTTCAGAATTACGGTCAGCGGTAAAGGTTGCCACGGAGCTATGCCTGAAACGGGCGTTGATCCTATAAATATAGCGGCTCATATTCATCTGGCGATTCAGGAGATTGTGACGAGGGAAATCGGAGCGAAAATTCCGGCAGTAGTTACAATAGGAAAATTTTCGGCAGGTGAAGCTCCTAATATTATCCCGCAGACTGCGGTTCTGGAGGGAACAATAAGAACTTTTGACAGAGAGCTGTCGGCCGATATCTTAATGAGAATAGGCGAAATAGCCGAGAATACAGCCAAGTCGTTCAGAGGAAGCGCCGTTACGGAAGAAATGTCGTCAGCGCCTCCGCTTATAAATAATGCCGAGCTTGTCAACAAAACGGCAGAATACGCAAAGGAGCTTTTCGGTGAGAAGTCCGTGTATGTTCTCGATGAGGGAGGAATGGGTTCGGAGGATTTTGCCTCCTATACCTATGAGCTTCCGTGTGCATATCTGCTGATAGGAGCAGGTACAAGTGCGGAAAATCCTCTTTACGGTCAGCGGTAAAGGTTGCCACGGAGCTATGCCTG
>JAQXHF010000135.1 GCA_029007095.1 Clostridia bacterium | reverse complement strand
TCTTCCTTGAAGGACAGGATCCTGTAAGACAGGTTTCAATCATACCGAGAGGTATGGCGGGCGGATATACGATGTCCGTTCCCACCGAGGATAAATCATATAAGACAAAGAACGGAATGCTTGATGATATTGTAGTTTTGTTGGGCGGCAGAGTGGCCGAGAAGCTTGTACTCGGAGATATTTCAACAGGCGCGTCAAACGATATCGAGCGCGCCACCAAAATTGCTAAGAGTATGGTTACCGAGTACGGTATGAGCGACCGAATTGGTCCCGTGTCATATTCGTCGGGAAGCGGCGAGGTCTTTCTTGGCAGAGATTACGGCCATGCTAAGGATTATTCCGAAGCTTTTGCACAGGAAATCGACGAGGAAATCAGCAGAATTATTCATAACGGTTACGATAGAACGGAAACTATCCTTACCGACCATATGGATAAGCTGCACGAATTGGCGCAGTATCTTATCAAGCATGAGAAGATAAATGCAGATGATTTCAAAAAGCTTATGGAAGGCGAGCTTAAAACCGAGGACGAAGCAAGCGAAACTATGAAGAGCGTAGATGAAGCTAAGTCCGCAGCGGCGGCAGAAAAGCTGACCGAAGAGCCGATTGAAGTCGCAGATTCAGAGTAGGAATAAAATAAATACCGCAGGCAATGGGAAGTTCGGTGCAAATCCGTCACAACAGCCATTACCGTGATTGAAGTTTCATAAGTCGGAATACTTGTCTGCGGCTATTACTTTGGGCAAGAAAGCATAAATTAAAATATTTTTCCGAATTTACTTGACTGAATTCGGATATTTTACTTGCCTTTATCGTTTGATAAAGGCTTGTTTTTTTACTGAAAAGGGGAGCGGTTCTGTGTCGGAAAAAACTACGCGTGAGGAATATCTTGAAATGCTGAGAAATGTTGCTGAACGGGAAAAAAGACTCCCGAAAAAATCAGATTTCTCCGTAGATGATGTCAATAGGATAAAAGGCTTTTTCGGACCGTGGCCCTGGGCGCTTGAAGAGGCAGGACTGAAAGAATCGCACAGGGAAGAACGCAGACAGCGCAATTACGAGAAGCGTCAGCGAGCCAAAGAACGGCGGAGAAATTCCGAATAAACTTAGCGAATATTTGCGTATTCATATTTTTATGCAAACGAGGTGATTCGTATTATGAATTCGGGATTTAAAGCATACCATCCCGCAGTAAATCTGATTTTTTTTGCCGGTGTTGTTGTTTTCGGCATAATGTTTTTACATCCTCTTTGCCTTGTCGTTTCGCTTTTGTCTGCGGCAGGCTTCAACATAGCCTTAAAAGGGAAAAAAGCATTGAAAGAGCTTTTGTATCTTTGCCCGATGATAGCGGTAGTGACTGTTATCAATGCTCTTTTCAGCCATTACGGAGTTACGGTGCTTGCCGAACTGCCGTCGGGTAACAATCTTACTTTGGAATCCATAATTTACGGCTTTATTACGGGAGTAATGCTTGTCAGCGTGATACTGTGGTTTAATTGTTACAGCGAGATAGTTACAGCGGATAAACTTATGTTTGTAATCGGCAGACGGATACCTGCTGTTGCGCTCATAATATCAATGGCGTTACGCTTCGTACCGCTTTACCGTCAAAGACTCGGTGAAATATCGGAAGCGCAAAAAGGCTTGGGTAAGGATTCGCACAGCGGAAAGCTTACCGAAAGAATAAAAAATGCGGCTTCACAGGTTTCTATACTTATAACATGGTCGCTTGAAAATGCGGTTGAAACTTCGGATTCGATGCGTTCAAGAGGATACGGCTTAAAGGGTAGGAAACCGTATTCACGATACAGAATGAAAAGCTCCGATTGGACTGCGGTTGCTGTCCTTGCCGTTACTTACGCTATAATAATTTATGCGGCGGCGTCCGGGACTTTGAAATGCACATATAACCCGTATATTTTAATTCCGGCGTTCACACCGTCCGCAATAGTAACGCTTGCGGCATATTCGGTTATGTGCCTTTTTCCGCTTTTAATTGACTTGAAGGAGGGGATTAAATGGAACAGATTAAAATCGAAAATTTGAGCTTCAAATATCCTCTCGGAGATAAAGAAGCTTTAAAAAATATAAATTTGACGGTTAATTCCGGCGATTACATAGTAATCTGCGGCAGGAGCGGCTGCGGTAAAACGACCTTGCTTAAAATGTTAAAAACCGCCATTGCACCTAAGGGTGAAAAAAGCGGTTCTGTTATGTATTGCGGTAAAGAGATTGATAATGTTGAGCTTCGTGAGCAGGCTGAGAATATCGGTTTCGTTATGCAAAATCCGGATAATCAGATAGTGACCGATAAGGTTTGGCACGAAATGGCGTTTGGCCTCGAAAATCTCGGCTTTGACAGCGATACAATTTCAATGCGAATTGCTGAAACTGCTTCGTTTTTCGGCGTAAGCGATTGGTTTGATAAAAAGGTCAATGAGCTGTCCGGCGGACAGAAACAGCTTTTAAATCTCGCGTCGGTTATGGCTTTGCACCCGTCGGTGCTTATTCTTGACGAGCCTACTTCACAGCTTGACCCGATAGCGGCTGAAAATTTCCTCGCCGCCGTCAGAAAAATAAACACGGAGTTAGGCGTAACTGTCATAATAGCCGAACATAGACTTGAAGAGGTCTTTTCGTATGCAGACCGCTTAATTGTAATCGAAAACGGCGAAAAAACACTTGACGCCGCTCCGAGAGAGGTTGGCAGTCATCTTGAAAACGCGTCAAATTTCCTGAGATTATCTGTACCTACGGCAGTAAAGCTTTTCTCAAAGATTAAAAACGGCAAATGTCCGTTGAATGTCAGAGAGGGCAGACAATGCATTGCAGAACTTTGCAAGGATAGAAATTTGAGCTGTAAAACAGAAAAAAAGGAGCTTAATTGCGAAGAAACTGCTGTTGAGCTGAAAGATGTTTGCTTCCGTTATTCAAAAAACAGTAATGATATTTTGAATGATTTGACATTAAAAATTCCGTTTGGCTCAGTTTTTGCGATACTCGGAGGTAACGGAGCGGGCAAGTCAACCCTTATAAGGGTAGCTTCGGGCATCAGCAGAGCGTACAGCGGAAAGGTGCTAATAAACGGTAAAAAAATTGAAAAATACAAGTCAACCGAACTTTATCGCGGCTTACTGACTGTATTACCGCAGAGTGTGCAGACGATGTTTACGCAAAAAACGGTGCGACTTGAACTTGAAAAAATATCCGCCGATATAGATGATGTTGTGAGGCTGACAAGACTTGAAAAATATCTTGACGCGCACCCGTATGACCTCAGCGGAGGAGAACAGCAAAGGCTCGGACTTGCCGAGGTCTTACTGACAGAGCCTAAAATTCTTATGCTCGACGAACCTACAAAGGGCTTTGACAACGAATTTAAAGAGTCCTTTGGCGAGATTTTGTCTGTGCTGAAATCGAAAGGCTGTGCGGTTATAATAGTGTCGCACGATATTGAATTCTGCGCCGATTATGCTGATTTTTGTGCAATGCTGTTTAACGGAAGAATAGTCTGTTCTTCCGACTCACATACATTTTTTGACACCAATCATTACTACACCACAGCAGCTAACAGAATTTCGCGTGGGATTATAAACGGAGCTGTTACCGAGGAGGAGATTTTACAATGTTTAAAAGAAAATGGTTTCTTCTCTTAACCTGCTTTGTGATAATGCCGGCGATAATAATACTGTTTTTCTATATGTTCGGCGGCAAACAGTATTACGCCGTGAGCGTTGCGCTTATAATAGTGTCAATGCTTCCATTTTTCTTTTCGCTTGAAAGGAAGAAATTGCAGGCACGGGAGCTTGTCGTGCTGGCAAGCATAGTAGCGATAGCGGTCGCGGGCAGAGCCGCATTCTTTGCCTTGCCGCAGGTGAAGCCGACCTGTGCGATAGTAATGCTTGCGGCAATAGTTTTCGGCCCTGAAATCGGCTTTATTACAGGCTCGTTGTCTATGCTGCTTTCAAATTTCATTTTCGGTCAGTCTATGAATACGCCGTTTCAGATGTTTGGAATGGGACTTGCCGCAATGCTGTGCGGATTGATTTTTTATAAACGGGACAGTAAAACACCGAATTGGATTATAGCTGTCATCGGAGGAATAATTTGTTTTGCAGTTTACGGATTTGTAGTGGATTCGGGAACGGTTCTGATAATTTCACCGAGTATGACGCTGAATTCTGTATTGGCAGTCTATGCTTCCGGGGTTGTATTTAATTTGATTCACGGAGCGTCAACTTTTATAATTATTCTTTTAGCAGGAAAAATTATTATCGAAAAGCTTGAAAGAATAAGGATTAAATACGATTTATTCCCCCAGAAATAAAAGGGGATGTAAAAAAGCGAAGACCGTATAAAACCGTATAATACAAGGGGTTCTTGTTCAGTATTGAAAACTGAAAGAACCCCATAAAATTACATTAAAATGCAAAATGTAAATTTTTATGTTTTATATGGTCCTCGCTTTTTCCTATTCACTTAAAATGAGCTGTAAAAACTTTCGCTTTTACAGCTCATTTTTGAACTTTATTTAGGATTTATTCAGACGATTTTTATGAATCTGA
Source organism: Clostridia bacterium (assembly GCA_029007095.1). GTDB lineage: Bacteria > Bacillota > Clostridia > Oscillospirales > Acutalibacteraceae > CAG-488. Next base: position 6,125 of record JAQXHF010000135.1, on the reverse strand, counting down.
GTACGCTTAAAAATACATATTTTACTACTGCGACCATGCGGCAAATGAAGTTGTCTTTGTCGTAAGTCTGGTATCTTGCCATAGCAACTATATCGTTATTGTAAAATTCCGCATAGCTGTGAGTATAGGTTTCGTACTCTGTCGGATTATTTTCGTCAATTACAAATACTCTTGCGCCTCTTGTTTCGTCGCCGTAGCTCTGAAATCCAACGCCTGGAGTGCTTATGATGTCAATTCCTTTGTAAGGAACGACAAATGAATTTATATGGTCGTGTCCTACGGCGATTGCAAGTACATCACCCTGACTCAGCATAGCGTCAAATTCGCCGTTAGAGTAGTTTGGAGGGCAGGGGGATTCGTGCATAACGCTGTCGGATGACGCAGTTTCGGGCAGAACATAATATTTATCTCCGTGCTTTATCGCTCCATCGGTTCCCTCATCGACCTCTTTGAGAGCTTCAAAAATTTCGGGAACGATAATGTGCTGGAATGCTATTGACGGAACAGGAACGCCGCCGTTGGCTGCTTTGAGCGCATTTGAAGTATTGATGTACCAATCAATCTGATCTTTTCTTACGCAGTTGTAGCCGCCAAGGTCGTTTTCCGTGTTATATGTTCCGGAGTCAATGCACCATATATTAAAAGCGGTCTTGTCCGAATCCGAAGCTAAAATAGGCAGATTGTAATTGCCTACGCCGGAAATATTCTCGTCTCCGACGCAACCGATAAAGCAGTCGTAGCTTTGATAAATTTTCATCTGCATATTTTTATTTATTTTTGTGTTTTCGTCATCGTGATTACCGAAAACCGCCGCAACGGGTATGCCTTTTTCTTCAAGCACCGACATAAAATTGTCGATAGATTTCTTTACTGCATACTCGGTTTTAATGCCGCTTGAAATATTATCTCCTGTGAGAACAATAAGGTCGGGATTTTCAGCGTCAACCAAATCGCTGATATAGTCTTTTGCAATGGGGGCAAGATTTGAGTCGTCCTGAATATCGGAAATCTGCAAAATTTTAAATTTGCCGTCCGCATTGAAACGAAGCTCTTTGTTCACCGCTTCTTTGCTGTCTTTGCCGCCGAATCCGGCGCTTACACCCATAACGCAGGTAGCCGCTACAAGAATTGCCGCCAACAAACATGAAACTGCTTTTTTAAAAGTTTTCATCTGAAAATCCTCCTTGAAAAATTTATTTAAAATTATTCTGTATAAATTTTGTGGAAAACTTTTTTGCCTTTTTTAATTATTACAGGCTTTGTTTTTAACTGTTCGTCCGTGAAAGATAAGCCGATATCGGTAACCTTTACATCATCGGCAGTAACTCCGCCTTGCTGAACGAGTCGTCTGCCCTCGCCGCGAGATTTAGTAATGCCTGTTTTAACGAGGACATCAAGGATATCAATTTTTCCGTCCTTGAAATCTTCGTCAGAAAGCAGGGTGGAGGGCATATTGGCCGCATCGGCTACGCCGCCGAAAAGAGCTTTTGAAGCAGTCTGAGCTTTTTTTGCTTCCTCCTCGCCGTGAACGAGAGAAGTAAGCTCATATGCGAGAATATCTTTGGCCTCGTTGAGCTTGCTGCCCTCCCAATCGCTCATAGTGTCGATTTCTTCGAGCGGCAGGAATGTAAGCATACGGATACATTTAAGTACATCTTTATCATCAACATTGCGCCAATATTGATAGAATTCATAAGGACTTGTCTTGTTCGGATCAAGCCAAACTGCGCCTGAGGCTGTTTTGCCCATTTTTTTGCCTTCGGAGTTGAGGAGCAGAGTAATAGTCATAGCGTAAGCGTCTTTGCCGAGCTTTTTGCGTATAAGCTCAGTACCGCCGAGCATATTAGACCACTGATCATCTCCGCCGAACTGCATATTACAGCCGTATTCCTTATAAAGATGATAGAAGTCATAGCTTTGCATTATCATATAGTTGAATTCAAGGAAGCTCAGACCTTTTTCCATACGCTGTTTGTAACATTCGGCGCGAAGCATATTGTTTACGGAGAAGCAGGCTCCTACCTCTCGAAGAACATCAACATAGTTAAGGTCGAGAAGCCAGTCGGCATTGTTTAACATAAGAGCCTTATCGTCACCGAACTCAATGAAACGGCTCATCTGCTTTTTGAAACATTCGATATTGTGATCTATATCCTCTTTTGTGAGCATTTTTCTCATATCGGTTCGACCGGAGGGATCACCGACCATACCTGTTCCGCCGCCGAGCAAGGCTATCGGGCGGTTTCCTGCCATTTGCAGCCTTTTCATAAGGCAGAGAGCCATGAAGTGACCGACATGAAGACTGTCGGCGGTAGGATCGAAGCCAATATAAAAAACAGCTTTTCCGTTATTGATAAGCTCCTTTATTTCGCTTTCGTCTGTCACCTGCGCGATAAGTCCGCGGGCAACGAGTTCATCGTAAATTTGCATTAAAAATCTTCCTTTTTTAGTCATTTATATGAAAAAATTATATATTGTTTTATATTTTTTGTCAAGCGCACATCATAATTTTAAGCCGCTGTTGAAAGCAAATTCGATATCGTTTTCATCTACGCTTCCATTACCGTCGCAGTCGGCGGCGCGCATAATGAAATCTTCCTCTTTAAGTGCGGAATCGAAAATCGCGGCGATTATAACGCTGTCTTCACCGTCGCAGATTCCGTCGCAGTTTACATCGCCGGAAATCACGATTTTATAAACTCCTGCCGGATTGCCGTCAGCCGTATAAACTCTGACCTGAGAGCCGGTGAATATCTGTTCACACTCGAAATATCCGTTTTCCGTTACATCGAGATAAAGAGAAATATTAACTGCGCTTTGCGGAATACCGAGTATAATGTCGCCGTCAATGCTGACCTTTGTTCCGTCAACCGCAATTAGTCTCGGCAAAGCGGAGACAGGCAAGCTCTTTTGGCGAACTCCGAGAGTGTTGCTACCTTGATTTACATAAGCTACATAAATATCTCTGCCAACGGAAATCATCTGCGCGGATTGTATTGATGAGCAGGGACTTCCGTCAAGTTGTTTCCACTCGTTTGAGGATTTGTATATTATTTGAGACTCTCCGTTTGAACTGAAAAACGAAAGACACAGAGTAGAATCATCGGTAACTTCAATTCCCAAATCATAGATTGTGCCGACCGAGGAGGAGACGGATTCTTTCGTTACGGTTGAGTCTGAGCCGATCTTGACAAGGAAAGGCACGATTCCGTCAGAGCCTTTTCCGACAAGGAAATATGCTTCGTCTCCGCAAGACAGCGCGGCGTGTAGATTTGACGATTGTATATCTGAATTGATAGGAATATCGCACCAACTTTTATCGGCAATGCTGTACCGTTTTAGCTGAGTATATTGATTGCCGCCGCTGAAAGAAAATACGGAATATACCGCGTAAATATAATCGTTTACAGCCGCCAGCTTCGGAGCGGCAAAATAGTCTGAGGTCAGACTTCGGTCTGTTTCTGTGATTGAATTGCCTTTGATTTCTTTGATAACAAGCCTTGCTCCGTAATCTCCCGCCCACGCGGCGTAGAGCGAACTGTCGCTTTTAAAAAGCTGAATATCGTTGGGATAGTCTTCATCGCTCGCCGTGTATATTGTAACCCACTTGGAATTTGTGAGCTTTGCAATTACCGGCTTGCCGGAGGTGTTAAGGTAGAGACAGTAAAGCTCATCGTTGAAAATTTCTATTGACGCGCTGTAATCGCAGGTTATCTGCGGCGCGGCGGAAACCCATTCACCGTCGCTGAACTTGTAAACGCTGAAAATCGAACCGCTTGATGCGCTCCTGACAGCTCCGACGAAAATGTTTCCGTTGCTGTCCTTTACCGTCTGAACGCTTGATGCGTCAGAGGTTATTACAGAGCCGACGCTGTCCCATATTCCTATCGAGGAGTAGTTGGGATATTCGAGATGGAATCGGATTTTTGAACCGTCCTCACTATACGAAATATTGCTGAAAACGAGACCGCTGTTTTTCCCGTTTGAATAGAAGATAGTATTATCCTTAACCTCGGCGGAAAAATCGCTGCTGCCGTATTCGGTTTCGCCTGCAGAGGGATCTATCGCGGCGGAATATATATCTCCGGCAGAAGCCGTTGCCGAGGTGTCGTCGGGGCGGAATACATATATGTAATCTTCACCGCGGGCGTTTGTAAGATATTCCAATCCGTTGTTAACCCTGTAAATTAAAAGTCCCGATGAGGGAATTTTTGTTTCAAAGCCGAGGTTTGCGAAGCTGTCGGTAACTTTTTTGCGGAATTCAACTACAAAAAATTCATTGTCCGACATAGGTGTTTGTATTTTGAAAAGAATGTTGTCCGAATCGCTTGTAACTGCGTCAAGCTCATAATCTCCGCTCTCGGTAATTGTGTTCATCGGAACCCAACCCATTTTGTATCTCTGATATGACAGCGGGAACTGTTGAAAATAGCTGTTGCTTGCCATTATGTCCCAGTAACCGACCGGCGAACCGCTGTTTGAAGTGTAACGGTAGAGATCGGGCAGTCCGACCGTGTGCAGGAATTCGTGCGATATAGTGCCCTGCGCTCTGCCGGTTATGTTCAGGAGCGAATCGCTGTCGATAAAGTTGTAATTGCCGACATAGTATCCGGAAAGCTTTGTGCCGACATCGGAAACACCCTTATGAGGCCACATAAGTCCGTCGTTCATCGTACTTCCCGTACCCTGAATTATAACCGTGAGGTTATCAATGGTACTGCTGTTGACATTGTCATATTTTATGCCCGAAACGAGCGATATCGTACCGTTATTAAAGGCGGCTATAACCTGTTGAAGTATCTGATAATCCTCGGTGGTTTCACTTTTTGATGTCGATAGAGTAAGCGGAGTTATAGTGTTCCCGTCATACTGAGGAAAAGTGTTTGTAACATTCAGTTTACCGCGCGAAATAGCGCTTATATAAGCTTTGAACGAATAATCTATTTTGTATGTCGGGTAGACATCAGAGGTGTCGTTATACATTGCGAGTATATCGTCTGTGCCGTCGGCAAAAACATTCTCGTCTGTATCGTCAGAAAACCTTACAAAAACGATAAGGTTCGTCATATTGCTGACCGAAGCGGCTTCTGCCGGAGTGAGAGGGCAGGTGACCGAAAAAATTAAGGCTGCGGCAAAAATTATACTTAGAAGTTTATTGAAAGAACGGTTAATCTTATTCACGGTAATCTTCCTTTCGGCCAACTGGATATTTTTATCATTTTAACATATTTTTGCTAAAACATAATACTGAAAAATCAATAAAACTTTATTTATAATGTATAATTTTAATTCGGCATTACAAATAACGAAAGCACTTGCCCGATTTATCTTTTTGTAGTATAATAATTTATATTAAAAATTTAAGGTGAAGCTATGACTGAGGACGAAATACTTTTTGCGGGACTTGACGATAAAATCCGTTCCTGCGAGTATAATTATATGATTACAAACACAAATTTCCTTGATATTTACCGTCAGTCCGCCGCGCTTAATTATTTGCGGAATAAGAAAGTTCGTTTTGAGCTTTACGGAGGATTTGACGACGCGGAAAGGAAAATGTTTGTTTTTCTGCCCGATTATATAGATGATTTCGGTCTTTTTATAAGCGAAAATCCCGATTCCAACCCTATTGCCGCGCTTAATATACGCAAGGATTCGTTTTCAGAGCTTTCTCACCGTGATTATCTCGGAGCAATTCTCGGCTTAGGCGTCAAGCGCGAGATGATAGGCGACCTTGTCCTTGATAACGGAGGCTGTACCGTTGCCGCGCTTAAAAGTGTAGCCGGTTACATTTCGGAAAATCTGCGTTCGGTCGGCAGAGGCAGCGTCAGAGTTACGGTTGAGGACAGCTTTCCAAAATCCGAAACAGATTCAAACTATGAACTGATGCGGTGTTATGTGTCGTCAATGAGGGCGGATTCCGTTGCCGCTTCCGCATTCTCAATATCGAGAAGCTCAGCGAACGAACTGATTACGCGCGGAGAGCTGATAGTTAACGGAATTGCGGCGTCCAAACCCGATATGAAAATAGATTTCGGTTCAAAACTTGTTATTCGCGGCAAGGGTAAGGCTGTGATAACCTTAGATGAGGGAATTACAAAAAAAGGCAGACAGGCTTTCCTTGT
>JAQXHF010000134.1 GCA_029007095.1 Clostridia bacterium | reverse complement strand
AGATAAAAGTATGAAATACTCCATTATTTGGGAAACAAACAGAGGATGCCCGAACAGATGCGCATATTGCGACTGGGGAGAACTTAAATCGAGGGTTCGTATGTTCCCGATGGAGCGTTTAAAGGCCGAGATAGATTGGATGGCCGCAAATCATATCGAATTTATTTATTGCAGCGACGCTAATTTCGGACTTTTCGACAGAGACGGCGAAATAACCGATCTGATGATTGAATCTAAGCGCAAAACAGGATATCCCGAAAAGTTCAAAACTAATTTCACCAAAAACCGCGATGATTTTGTTTTTGAATTAAGCTGTAAAATGTTTGACGAAGAGCTTGGAAAGTCTCCTACGCTTTCTTTCCAGACTATGTCGCCCGAAGCGCTTAAAAATATAGGCAGAACAAATATGACGCTTGAACATTTCAAGCATCTTATGCAGATGTACACGGACAGGGGAATAATGGCGTATTCAGAGCTGATACTCGGACTGCCGGGAGAAACCTATGACAGCTTTGCCGACGGAATATCTAATCTTTTCAAGTGCGGTCAGCATAAGAGCGTTATGATTTACCCTTGCGAGCTTTTGCCGAATTCATCTCTCGGCAGCAAAGCGTCGATAGAAAAGTTCAAAATAAAGACCTGCAAGACCGAGTTCCGCCAGCACCACTCCGCGATAGATCCGAACACAATACATGAATACAGCGATAATATAATCGAAACCTATTCGATGAATCTCAGCGACTGGAAAAAATCGTACATTTTCGCGCTTTATACACAGGGACTTCATGCGATGTGCCTGACAATGATGCCGGCTATATACCTTTATGTTGAAAACGGCGTTGATTACAAAACTTTCTATGAAAATTATATACTTTGGTGCGCCGAAAATCCCGATACCTTCAACGGCAGACTTTATACGGAATGTTCGGATTTCGTTGATAATGTTATTTCCGGTAAAGATTCGTTTAAAACCGTTTTTGACGGCTTCGGAAAAACTACATGGGGCTTTGACGAGTATATATTTATGAAGAGTGCGACTTCGCCTGAGGATTTTTATTCCGAATTTAAAATTTATCTTGATACCTACGGAATAGATGAAAACATAGAAGAGAACCTGATGAAATATCAGCGCGGAATAATCAAGCAAATGAATACTGCTAAGGCGGAATTTGAGCTTGAATATGACTTTGAAAGCTATTTTGACAGAATCTTTGCGAATTCATATAAGCCGCTTGAAAAGTGCAGAAATATTATTACGGTTACGGACGATAAGCCTGTAACAACGATTGAGGATTATGCCAAGGAATATGTCTGGTACGGACGCAGAGACGACGCGCCTATTTATTCCGCAAAGAGAGGAACTCTTACCGTAAGAAGGAGCAGTGAAGCCTGAATGAAGAAGGTGTATTTTGTTCAGGTCGGGTTCGCTTTTGATTCGTCGGTTTATCTGCCGTATGCTACGGGATGTATCGCAGCATACGCGCTCGGCAAGGCGGATTTCTGCGCCGAGTATGAGTTGGGCGGTTTCATCTACAAACGCGACAGTATCGAGGAAGCGCTGAAAAAAATTGACTCTCCGAGCATTGTCGCTTTTTCCAATTATACATGGAATGTTGAATATAACAGAACGCTTGCAAAAAGGGTAAAGGAGCTTTATCCCGACTGTTCTGTTATTTTCGGTGGTCACAGCGTAACGTCGGATAGTACGGAGCTTCTCAACGAATGTGATTTTGTAGATTATCTCAGCTTTGGAGAGGGCGAGGAGCCGTTTTACAATCTTGCAATGGCTCTCAAAAGAGGCGATGACCTCAGCGGCGTTGACAATATAGCGTACAGACAAGCAAACGGAGAACCGGTTTGCACAAAAAGAACCTTTAATTTTGATATTACAGATTATCCGTCGCCTTACACGACGGGACTGTTTGATGAAATTGTTGCCGAGGAGAGTGTTGAACTGCTCGCCGTTATTGAAACAAACAGAGGATGCCCTTATAAATGCGCCTACTGTGATTGGAGTGCAAAGGGTAAGGTGAGATTTTTCCGTATAGAAAAGGTGAAAGCTGAGCTGAAATGGCTTTCCGACAACAGGATCGAATACTGCTTCTGTGCGGACGCGAATTTCGGAATGTTTAAGCGTGATTTGGAAATTACGGATTATATAGTTCAGCTTAAAGAAAAAACAGGATGTCCCGATGTTTTCCGGGCGTTTTATGATAAAAACAGCGATGACAATGTGTTTGAAATCTGCCATAAGCTTAACGAGAACCGAATGGATAAGGGCGCAACGATGTCATACCAGAGCCTTTCCGACGCGGCTTTGAGAAATGTGAACAGGCAAAATCTGACAGTAGAGCATTTTTCTTCCCTTGTTGCAAAGTACAACCGTGCCAAAATACCGACTTATTCCGAGCTTATACTCGGCTTGCCGGGAGAAACCTATGACAGCTTCTGCGACGGACTTTGCGCTTTGCTTGAAGCAGGTCAGCATAATTCGGTCAGCGTTTATTACTGCGAAATACTGCCGAATTCGATAATGGGAAGCGACGAATATCTCGACAGGTTCAACATAGAAGTAGGTCATGTTAAATTCAATCACATTCACTCTTCAAACACAGACAGCGAGGTTGAAGAATATTCGGATATAGTTATGTCAACCGACACTATGAGCAGAGAAATGTGGGTTAAGTCAAATCTGTTTTCGGTTTGTCTCCAAAGCTTTCACAGTCTCGGCTTGCTAAGGTGCTTTGCGATATATATGCGTAATGAAAAAGGAATGTCTTACCGGAGCTTTTATAATTCATTGCTTGATTTTATTGCGGGAAATCCGGAAACCGTATTCGGAAAAATGCTTGATGATTATTACGGCAAACTTGTTCATTCGTTTGAGGGCGAATGGAACTATACAAATCCCGATTTCGGAGATGTGGTGTGGTCGTATGAGGAAGGAATGTTCCTTGAATGTATAAAAAATTACGATCGCTTTAACCGTGAAATAATGCCGTTCCTTGAATCCCTTGGCATAGAAAAAGATATCTTTGACGGCTTGCTGACATATCAGCGCGAGGTGCTTCGCAGACCGTTTAAAAACGGCGGCAGAATCAAAAGCGAATATGCGTTCAATGAGTTTTTTGACAGTATATACAGCGGAAACTATCAGCCTTTGCAAAGGAAAGAGGAAACCGTTACCTTTACCGAGCTTACACCTTATGACAACTGGCACGATTATGCCAAAAATGTAGTTTGGTTCGGAAGACGCAGGGGCGCAACTCTCTATACCTCGGACAGAGAAATGTATAAAGTCGAGTGAATTATCGAGCCATTCTGAAAGGCTTGTAAATTTCATCGCAGTCTCGTTCAGGCATATCCTGCCCGTTCATAAGACAGGCGTTTACGATACTGTCTTTGCCGTATTTTTTGCGTATGTTAAGAACGGTACTGTCAATTTTTTCCTGCCGTTCGTGAGCGCCGGCGTCAAAAAAGAAGCTGTCCTGATATGCGGTATTTTCGGGTACAAGATCAATAGCTCTTACCGTTACGGCTCTGACATTCTTTTCAAAATAAAAATTACTTTTAAAAAGCTCTATTCCTGCCCGTGCAAGCTCAAATGCGCTTCGGGTGGGAATTTTCAGCTTTTTCTGAAACTGCTTTGTGATAAGGTCGGGAGTCTTTACGGCTATCTGAACTCCTGTCGCTTTGAGAGAATATCCGTCGAGACGGCGGTTGATATCCTGACACAGAGAAAGCATAACACGCCATACCTCGTCGCAGCTTGTAAGGTCATGGGGACAGGTGACTCCGTGACCGACGCTCTTAACAGGTTCGGAATATCCGTCCGGCTTGACTTCGGAAATATCCAATCCGTTTGCATAGCTCCATAACTGACCTCCGACTTTGCCGAAACGCGATATCAACCATTCTCTGTCGCAGGAGGCGAGCTGACCGATTGTGCGTATTCCGAATCCGAGAAGCTTTTTATAAGTTGCTTTTCCTACGCCAATCATATCGCAGGCGGGCAAATCCCATATCTGATTTTTATAGCTGTCCCGACTTATAACGGTGACGGCGTTAGGCTTTTTAAGGTCGCTGCCGAGTTTTGCAAACACCTTGTTAAACGATACTCCTACGGAAACCGTCAGACCTACCTCTTTGAGAACGGTTCTGCGTATGCTGTCGGCAATCTCTTCGCCCGTGCCGAAAAGCATTGTACTTCCGGTGACATCAAGCCAAGATTCGTCTATGCCGAAAGGTTCGATAAGGTCGGTATATTTTCGGTAAATGTCGCGCACAATCTCGGAATATTTTATATACTCGGAATAGTGCGGAGGTATTATAATAAGCTCCGGGCATTTTATTTTGGCCTGCCAGATAGCCTCGGCGGTCTGCACACCGCAGAGCTTGGCTTCCTGAGACTTGGCGAGAATGATACCGCGCCGTTCCTCTACGCTTCCGCCGACGGCGACCGGTTTGCCTTTAAGAGAGGGGTTGAGCATACATTCGATTGAAGCGAAACAGGCGTTAAGGTCAGAATGAAGTATAATTCTTGACATAAAATCACCACTGAAAATGTATTTTGCAATGCTATTATAAGAACAAATGTTCGGTTTGTCAAGAGGAAATTTCAGGTAGTGATATTGCTTAAATATTTTGTAACACTATTGCAATATTCTGTTAACTTGACAAAAACGGTGGTTTTATGGTATCATTAAAAAAACTCTGAAATTATCGGAAGAAGGTTTTGATGAATGATAAATTCAGATAATTTATGTATGAGCTGTATGAAGGATATCGGCGACAGTAAGCAATGTCCTTATTGCGGATTTCATGCCGATTCACAGCAGATAACTCCGTATTTGCCGATAAGGACTGTTTTAGGCAACAGATATCTTGTCGGAAAGCTCCTTGAATATAACGGCGACGGCGCAACCTATATGGGACTTGACCTCTCAACGAGAGAGTCTGTAAATATCCGCGAGTTCTTCCCGGAGGGGATAGCGCAGCGCGATGCAAAAACTATGGAAGTTTCTGCGGATGCCGCTCATTTCGGCATTTATAACGAGTGCTTGCAGGAGTTTGTAGAGATGTGGCGTAAAATTATGCGCCTCAGCGGACTTTCTGCACTTATAAAGGTTCAGGATATTTTTGAAAGCAACGGTACTTGCTATGTAATTTATGAGAATATCGACGGCATAACATTCAGAGAATATCTGCTTCGCAACAATGTAGGATATATTCCGTGGGAGCGCGCAAGACTCTTGCTTATGCCGGTGCTTTCGACGCTCGGAACTCTCCACTCTGTCGGAATTATACACAGAGGCATTTCTCCGACCACGCTTGTTGTCGCACCCGACGGTAAAATAAGAATAACCGGATTCAGTATAGGTCAGGCTCGTTCCGCAGGAGGAAGCCTTAAACAGCAGGTGTTTACAGGTTATACCGCCTACGAGCAGTACACGCTTGACGGCAGACAGGGACCGTGGACCGATATATATGCTTTCGGAGCTGTGCTTTACAGGGCGCTTATAGGAACCGATCCTATTGACGCGCAGGAGCGTATATTGAACGACAGACTTATGGTTCCCGGCAAATTTGCCGAGCAGCTCCCTGCTTATGTTATTAACGGACTTGTTAATGCGCTTCAAATTTTGCCCGATGACAGAACGAGAAGCGTCGAGGAGCTTCGCTCCGAGCTTTCCGCTTCACCGAGCGCTGCGGCAGTATCGGCGCCTGATTTCGATACGGTCAAGACAACCGTAGTCGATAGCAGATTGGCTCAGCCGATTGACGACGAAGAGGAGGAAGAGGAAATCACCTCTGACAAGCGCGAAGCGGCGCAAAAGCGGCATAACCGTTCAGCTATTATAATTTCAATCGCCGCCGCGGTAATAATACTTGCAGTAGCTTTCCTCGTGCTTTGGCAGACGGGCGTAATAAAGCTTAATAATGACTCCACCACCAACAGCGTTCAGACTGAAACGGTAGATGTACCCAACTTTGTCGGCAAGCTCTATGACGATATTATAGATGACGCATATTATATGGGTAATTTCAATATCGAGAAGTCGGAGGCTTACAGCTCAACCGTTGAGGAGGGCTATATAATAAGCCAGAGCATAGATGTTAATTCAAAAGTTCCCAAAGGAACTACCGTAACTCTTAAAGTAAGTAAGGGTAAGGAAATGATTACTTTCCCGACATCGGGAATCATCGGTGCCGATTACGATACAGCCGCAAAAACGCTTGCAAAGCTCGGCTTTAATGTAACTAAAACCGATAAGCTGAATCCCGGCGGACAGATTGCAAACACGGTTGCCGACGCGTCGCTTGAAGCGGGCGAGAGTTACGAAAAGGGAACTCTTGTTTATCTGTTTGTATGGAGCGAGGAAGAAACAACAACTACCTTGCCGTCGATTGACGAGGATATTTCAAGCGACCTTTCGGATATAAGCGAACAGATAGGCGGAATTATCGACGATATAAAGAGCAATATTCAAGATAAATTTCCCGGCGGAAACGGCTCGTATGATGAATAATTAAATAAGGAATATTCCGAAGAAGCATAAAGAAACCTTAAAGAAAAGGCTGCAATTTACAAAAGACAAGTTGCTTTTGTGATTGCAGCCGTTTTTGTTTTTGATATTTTATACTATATCGTTCAGAGTGAAAAATCCGTAGCCTTTTGCCTTTAACCTCTTAATCGTATTTTCAAGCTCGTTTATGTCCGTAACAGAGATGATATCTCCGTTTCCGAATTCTTCTGCGTGTTCGTCGGCCGCCCATTGCACCGGAGTAAGACCGAGAGAGTAAACAAGCGCCGAAACGCTCAAATCAAATTCATTGTCTTTAAATCTGACAAAACGAGCGTTCTCTCCCGTTGCGGCGGCGAGAGTTTCAATATCTTCTGAAATTAAATCGTTTATGTAGTTCCTTTTTTGCTTTTTTACACCCGAAAGCAGAATTCCTACGCAGTTGCCGTCATCTCTGATTTGACGGGCATTTTCGGGATACGAACCGAAGAACTCATTTGACAGGAAAAATGTAACTTTTATATTTTCTGACTTTATCACGGACAATATTAAATCGGCTTCGGCGGGCGATAGAGGCTCAACGGTCAAAGCGACTTTTTTGCTTTCGGTTGTTACGGAGGTTATAGGCTCTGCGTTTCGGTGAGCGTAAACTGCGGCACAGCTCAGATTTATGCAGATTGCAGAAATTACAATTATTTTCAGAATTGTAATTATAGATTGCTTTTTTATCACAAAATATTTCAAAATATACACCTCTTTTAATTATATGACAAATTAGTTCAAATAAATTCGGAAATTTCTATTGTAATTTTTGTAAAGAAATTGTATAATGTTTCGGTAAATAGTATGCGGCGGAGTTTGCCTTATGCCTTAATTTATTACCGCCGCTGTATATCCTTGTGCAGTTGTATGCGCTCGGTGGAGGAGTTTTTTATGAACATGCTTGGCAGATATGTTCGTATCAAGGTAACTCATCCGATTCACTCTTACAGCAACGAGCAAAATTATACCTATGAATTGAATTACGGAAAGGTTGAAGGTACTAAGCAGTATAACGGCTATGTCAAAGGGGCTTTTATTATGGGTATAAATCACCCTGTCAGAAGCTTTGACGGCCGTGTTATAGGTGTTATTCGTTATAAGGATTGCCGCGAGATTGATTGGGTTGTCGCGCCTAAAAGTACGAGATTTATTAACATTGACATTATCGAAAGTTTAAACTTTGCAATTAAAGACAGACCGCACGAGATTGAATGTCTTTACGAGCGTTCCTGCGGCGCTGTTGTTTACAGAAATATCGGTGGTATGGTTCGCTTCCTGCTTATCAAAAATCGCAGAAGCACACATTGGGGATTCCCGAAAGGTCATGTCGAGATGGGAGAGAACGACTGTCAGACGGCGTACCGCGAGGTTCTTGAAGAAACGGGAATTCATATTAAAATACATCCCGATTTTGTTACGAAAAGTCAGTACACTATCCAGGGTAAGGTTGAAAAAAATGTCAGCATTTATCTTGCAGGTACCGATGATACGCAAACGATTATTCAAAAAGAAGAGATTGAAGATTATATCTGGCTCGGCTATGACAGAGCAATGAGCAGACTTAGATTTGAAAACGACAGGAATATACTCCATAAGGCTCATGATTACCTTTTGGATAATAAAATTATCTCGGAGTGAAACTATGGAAACGATAATCGAAAATCTTGTAAGTATTTTTCAAGATAAAATACCGAATGAGCTTACGGTTTTTATAATTTCCATGCTGCCTATTTTAGAGCTTCGCGGCGGACTTATTGCCGCTACTCTTTTAGGTATGCACCCGATCAGAGCGTTTATTTTTTGCTTTATAGGCAATATGCTGCCTATACCGTTTATATTACTTTTTATCAGGAAAATATTTGATTGGATGCGCGACTGGCGATTTATGGGAAAGGTTATAAAAAAGCTTGAAGCAAAGGCAGATAAGCATCGTAAAACTATTGAAAAATACAGTTTGTGGGGCTTGCTTTTGTTGGTTGCCATACCTCTGCCGGGAACGGGAGGTTGGACGGGCGCGCTCGTTGCCGCACTTATGGATATAAGGCTCAAACACGCGCTTCCGGTAATTGCTGTCGGTGTGCTTATAGCAAGCTTTATTGTCGGCGCTCTTTCCTACGGCTTACTCGGCGGATTGGTTAATTGAAAAATTATATTTTTGTGTTAAAGACCGCTGTCACCGTTAATCGGTGCGGCGGTTTTAACGGAGGAGGGTAATATGTGCGTAATTAAATTTGTTTACAGGTATCTTGCGGCCTTGCTGTCGGTGATACTTTGCTTATTTACGAGCGTTCCGAGCATAATAAAAGAGAGCGCGGAGGAGAAAGCTAAGAATATAACCGAGCAGACTGAACGAATAGAACAGCTTGAAGAGAATTATGCAAGCGGTAATTATGCCGAAATTGATGAGAACAGCTTTGCCAATTTCGACCTTGACAAAGCATACGCCGACGGCGTGAAAATAAACGAGATATCGTGCATTGGAACTCACAACAGCTATCAGTTGGCGTCTGTGCCGTCTTACTGCAAGCTTATGGAAGATCTTTCGATTGTAACATTTGGACTTGTCAGCGCCGAAAAGCCGAAATTTAACAGCGAAACATTAACCGAACAGTTCAATGTAGGCGTACGCAGTATTGAGCTTGATATAGAAACCGTTATTTCGGACGGTGAAATTTCGTTTGTTTGCAATCACTCGCCCGTTTTTGATATGACGACAACCTGTTATAATTTCGAACTTGCTCTCAAAGAGATTGCAATGTGGTCGGACGCTAACCCGAACCATATTCCTATCACGATAATAATTGAGCCTAAGACCGTATTTCTTCCCGACGGAAATATGAAGTATATGAATATCGAATATATTAACGCTTTTGACTCCTTGCTCAGAGATGTTCTCGGAAGCAGACTGATGACTCCGGCAGACGCTATGGGCGACTATGCTTCTCTCAAAGAGATGCGTGAAGCTGATGCGTGGCCGACTCTGAAAGACGCCGCCGGAAAGATTCTCGTGCTTCTTCACGACACGACGGTTACGGATAAATATATTAAGCAGGACGAAAGCATAAAAACTCAGGCGATGTTTCCCATGCTTCGCTATGACGATATAGACAAGACATATGCGAGCTTTATAATTATGAATGAACCCGATGACGCTGAAAAGCACAGCGAGGAAGTTATCGGGGACAGGAAACTGATTGTACGCACAAGGGCGGACACCTTTGACGATATTGATGAAGCGACCGTAGCACAAGCGATAGCGAGCGGCGCGCAGATAGTTTCAACAGACTATCCGCCTAAGTCGGATATGACCGGCGTTGAAACGGTGACATCTTTTGACGGATATACGATAAAACTTAATCGGTGATGATAATGAGTGAATTTGAACAGGGTAAAAAAAGAGCGCAGGAGCTAAGGGAAATTCTCAACTACCACAGCTATAAATACTATGTTGAGGACAATCCCGAAATAGAGGACTTTGAATATGACAGACTTATGAGGGAGCTTTCCGATATTGAGGAAAAATTCCCCGAACTTGTTACGCCTGATTCTCCGACAAGGCGCGTCGGCGGTAAGGCGGATGGACAGTTTGAGCCGGTTGAACATACCGTTCCTATGGAAAGCTTGCAGGACGCGTTCAGCATCGAAGAGCTTAGAGCTTTTGACAAACGAGTTAAGGAAACCGTTAAGGATGCGACCTATGTTGTCGAACCTAAAATTGACGGCCTTTCAACTTCGTTGGAATATGAAAATTCGGTATTTTTGCGCGGCTCAACAAGGGGCGACGGAAGAATAGGCGAGGATGTCAGCGCAAACATATGCACCATAGGTTCCGTCCCTTTGAAATTAAAGGAAAATCTGCCGTCTGTCGAAGTCAGAGGCGAGGTATATATGCCCAGAGGCGTTTTTGAAGACCTCAGAGAACAGCAGGAAATCAACGGCGAAAAGCCGTTTAAAAATCCGAGAAATGCCGCCGCAGGCTCTCTCAGACAGAAAAATCCAAAGATTACCGCAAAGCGCAGATTGGACATTTTTGTTTTCAACATTCAGCGTATAGAGGGCAAAACTTTAAGCGGACACAAGGAATCGCTTGATTATTTAAAACAGCTTGGCTTTAAAACCATACCGTTTTATACCGCCTGCAATGATATTGACGAAGCTATTGCCGAGGTAGAACGCATAGGCTCTGTCAGAGGAACGCTGCCGTTTGACATAGACGGCTCGGTAATAAAGGTGGATAATTTTGAACACCGCAGACTTCTCGGCAGTACGGCGAAATTCCCGAAGTGGGCAATCGCTTTCAAATATCCTCCTGAGGAAAAGCTGACAAAAATTACGGATATCGAGATAAATGTAGGAAGAACCGGAGTCCTTACTCCGACGGCTGTGTTTGAACCTGTACTTGTTGCAGGAACAACGGTCAGCAGAGCTACTCTGCACAATCAGGATTTCATAACCGAAAAAGGCATAAGAATAGGCGATACTGTCGTTATACGAAAAGCCGGAGATATTATTCCGGAGGTGCTTAGAGTTGAACAACACGCAGAGAATTCAGAGCCTTATGTTATGCCCGATCGTTGTCCGTCCTGCGGAGCGAAAGCCGTTCGCGAGGAAGATGAGGCGGCGGTTCGCTGCCTTAATACCGACTGTCCTGCACAGCTTTTGAGAAATCTTATTCATTTTTGTTCAAGGGACGCTATGGATATCGAGGGACTCGGTGAGAGCATACTTGAACTTTTGGTGCGTGAGGAGCTTGTAAAAACTCCTGCCGACATATATTCTTTGACTGCCGAGCAGTTGATTCCGCTGGAAAGATTGGCTGAGCAGTCGGCTCAGAATCTCATAAACGCCATATCGGCTTCAAAGCAAAATGACCTTTCAAAACTTGTTTTTGCACTTGGAATACGACATATAGGTCAAAAAGCCGCAAAGCTGCTCTCCGAGCATTTCGGAACTATGACGGCGCTTATGAATTCGTCTTACGATGAAATTATAAATATAGAGGGCTTCGGAGCTATTATGGCGCAGAGCGTTGTCGAGTATTTTAGTACGCCTCAGAATGTAGAACTTATTGATATGCTTATGGCTGCGGGACTTAATATGAAATCGCTCAAAGAGATTGAAGATAATCGCTTTGAGGGCAAGACCTTTGTTCTTACAGGTACTTTGCCAACCTATTCGAGAAGCGAAGCGTCGCAGATAATCGAAAGCTTCGGAGGAAAAACCTCGTCATCGGTTTCAAAAAAGACTGACTATGTTCTTGCGGGCGAGGACGCCGGCAGTAAGCTTAAAAAAGCTAACGACCTTGGAATAACCGTAATTGATGAGGCTGAGTTTAGAAGAATGACCGGAAAGCTTTTATAATATAAATGCGAATATTTTGTTTAATATTATTTAAAAATAAAAGTTATTACATAAATTTTTATTAAAAATGCACTTGACTTTTGCATATGCAAGCGATACAATAAGGTTAAAGGAGGCTGATTTTTATGAAAAAAACAATCAGTATAATTTTAACTGCCGCAATGCTTATCGCGTCGCTTCTCTGCATAAATGTTTCGGCAGCCGATAGCAAAACCGAAGATTTGCTTAATCAAATGGCTGAGAGCAAATCAATAAGCGTTACAGTACCCGACGGTACGCTTGCACTCGGTAATATCGAGGTTAAAAATGTAAAAATTTCCGCAAAGGTTTTTGACAACTACAACGGAACCTTAGAGGTTAAAATCGCCGCAGACGGCAAGGTTTTCGGCATATTTAAAGTTAAAATAATTGCCGATAATGGCGGAATAGAGGCATATATCCCTCTGCTCTTTATGAAAATTGATGTTGCTCAGCTTCTCGGTGAAGATGTTGACCTTTCTCAATATACACAGAGCGTTAATCAAATTCTTGAATATTTGAATTCCGATTATATAAACTGCCTTAAACTTAATACAGCCGGCGAAAAGGAAGTTGAAGGTTACGGCAATGTTTATGTCGAGGAGTTTGTTCCCGACGCTGCCGCAATAGCTCAAAAGGCTGTCGAAAGCGGTGCGGTTACACTTCCCGATGGCGTGGACGTGTCACAGCTTACCGAACAGCAGCTTATTGCCTATGTTGCTATTGCAGGCGGAGATGTTCAGTCTATTGCCGCAATGTTCAAGTCGAGCGCAGAGTTTTATTATGTGAATGATAATCTTGTAGGCTTCAAGGCAAATATGGTTGATAAGAGTGGAAATAATCAGGTGATTGATTCAGCTCAGATTTTACCCGTAAAGGTCGATTCCATCACTTCCGGCGTTTCTGACGATGTATTCAAAGCTTCCGGTTTTTATATGGATATGACAGGATTTGCAAAAATCATAGTTTCGATTTTAGCTAAATAAAATTTAAAAATAATATTACCGCGCTGAGCTTTAATTAGTTCAGCGCGGTTTTCATATATTGCAAAAAACAGACTTGCACGAGATTCCGCGCAAGTCCGTTTTGATTTATTAGGTTAACACTTATTTGTTGAGGTTTGCTTTAAGAGTATCAAGCTGATCTCTAAGCTCTTTGGGAAGCTTGTCGCCGAACTTCTTGTAATGCTCTTCAATTTCGTCAGCCTCTTTGAGCCATGTTTCCTTATCAACTGTAAGGATGCTCTTGAGTGTTTCAATGTCGATGTCGAGGTCTGTAAGGTCGATATCTTCCGGCTTCGGAACATAACCGATAGGAGTCTCAACAGCGTCGGCATTGCCCTCGCAGCGGTCGATGATCCAATTAAGCACACGCATATTGTCACCGAATCCCGGCCAAATGAAGTTGCCGTCATCGTCGGTACGAAACCAGTTAACATTGAAGATTTTGGGAGCCTTGTCGCCAAGCTTCTTGCCCATATCAAGCCAATGCTGGAAGTAGTCGGACATATTGTATCCGCAGAACGGAAGCATAGCCATCGGATCGCGGCGAACAACGCCTACTGCACCGGCTGCTGCTGCGGTTGTCTCAGAAGCCATTGCCGAGCCGACAAATACGCCGTTTTCCCAGCTCTTTGATTGGTAAACCAGCGGAGCGCACTTAGCGCGGCGTCCGCCGAAGATGATAGCGGAAATCGGCACGCCCTCGCCCTTGTCAAACTCATCGGAAATGCAGGGGCAGTTCTTTGCGGGCGCGGTGAATCTGGAGTTCGGATGAGCGGCATAGGTTGACTTGTCCGCCTTGTTGAACTTAGAAGCGTCCCACTTGTTGCCCTTCCAATCAAGCGCGTTCTGCGGAAGCTCCTTGTTAAGTCCCTCCCACCAAACGGTGTTATCATCAA
Organism: Clostridia bacterium; assembly: GCA_029007095.1. GTDB lineage: Bacteria > Bacillota > Clostridia > Oscillospirales > Acutalibacteraceae > CAG-488. The sequence continues at coordinate 241 of JAQXHF010000134.1, read as the reverse complement.
GGTTTAAGGCAACATTGGTGAAGATGGTGTTCTTCTTTGTGCTCTCAAGCGCGTTGAAGTTGGAGTGCGCGTTTGTTCCGGGAGCTACGCCGAAGAAGCCGTTTTCGGGGTTGATGGCGTAGAGACGGCCGTCAGGTCCTATCTTCATCCAGGAAATATCGTCGCCGACAGTCCAAATCTTGTAGCCCTTCTTGCGCAGATACTCGGGCGGAATAAGCATTGCAAGGTTGGTCTTGCCGCA
>JAQXHF010000133.1 GCA_029007095.1 Clostridia bacterium | reverse complement strand
TTGAGCATTATACCTGAAATAATGATAGCCGCAATACCTACAAAATAGGCGCTGGGCGCTACCCACCATGCGCCGCCAAACAATGCCGAGGCGATAAGCGCAATAATCGGGAGCTTTGCACCACACGGGATAAAGGTAGTTGTCATAATCGTCATTCGTCGGTCGCGCTCGTTTTCAATCGTTCTTGACGCCATAATACCGGGTACGCCGCAACCCGTTCCTATAAGCATAGGTATGAACGATTTACCGGAAAGACCGAATTTGCGGAAGATACGGTCAAGCACAAAGGCGATACGCGCCATATAGCCGCAGGATTCAAGGAAAGCAAGCAGGATAAACAGAACAAGCATTTGCGGCACAAAGCCGAGAACAGCGCCTACACCGCCGATAATACCGTCGATAAGCAGGCTGTTCAACCACTCCGGTGTATTTGCGGAATTGAGTCCCTGCTCTGCCAATACAGGAACGCCCGGCACCCATACGCCGTATTCTGACGGATCGGGTACGCTCTCTGCTTCTTCACCGAGAGCGGAGTCATAGAGTTCGGAAATGTCATAGCCCTCTTCCGCCATCGAATCGGCGTAAGAGCCGTAAGCCTCATCAAACGCGCCGAAATCCCCGTCCTCAATGGCGGTTTTGATATCATCTGCTCCTATTACGCCCTTGTCAGTCGCCTCGTCAACAATAGAAATCATTTCATCAGTCCATACATTTTTGACTGCATAATCGGTCATCGCTTCCTCATAAGCGGAGGTGCCGATACCGAACAGATGCCAGCCGTCACCAAATACGCCGTCGTTCGCCCAATCGGTCGCAAAAGTACCGACGGTGGAAACAGAAATGTAGTAAACGAGGAACATAATCACAGCGAAAATCGGGAGCGCCGCAAAGCGGTTCGTGACGACTTTATCTATTTTGTCTGATGTTGATAGTTTGCCGGCAGACTTCTTCTTGTAACAGCCTTTGATTATACTACCTATATATACATATCTCTCATTGGTAATAATGGATTCCGCGTCGTCGTCCATTTCCGTCTCAACGGCTTTAATATCGGTTACAATATGGTCAAGTGTTGTCTTATCAAGATTTAACTGTTCAAGTACCTTATCGTCTCGCTCAAAAATCTTAATCGCATACCAACGCTGTTGTTCTTCCGGCAGATTATGTACGGCAGATTCCTCAATATGAGCGATTGCGTGTTCCACCGTACCTGCAAAGGTGTGCATCGGTACAGTCTTTCCGTTCTTTGCGGCGTCTATTGCCGCTTCCGCCGCCTCGGTAATGCCCGTACCTTTCAAAGCCGAGATTTCAACCACTTTACAACCAAGCTCACGGGAAAGCTCCGTCGTATTGATTTTGTCGCCGTTCTTGCGGACGACATCCATCATATTGATAGCTACAACAACAGGAATACCAAGTTCGGTGAGCTGTGTTGTAAGATACAGGTTTCTTTCGAGGTTTGTGCCATCAATGATATTGAGTATAGCATCGGGGCGTTCGGTGATAAGATAATTTCTTGCCACTACCTCTTCCAAGGTATACGGCGAAAGGGAATAAATTCCCGGCAGGTCGGTGATTATTACACCGTCATGTTTTTTCAGCTTTCCTTCCTTTTTCTCCACAGTAACGCCGGGCCAGTTTCCGACAAACTGGTTGGAGCCGGTCAGCGCGTTAAACAGGGTTGTCTTACCGCTGTTCGGGTTACCCGCAAGGGCAATTCGCAGATCCATATGTAATTTCCTCACTTTCTGATTAGCATATGCTAACCTTAACTATTAAAAATATGGGGTTAAACCCCGTCAAACTTTCTTCTTATTCAACCTCGATCATTTCCGCGTCGGCTTTGCGAAGCGACAGCTCGTACCCACGCACAGTAACTTCCACAGGATCGCCCAAGGGCGCTACCTTGCGTATATGAACATCTACGCCTTTTGTAAGCCCCATATCCATGATACGGCGTTTGACCGCTCCCTCTCCGTGGAGCTTGACAACCTTGACCGTATCTCCGACCTTTGCCTGCCTTAATGTTTTCATTACAATTCACCTCCTAAAATATTTAAGTGCAACTGCCGCAGAAATTCCTTAAACCATAATCTTCTGCGCCATTTCCTTACTTATAGCAATGCGGGACTCCTTGACATTTACAATCACATTCCCGCCTATGGTATTGATAACCTTTACAGTTCCTCCGACAACGAAACCGAGATTTTCAAAGTGCGCCTTAACCTCCTGTTTTCCGCCGATTTTCTTAATGATATTTTCCTCTCCTACTTCTGCAAGTGTAAGCGGCATTATTATATAAGCCTCCCAATGTTAGCTCTCGCTAACTCAAAGTTATAAAATCAAGTTAGCTCTCGCTAACCTTAATTATTATATAGCACCATAAAATATTTGTCAATATATTTTTATGAATTTTTCTTACATCAAGAGTCAATAATTTTTAAAAAATTATTTTTTCTTTTTATATTCAATGCCGTTATATTTACCTCTAAGAAAATCATCAGGAACAACATGGTTATCACTTTCGTGATGTATATCGTAGTTTTTCCATGCGTCCTTGTTAAAGCTATCTTTATTAAAATTAGAATTACCCTTACTTTTTTCATCAGGAATTCCGCTCCATATAGTTGCAAAAACAATAATCAAAACAACTGCAATTATCGCCTTTATCATACAATCGCCTCACAAAACACTATAACTCTTTATTGGATATTATACTATTTTTTCAAAAGAATTCAACTTTTACAGTCATAAAAAAACGACTGCATTAAAATCAGTCGTTTCTATAATAAAAAATCAGTTATTTATTAATTTCTGCTCCAAACGGCATAAGAGATAGCTAAGCAAGCTTAAAAAACTGCTTGCCGAACGGGAATACCTATTATAGTAACACAAAGCGCTAAGCCTAACAGAATATTAAGTATAGCCATCTCAAAACCGCAAAATATGAGCCATAAAATATTTGCAATGAAACTCGCCGTATGTCCGCCATATCGTATTTCTTTTCCGAACGGAGCAAACGATAAAGAAGCAAATTTGAAACATTGTTTACCCATAGGTATGCCGATTATTGTGATGCAAAACAGTAATCCGTATATAAACCACGCTGCGGCTTCAATAAATCCACCGCAAATCATCCATAAAACATTACCTAAGAACTTCATAAATAGCACCTTTTGTAAAACAATAAGTACAATATTCTTACTCGCTATACAGTTTATCGTGTCTTAATTTTTTTATTATAGGAGTTATCCAAAAAATTAAATTATAAATCATTTTCATTTTAAAAGAATCAATATCACCGGATATTTCTTTTCTTTTTTTACCGCATACACATCCGTAATAAGCAAGTCTGAATAATGTAATAAGCTTTTCTTTTGCTGATCCACAGCCATCATTAAGATTGGATTTCATCCAATAATAGTTTGAAATATAACCTTCCTGTATATGGTCACGATACCATGCGGTTGATAATGAATCCGGCTCATTACGATAAACGATTTTAACAATGTCATTTGTATAAAACTGTTTATACTTTTTGTCAATTTCATTCCAAACGATACTTTCGGTTATGAATGTTGTTCCTTTGGGTTCCGGAAAAGGAAATTGTTTAAGTATATCACTTCTGATACATGAAGATTTATCGCCTTTAATTTCCGAAGCAACAGCCTTTGGATTATCGAGCCGGTTAATATTTTCCGGATAGCAATCTCCTATTACTTCACCGGTTTTGACATCTGAACACAGACCGACAACACACCAGTACGATTCTCTTTCATTTTCGGGTATAGATTTCCAGATATTAAGCTGATTTTGAATAGAATCCGGCGGCAACGAATCATCAGAATCAAGAACAATGCAATAATCACTGTCAATTAAATTGCAAGCAAAATTCATCGCTGTATGCTTACCGCCATTTGTTTTATAATAATATCTTATGGGAAAATCAGCTTGTTGACTATAAAGATCTATAACCTCTTTTAAATTATCGGTTGAACCGTCATCAACAATAAGCCATTCAAAATCTTTAAAAGTCTGAGACATCAGACCGTCAAAAACGCGCTGAATAGTATGTCGTCTGTTATAAACCGGCGTAAATACAGTTATTTTGTACGGGCCTTTAAGCCTATGCGAATTTTTCGTCTCCGGTTTAATCGGTTCTTTTTTTGAAATTGAATTATTCTTATGAATATGAGCATATATATCAGTTTTTAACTGCATAAATTTAAGATGCCTTGATATTGCGTCGGAATCACGGTTTAGAATTGCTTTAATTATTTTTACATCACTATCGGATTTGAAAACACCGGTATTATAAAATTTTCTCACATCCGACATAAGTCGCTCATTATTAAAAAACAAGTTCATTGTTTCTTTAAATTCATTACTGCTACTGTTTTGATATGCCATTATTGGGTTTGAAATAATTTGAACGGCAAGGAAATCACAGCATTTTTTATAAACCGTATCGGGATTTATATTAAAATTCTTATACGATTCAATAGTATAATCAAAATCTTTATAAAAATTCTCAGCATAATCATTTCGGGTTCTTTGAATAGCACCTGACTGAACATATCGGTAGTAATATCCGTAATGTGAAATAAAAAATGCACTTTTACATTTAGTTAAAAACGATAAAACAAAAATTTTATCTTCACCGTATTTTCTGTCGACAGGGAAAGATATATTATTATCAAATATAATCTTCTTTTTAAAAATTTTATTCCAAACAGAATTTAAAGATGAATCGGAAAGCATAAATTCAACTATTTCTTTTTTTATGTAATCCTCATCAAGGTTTCCTTTTTTAAATGGATATTGAATATAATCATAAAAATCCTTATATTCACTAATGAAATTATAAAAAACTAAGTCCGGGGAATTTTGAGCTGCTTCGATAACCTTAGGCAAAATACCGGGAAGCAAATAATCATCAGCATCAACAAAAGTTATATATTCTCCGTTTGATGCAGAGATGCCATTGTTTCTTGCTGCACTGACTCCGCTGTTTTTCTGATGGATAACCTTAATATTATCAAATCTCAAAGCATACATATCACAAATTGCACTTGAAACATCAGTTGAACCATCATCAACAAGTATAATTTCAGTTTGTTCAAATCCATCCTGAGCAATTATTGAATCAATACACTCTCTAAGATACTGCTGAGCATTAAAAACAGGTATTATAAACGATATCTTACATTCCATAAAAACACAACCTTACTGTTTAATACAATAATTACAGAAATAGATTTACACTTGTTTTGGATGATTTTCATTCACAAAACAACATAATAATACTAAAATTATACCAAAAAATATATAAAAATCAAGATATCAAAATAATAAAATACGGATCTACGCATAATACGAGTTATATATGCGTAAATCCGTAATATTTAAATTAAATTATGAAGCAAGTGCGCCTGCCAACAAGATTTCATTGAAATCAAATCCGGTAAACACGCTGTCCATCAATTCCTTATGTTCAGAATAATGAACTTCAACATTACACGCGTCTATTGTTCCGCTTTCATCGGTAGCAAAAATAACAGCTGTTCCGTTTCCAACTCCTATAACTTTACCTGAATCTGTCACAATCGCAACCGTTGTATCGGAAGATTCCCATACAGTAACATTATAATCACCGGTTGTCTTAATATCGCAGGTTTCCTGATACTCAAGCTTTAAGTCCTCGCTTACCACTTTGAGCTTTTCTTTTTCGGGTTCCGGCTGAATTTTTGCCTCCTGCTTCGGAGCAGTCGCCTGTATCGGAGTTTCACTTGAAGTCGAATTGTAAACTGAAATTCCTACATTTTTAGCGGCGAGCTTTGAAAATGTTACATAATGTACGCCGCATTTGTTAGGCGAAATATAATTACAGTCAAAAATATACATTCCGTTATCATCGCAAGAAACAAAAATTGCAGAATGTTGGCTGTATCCTCTCGACCACTGAACATAATCCCCCGAATGAGCCTTTTTCATAAGTGAAGCAAGTTCTTCAAAAGAAGCCTTCCTGTCGTATCTGCCGACTTCAACGGCCTTTACGGGATTTGGAATATAGTAATGATTTCCGTTCTGATTATACTGACCGATTCCGCCGTTACCGTACATCTCATTAAATATCTTATCGGCAAATCCCTTACACTTACGGGCGCCTCCAAAACTTCCGTTCCAATATGTTCCTGAATATTTATCAATAATGCTTTGAAGCCTTGCGCTTGTGCAGTTATAATCTGATTTATTAGCTATTACAGCACCCAAGCTGCTGACGCTCAACAAAGAAATTAAAGATGCTGCGATAATAATTACGGTTAGAAACTTTTTTCCTGCCGGTTTCACCAAATCAGCTCCTGTAAAATAATGAATTAACCTTTATAACAACGAAAGGAAGTATATCACAAAAAGTTACAGATGTCAATAGAGTTTGTTACAAATTGTAATTTTTATAGCTTAATTTCCCTTAAAATGTAATGTTTTAATTATAATATTTAAGCATATTTACAGTATTTGCCCGTTTTTATTAAATAATCTCATAATTTTACACAATAATACTTATTCAAAAAAGTTACAAAAAATTACAAAAATAAAAAAGCTATAAAAAACTTTCGTTTTTACAGCTCCTTTAACTTTTAAGGGGATAGGAAAAAAGATGAAGAACGGACAAACTGAGCAAAATCAAGGCAACGCCCTTGATTTTGTCTGCCCGACGGCGTACAAAGGTACGCCGAGTGGCGAAGTTTGTTCGTAGTATAAAACATAAAAATATTTACATTTTACACTTTAAAGTAATTTTATGGGGTTCTTACAGTTTTCGATACTGAATAAGAACCCCTTGTATTATACGGTTTTATACGGTCTTCGCTTTTTTTACATCCCCAATGTAATTATGTCAAATTATATCAGTTCATCTCATCAAGTGTGAGCGAATAGCTGTCGAGAAATTCATCTAAAAAGCATTTGACCTCCGGCATATCAATCTGAGTGAGAACATCGTAATTTGTTTTCGCCGCTTTGTCAAAATCGTGGTTGCCCGCCTTGGCTTCCTCAACGCATTTAATATACGCGCTGATTTTGTCCGCAGCTTTGACCAATTTCCACAATTCTCTGTCTTCATCCTGCTTGATAAAATATGCCGAATATTCTTTTCGCAAATCCTCCGGCAGCATATCAAGCAAAGCCTTGCAAGCCTCGTCCTCAACCTGCGAATATGCTTCTCTGATTTGATTACTGTAATATTTAACGGGAGTAGGCATATCGCCCGTGATTATTTCAGGTGCGTCGTGAAAAACACCGAGAACAGCCGCTCTTTCGGCATTAACATTACCCGAAAATCGAGTATTTCTTATGACAGCCAAAGCGTGAGCGATAGTTGCCACTTCAAGGGAATGTTCGCTTATATTTTCATTGCGTGTATTTCTCATAAGCGCCCAACGGTTTATATATTTCATCCTTGAAAGCATTGCAAAAAAATGACTTTTTTTACCCATAAAAAGCAGTCCTTTTCCTAAATATTATTGTAATTTTATCATATACGGTCGTTTATTGCAAGAAAAAACTTTTATTTAACATATAAATGTGATATAATTATGTCATATTATTTTTGAGGTGATTTTTTGTTAAAGAAAAACGATGAAATACCGCTTATGATAAAAAGCTGCACCGTTCAGGGAAGCGGCGTCGGTAATTATGACGGATTGACGGTATTTGTCCGCGGAGCTGTTACAGGTGACCGCGTAATTGCACATATCATTAAGGTTAAAAAGACCTATGCTGTCGGTATCATAAAAAAAATCACTCAAAAGTCACCCGACCGAATCAAGTCGATTTGCCCTATCAGCGAAAAATGCGGCGGTTGTTGTTTTGCTCAAATAAACTATGAAGCAGAATTAAAAATAAAACGGCAGCAAGTCGAAGATAATTTCAAAAGACTTGCTAAAATTGATACGGAGATAAAATCTATTATTCCCTCGCCGGAAACCGAACGGTACAGAAACAAGGCTCAGTATCCGATATCCGGCAATTCTGATTTTGCAGAAATCGGATTTTATGCCCCTATGTCGCACAGAATTATAGACTGTTCCGACTGTCGGCTTCAACCTGAGGATTTCAAAAGAATCATTGATATTTTCCGTGAATGGATAAGAGATTACAAAATCCCCTTATACAATGAACAAGAGCATACGGGTATGCTTCGTCACATATATATAAGAAAAGGATTTGTCAGTAACGAAATTATGGTATGTGCCGTTTCTACCGACAGAAATTTACCGCACACAGACGAGCTTTGCAAGCGTCTGAATGACCGTATTGACAATGTAAAAAGCGTTCTGCTCAATATAAATCCGGACAAAACCAATGTTGTTTTAGGTAAAGAGTGCGTAACTTTATTTGGCAGCGATACAATAAGTGACGAGCTTTGCGGTCTTAAATTTGAAATCTCTCCCCTCTCATTTTATCAGGTCAATCACAATGCGGCTGAGATTTTATATACAAAAGCAAAAGAATATGCGGGATTGACAGGTAAAGAAACTCTGATTGATCTTTACTGCGGAACAGGAACAATCGGATTAACTATGGCAGACAGCGTAAAACAGTTAATCGGAGTCGAGATAATTCCGCAGGCAATTGAAAATGCAAAAAGGAACGCAGCCGCTAACGGTATAAGCAATGCAAAATTCATTTGTGCCGACGCCGGTGAAGCCGCTAAAATGCTATGCAGCGACGGAATTGAACCTGATGTAATTATTCTCGATCCGCCGAGGAAAGGCTGCGGCAAAGAACTTCTCGAAACCGTAAAGAAAATGTCGCCTGAACGAATAGTTTATGTTTCCTGTGACAGCGCAACCCTTGCGCGAGACTGTGGAATTCTAAGCGAATTAGGATACCAAACAAGAGAGGTTACACCTGTCGATATGTTCCCTCGCACGGGAAATGTCGAAGCTGTCGCGCTTATCACACGAAATTGATGTCCTAAGCCGACAATTTAATTAAAAATATTCATTTTTTTGATAAAAATATCATATAATTTCCAAAAAGAAATCTAAAAAAATATTATGATATAATATAATAAAAATAATATTATGTTTGCAAAGCTCAATTAAAGTGCTGTAAGCAAACGGAAAAAGAAAGGGGTTACTATTTTGAGAAATTTTGCAAAATCCAAAAAAATCGACAATGTATCATACGATATCAGAGGTCCGGTTCTTGACGAATCTAAGCGTATGGAGGCTAACGGCATTGAGGTGCTGAAGCTTAATATAGGTAATCCCGCGCCTTTCAATTTCAAAGCTCCCGACGGTATTGTTAACGAAATGGCTAACAATCTCACTTTGACCGAAGGATATTCTGATTCAAAAGGAATTATCGAAGCGCGTGAAGCTATTGTTGAGTATTGTAAGCTTAAAAATATTCCTAATGTCGGTGTTAACGACATATACACAGGAAACGGCGCGAGCGAGCTTATCACAATGGCAATGCAAGGTCTCCTTGATCCGGGCGACGAGGTTCTTGTACCTATGCCCGACTATCCGCTTTGGACAGCTTCTGTTACTCTTGCCGGAGGAACTGCCGTTCACTATCTTTGTGACGAGCAAGCTGACTGGAATCCCGACATTGACGATATCAAGAAAAAGATTACGCCGAACACCAAAGGTATCGTAATTATAAACCCGAACAATCCTACGGGTACAGTGTTAAACAAGGAACAGCTGTCAAATTGGGTGGATTATGCACGCAAAAACGGAATACTGATATTATTCGATGCAGCATACGAGAGCTTTGTTACAGAACCGGGAATTCCTAAGTCTATTTTTGAAATAGATGGAGCGAGAGAATGTGCGGTAGAATTCAGGTCATTTTCTAAAACAGCTGGATTTACAGGAACGCGCTGTGCG
>JAQXHF010000132.1 GCA_029007095.1 Clostridia bacterium | reverse complement strand
GGATCCGACCAAATTCTGCACCTATGATGAATTTGAAACGGGAGCTGAAACGCTGAGTGAATTCTGCTTGCTTAGAGCGGAGAGCATATCGGGACAGCTTGACGGAACAATCGGTTCAACAAGTGAAGCACAGGCTGATTCGGATACTTTGATAAAGGCCGAAAATATTGTTGTATCCGCCATGGGTTCAATGAATAACGGCGGTGCGGGCAGAAACGGACAAAAGGCTCAAACGGTAAATTCCGATGAAGATAATTTGGAGCAGAACGATAATAATACAGATGACGGCAACGCTCAGAAAATGCCAAACGACGAAGCTTTGCAAACAGGCGCAAACCCTGCGGATTTCAAAAATATCAGCAAGGATAACAGCGGATTGCAGTTTAATGTTGATACCGAAACAATAATTACAGCCGTTATTACGGTATTGACGCTTGCGATCGGTTTGGCAGTTTCTTTAATTTACAGAAAAAGAGCCTAAAATATCAAAAATATATTAAAAATCAACACTTTTCGACAATTTGACGGTTGACATTGAATTTTATTAACCTTATAATATAGTAAATTGATAGGCATTACGGAAGGAGAAAAAATACTATATTATTGAGGGTGGTATTTTGATTAAGGCACTTATTTCTGTTTGGGTTTCTTTTGTGATGATGTTCGTCAGCTTTATACCGGGTTTTGTACCTCCCGATGATAATTCGGATAAAAACTATCCTTATGTTTTTGTCCACGGACTTTTCGGCTGGGGACAGGACGAGGGCATAAACAAGGATATACCGTACTGGGGAGCTACTTCCGGTAATTTGATGTCTGAGCTTAGAAACGAGGGCGTTGAATGTTATGACGCTTCGGTAGGCCCTGTATCAAGCAACTGGGACAGAGCGTGCGAGCTTTATGCCTGCCTTACCGGCGGTACGGTGGATTACGGCGCCGCTCATTCTGCCGAGAACGGTCATAACAGATACGGCAGAACATATGACGAACCGCTTATACCCGATTTAGGCGAGATTGACGAGGACGGTATGATAAATAAAATCAACCTTATCGGTCACAGCTTCGGAGGTAATACAATTCGTTTGCTTGCTCAGCTTTTATCGGACGGATGCCCCGAGGAGGTTGCGGCGTCTCCCGATGATGTAAGCGACCTTTTTAAAGGCGGCAAGGGCGATTGGATAAATTCGGTAACAACTATTTGTACTCCGAATAACGGAACAACAATGTATTACATAGCAAAGGATTTGCATCTTTTAACATTTGTTACGGCGTTTGTTCTTGAATACTGTGCAATTATGGGAAGATCATTCTTAAACGGATATGTTGATTTCCATCTTGAACAGTTCGGATTGACCTATGTTCCGGGCAGTAATGAATCTCAATACACTATTGCAGAGGCATTAGCGCTGATGCTCAGCGTTGAAGATAATGCGGTTCGCGACCTTTCTCCTGACGGAGCAGAGGAGCTTAACCAAATGACAAAGATGAACGATGATACATATTATTTCTCATATGCGTTCTCTACTACTAAGCCGGGAATCAATTATCCCGACATACAGGTTCCTATTGCGAGTACGCTTGCAATACTTGTTCCGTTTGCCTCAATGATGGGCATCTTCGATGAGAACAGATATACGGATTACAATATTGATGAGAGCTGGCGTGAAAACGACGGACTTGTTAATCTTAAATCTGCGCTTTATCCGATAGGCGCTCCTCACAGTGATTATGATCCGAATAACATACAAAAAGGCGTATGGACGGTAATGCCTGTAAGCAGAGGCGATCACGGTACGGCAATCGGAATCGGTTCGAGTATGGACGAGCTGTTGCAATTCTACCTTAATATGATTAAAACGATTGACTCGTTACCCTCCGATTAAAATTTAAAATTAAAAAAACGGACGATTGTTAAAATTTGACATTCGTCCGTTTATATTTTTGATTATAAATTTCATTTCGTTTGGGCATAATAAATATCGGAGGTGCGACGGAGTGAAAACTTGTTGTCGGGTATTCAGCGTAATTTGTTTTTTTCTTGTGGGGATAGTTTTGTTGCTGATGATTGTAGGCTATGCAAGAGTCCCCGATGAGATGACAATCAGCGAATACGATGAAATAAATGTGGGCAGGACATATGTATGTCAGGCTCTCAGCAATACCGCAGAACAAGTGAATTCCGAATATGTTACCTCTGTCAAGCTCTTTAATATTTTTCCCATTAAATCCGCAAAGGTTAAGGTATCCCGTAGAGAATATGTCGTTCTCGGCGGCGGAGTGTTCGGAATACGCCTTTATACTAAGGGCGTAATGGTTGTACGCGTTGATGAGGTAACGACCTCGTCGGGCAACCGCAGTCCCGGTAAGGAAGCGGGACTGAAAGACGGGGATATGATTCTTTCCGTTAACGGTAAAGACATTTCGGGCAACAAGGAACTGTCCGCAATTTTTTCCGAAAGCGGAGGCAAAACTCTGACAATAAAGATTGAGCGTAACGGCGCCGAAAAAACCGTTAAGTTTACTCCCGTATTGTCCTCCGACGGCGGCTATAAGGGCGGCCTTTGGATTAGGGACAGTACGGCAGGAATCGGCACAATGACGTGGTATGATCGTGACAGCGGAGTTTTTGCAGGTTTAGGTCATGCGGTTTGTGATGTAGATACGGGAGAAATTATGCCGCTTTCGGGCGGCGATGCAGTCGAAGCCGAGATAACCGGCTGTTATAAGGGAGCGAACGGCAGCGCCGGCGAGCTTTGCGGAGTTTTCAGCTCCGGGACTATCGGCGATTTGTATTTGAACGGTGATACGGGAGTGTACGGTGTGATGAACTCCTATGATAAGAATGCCGAGCTGATTCCGGTTGCGCTTCAACAGGAAGTGGAGACCGGCGCTGCTGAAATCATATGTACGGTTGACGGAAACGGACCTCAGCGTTATGAGGCTAAAATAACGCGTATTTATTCTGATAAATCTCAAAATCAGCGCAATATGATAATTAAAATTACCGATGAAAGACTAATAGAAGCTACCGGCGGAATAGTTCAGGGAATGAGCGGCAGTCCTATCGTACAAAACGGTATGTTGGTAGGAGCGGTTACTCATGTTTTTGTTGACGATCCGACTGAGGGCTATGGAATATTTGCGGAGAATATGCTTGAAACTGCGGAAATAATACCGGAATTCTCCGCTGCGTCTTAATATAATTATAAGGAAACTTTCTGTGTTGATTATATCTCGACAGCTCGTTATTAGTATATCACAATGATATTCTGATTATAAATTGGGGATGTAAAAAAGCGAAGACCGTATAAAACCGTATAATCAAAATAATCAAAACCGCCGGTTGAATGAATGAACCGGCGGTTTTGATTATATTATTCCTTGTGCCACTTAACACCCTGCGGCGTATCTTCAAGTACGATGCCCATATTTTTGAGTTCATCTCTGATTCTGTCTGCCTCAACCCAGTTTTTCTCTTTTCTTGCGGCTGTACGCTTTTCAATGAGCGCCTCAACTTCACTGTCAAGACTGCTTTCTGTATCGCGGTTATAAACAAGACCGAGTACGGAGCAAAGCTCGTCAAAAACGGAAGCGGCAGCTTCAAGAGAACCTTTGTTAGCGTTCTTTGCAAGCACATTTGAATTGATATCGCGTACAAGTTCAAACACAGCGGCTATTGCGTCGGCTGTATTGAGATCGTCATTAAGCGCGTCAACGAATTGCTTACGGCGCTTGTCAAACATTTCCATAAGCTCCGGCTCTGCGTTGCCGTCGGCTGCGTTTTTAAGCGCAAAATCAATGCTGTCGCGGCAGGTATAGAGACGGGTAAGGGAAGCCTTGCATTGCTCAATGATATCTACGCTGTAATTTATAGGACTTCTGTAATGCGAAGAAATCATAAGGAATCTTATCGGTTCATAGCCGTATTTTTCCGCGACTTCTCTTACGGTGAAGAAATTACCGAGCGACTTTGACATCTTAACATTGTCAACATTTATATATCCGTTATGCATCCAGTATTTTGCAAACGGTACTCCGTTGCAGCACTCGCTTTGTGCAATTTCATTTTCGTGGTGGGGGAATATCAAATCCTGACCGCCGCAATGAATGTCGATAGTTTCACCGAGATATCTGCGAACCATTGCCGAACATTCAATGTGCCAACCCGGTCTGCCGTGTCCCCAGGGGGAATCCCAATACGGCTCGCCCGGTTTCGCGCTTTTCCAAAGTGCAAAATCCATCGGTTCACGCTTCTTTTCACCGACCATAATTCTTGCGCCGGCTTCAAGCTCCTCAAGCGGCTGATGCGAGAGCTTTCCGTATTCGTTGAATTTAGACGGACTGAAATATACATCGCCGTCAACCTCATAGGCGTAACCCTTGTCGATAAGAGAAGAAACAATGTTTATAATCTCGTCTATATTTTCGGTAGCCTTCGGATGCACGGTAGCTTCTCGGATATTCATACCGTTGACATCTTTCCAAAATTCTTCAATATATTTTTCGCTTACCTGCTTGTAGGTCAGACCTTCCTCGTTTGCGCGCTTGATGATTTTATCGTCAATATCGGTGAAATTCTGAACGAATCGAACCTCGTATCCCGAATATTCAAGGAAACGGCGAAGCACATCAAAAACGCAGAGAGGTCTTGCGTTGCCTATATGAATGAAGTTGTAAACAGTCGGACCGCAGGCATAGATTTTAACCTTGCCGTCCTCGATTGTTTTCAGCTCTTCTTTTTGTCGGGTAAGCGTGTTAAATATTTTCATATCGAAACTCCTCCACAATTTAAAAAATTCTTATTTTTTATTTATTGCTTTTTTCAGGCTGTCGATTTCATATTGCATTCGGCAAAGCTCCTGTGAAATCGGATCGGGAATATGAATCTGATCAAGATCCTGAACCCTTTTTCCGTTACAGCGAACAACTCTTGCCGGAACGCCGACCGCAGTGCAGTTGTCCGGAATTTTATCAAGCACGACCGCGCCTGCGGCAACATTGCAGTTATTGCCGACCTTTACGGGGCCGAGAACCTTAGCGCCTGCGCCTATCATAACATTGTTTCCGATAGTCGGATGGCGTTTGCCGGTGTCCTTGCCCGTGCCGCCGAGAGTCGCACCCTGATAAATTGTAACATCATCACCGATAACGGTAGTCTCACCGATTACTATTCCTGTGCCGTGGTCAATGAAAACCCGTCTGCCGATTATAGCACCGGGATGAATTTCAATTCCTGTTTTCCTTACATTTCGCTGTGAAATAAGTCTTGCAATAAAGAACATTTTATGCTCATAAAACCAATGAGCTTTTCTGTGGCTTCTAATAGCCTTGAATCCGGGATAGAGTAAAAAGACTTCTATCGCTGAATGTGCGGCAGGGTCTCGTTCTCTGATGCAAGCAATATCTTCTTTTACCCTGTCAAACATAAAAATCATCTCGCTTTCATTAAAAGCTTAAAATCGAAATATAACTGAAATTATACGCGCAAAAAATCCTCCGTCGCATTTTCTGCAACGGAGGCGGTATTCCGCGGTTCCACTCCGACTTATTACTTTTTAGCCTGTTAACGGTGGCGTCCGCACAGAGATACTAAACATAGTCTTTCCCTCTGCGTGCTGACGGGTGCATTTCGCAGTCTTTCGCACAGGGAGCTTTCAGCGCATGGCTCCGTTCTCTGATGTGCGTCGGATAGTTACTTCTCCCGATAAACGCATTTATACTAACATTATATCTCAAATTTCGGAAAATTTCAATAATTTTATGAAATTTAATAAAATAAACTTATAACAAGGCGTCCATTTCCGCCTGCAAAGTTTTCAAATCGCTTCTTATGCTGATTTTTTGCGGACATTTTTTCTCGCAGGCTCCGCAGCCGACGCAGTTTTTAGCTTTTTCGCTGTCGTTAAAGCTTGTCCAGCGTTCAACGGCGTTTTCCTTGTCGCCGTAAACAGAGTATTTGTTCCATCTGTCGAAGTTCGCAGGAATGTTTACGCCGGCAGGGCAGGGCAGACAGTAACGGCAGTCTGTGCAGTTGTTTCTCATTCTGCTGTTAAGCTCGGCCGCAACATCTGAAACGATTTTGCTTTCTTCTTCGCTGAGAGGTTTGAAATTGGAAAAAGTTTTGAGATTGTCTTCAACCTGCTGAGCACTCGACATACCGCTGAGAATAACTCTTACATTGTCAAGAGAACCGCACCAACGCATTGCCCATGAAGCTGTCGAAGCGTCGGGAGCGTAGTCCTTGAATTTACGGTCAACCTCAGCAGGAAGCTTAGCAAGAGTGCCACCCTTGACAGGCTCCATAACGATTACCGGGATACCGAGCTTCTTGGTAAGCTCATAACCCTCCATACCTGCTTGCTCTCTGATGTCAATATAGTTGAGTTGAAGCTGAACAAAATCCCATTTTCTGTATGTAATTATCTCTTTGAAAGCGTCAAGCTCATCATGGAAAGACAGACCGAAAAAGCGGATTTTTCCTTGCTTTCTGAGATTTTCGCAAATGTCAATTATTCCGAGGTCAAGAATCTTGTGCCATTTTTCCATATCGACGGCATGGAGCAGATAAAAGTCGATGTAATCAACACCGAGTCTTTTAAGCTGATCGTTAAAAATTCTTTCAACATCTTCGGGCTTTTCAACCTGCCAGATCGGGAGCTTAGTAGCCAGATAGAATGATTTTCTGTCGTATTTTTTAAGAACTTTGCCGACAAAAGGCTCGCTCTCGCCGTTATGGTAGGGGTAGGCGGTATCAATGTAGTTAACGCCCTGAGAAATAGCCATATCCATAATTCTTTCGGCTTCAACTTCATCAATTTTACCGTCCTTCATCGGGAAACGCATACATCCGAATCCGAGCATAGATGTTTCAATGCCGAGATTATCAAATTTTCTTGTTTTCATAATTATTGCCTCCGTGAGCTGCAATTTGATATTTATTCTATCATAATGAGGTCAATAATGCAAGTTTATATTGCAATCAAAATTAAAATATGTTATTATAATTTCAATATATTCTGCCATGGGAGATTTATTATGGAAAAAGCGGAAAAAACAACGAAAAAAGAGAAAACAATAAGAAAAACAAGCAAATATATATGGCTCGGTATATCCGTGGTTGTTGCGTTAGTAGCGGCAATTCTTCGTAATGCAACCGAGAGCCTGCCGTCCGCAGTAAAGGTTCTCCTGTCGGCGGTTATACTTTTTACAATAATTATAGCGGCGCAGAAAGCGAGTATAGAGCGATTCAGTTATGCAGGGGATAACCCTGACAAGAAAAAGTACGCATTGCTTACTGTGTTATATTATGCGCTTATTTTGCTTGCGGTGTTTGATATATTTTTCTGCCTTTGGGTATCTAAAATACTTTTCATATAACCGATAAATATAAACAATCCCAATCAATCAAAATATACTCGATATATTAAAACAGGAACATTTGCCATTTGCAAGTGTCCCTGTTTTTGTCTAATGTATGTATTTAGTATCTAACAGGAAAACTTGAAATATTCTCGTTTATTTTATAATAATTCTCTGTAAGCATTTCGTGTAAAATGTTTTTGTAGTTACTTTTAAATTTTTTTCACCTCTTACAAAGAACTTTATTACACCAGTTCCTTGATTATACTGCTTTTTAAAATTTGTAAATCTGAAGTAGCTTTTAGATTATTTAATGATAGAATATGCTTCAATTCATAATTATCAGAATTAAAGATATAAATGTCTTCAGTATCAATAACAATAACATTTTTATTATAAATTTGATTTGGAAGAATCTTTTTATTGCGTTTTGAATCTATATAAATTTCATCTGTATTGCAATAGTTATCAACTTGATCTTTTATGTTTGCTTCTGCTGCGATTGACAGCTTAACCTCAACAGAAGCATATTTGCCGTTTATGTAAATAACATTATCTGCAAAAGTGTTAGAGTTATTTTTCTTAACACAGCGACATTCCTTATAAATTGTTTTCCTATCGCTTATTGCACTCAACAATAATCAACATAATAACTTCTAAACTGTGATTCAAGCATAAAACTTCTGCGATACTCATCTGTGATTTCAAACCAATTATCACTATTAATTTTAGTTAACGGTAAAGGTATTGAAACACTATTTAAGAAATACTCAGGTGTTTCATTTTTTGAGGCAACCAAATCTCTCAGTTTTATGAATTCTTTTCCAAAAACAGGTGTTATTCCGCTTTGTCTTGATACAAATATGAAATCATTAAATTCAGAAATATCAATAGGCGTTTCTAAAACGAACACTTTTATTTCAGAATATATTTTTGAACCCCAATGATAAAAAGAAGCAACTTCGTAATCATCATCAGAATCAGCGATATATTCAGGTGCTCCAATCACTCTTCCTATCGCAAATATTTTTCCGCCATATTGTTTATATAAGTCTAAACCTCGATTAATCCAATCCATAAGCACATTATATTTTTTCTTTGAGATATTATCTCTTTGATTATTAAGCTGTGTTCTTAATCTCGTGATCGTGCTTTTTGCTGTTTTTGAGTGCATAAAGAAAACTATATCACCGATTTTTGCCCATTTTGGTGATGTCCATACTGTTTCATTTTCACATAAAACATCTTCAACATTAAAAGAACCATGTTCAGTAGCGTAAAAATACAACTCATCAAGAGTTTTAGGAAAAGAAATATTGCTAATAAAAGATTGAACAATGTCGTCTGAATGTTCAGATAAACCATGTCTAAATTGAAACTCTTTTAATATTTTTTTACTTTGAAATCCACTTATCATATTAACCCTTCTATGCACTACTATTATTTTTATTATAACATATTCAAGATATATCATCAACCATCATTAACCGAAAAAGAACCAAGGCTATT
>JAQXHF010000131.1 GCA_029007095.1 Clostridia bacterium | reverse complement strand
CGATATTCACATTGTTAAGGAGGACTCGTGATGTCAAATTTACTTGTAAAGTGTTTTATAAAAGACAGCGAAAATGTAAATGACGCTTCGGTTCGCAGTAAATATGGCATACTTAGCGGAATAGTCGGAGTCATCACTAATGTTATACTGTGCGCTGCAAAGTTCTTTGTAGGCTCGATGACCGGCAGTATAGCAATCATTGCCGACGCAGCCAATAACCTTTCGGACGCAGGTTCGTCGCTGGTTACGCTGATTGGTTTTAAAATGTCGGGCAGACCTGCCGATAAGGAGCATCCTTTCGGACACGGCAGGATGGAATACATAACGGCTATGATAGTTTCGTTCATCATTCTTTTTATGGGAATCGAGCTTGCTATCGAATCTGTTGATAAAATCCGCAATCCTGAGAATGTCACATTCAGCATTGTCGGCGCAGTTATTATCGGAGTGTCGATACTCGGTAAGGTATGGCTCGCGGTATTTAACAGAAGTTTGGGTAAAAAGATTCATTCACCGGCGATGACGGCTGTTGTTGCTGACAGCCTGAGCGATATTGCCGCTACCTCTGTAACTCTTATCGCCCTTATTCTTTCGCACTTCTATCCGAATCTGCATATAGACGGAATACTCGGTATAGTTGTTGCCTGTTTTGTACTTAAAGCCGGATTGGGAATACTAAAAGACACGGCCAATAACCTTATCGGACTTCCTCCGACGCAGGAGATGGTTCAGGAGCTTCATGACAGAATAATGAGCTATGATTATGTAATGGGCATTCACGATTTGATGATTCACAATTACGGCCCCGACAAGTATTTTGCAAGCGTACATGTAGAAATGCCGTCGGATGTCGATGTGCTTGTCAGTCATAATATAATTGATAATATTGAGCGGGATATCGAAAAGGAAATGGGCATTATACTGGTTGTTCACTATGATCCGCTTGAAGTGAACGACGAGCGCGTTTATGTGCTGAGAGAATTGGCTCAGTCTGTTCTGAAAGAAATTGACGAAAGATATACTATGCATGATTTCAGGGTGGTTGACGGACCGCTTCACAGTAATCTTATATTTGATGTTGTTATACCGTATGAGCATAAGAAAAGCAGAGCTGAAATTGCAGACGATATTGCTGAAAAAATCCACGCAAAAGACGAAAAATGTTTTGCAGTTGTGAATGTTGAACATAGCTTTGTGTAATATAACTAAAAGATAACGAATATTTCCGTTTATCTTTTTCGACAAAAAAGCAGTTTAAGCCTTTAAAAAAAACGCAAAATGTAGTAGAATAGATGTGCAAAGAAGATTGCAAAGAAGCGGAGGATTTTCAATGAAAAACGAGCCTAATTACAATACTATACCGGTAGGTCAGCTTGGCATAATAGCGCTTCCCGGATGTGAGGAAATGGCGAAAAAAATTGACAGTTATCTAATCAAATGGCGGTATGAGAGAAACAGCGAACACAAAAATACACTTGCGTTTGCAGGTTATGAAAAACCGACATATATTGTTGATATTGATTTTCCGAGATTCGGAACAGGCGAGGGTAAGGCTGCTATCAAGCAGACTGTAAGAGGCTATGATATATTTATACTCTGCGATGTCTTTAACTACGGCGTCACATACAAAATGTACGGTTTGACCGTTCCCATGAGTCCTGATGACCATTACGCTAACCTTAAAAGAGCCATCAGCGCCATCGGCGGTAAGGCTAAGAGGATTTCGGTCATTATGCCGATGCTTTACGAGGGCAGACAGCACAAGCGTTCCAGCCGTGAATCGCTCGACTGTGCAATGATGCTTCAGGAACTTTCAGGTATGGGCGTAAGCAATATGATTACTTTTGACGCTCACGATCCGAGAGTTATGAACTCTATTCCTTTAAGCGGATTTGAGAGCGTATCGCCGGCATATCAGATGATTAAGGCTATGGTTCGTACCGTTGACGACCTTAAACTTGATAAGGACAACCTTATGATAATTTCTCCCGACGAGGGCGGAATGGGCAGATGCATTTACTATTCAACAATACTTGGCGTTGAATTGGGAATGTTTTATAAAAGGCGCGATTATTCACGAATCGTTGATGGCAGAAATCCGATTATAGCTCATGAATTCCTCGGTGATAATGTCGAGGGTAAGGATGTAATTATTGTCGATGATATGATTTCGTCAGGCGAATCTATGATTGAAGTCGCTACTAAGCTTAAAGAGCTTCACGCCAACAGAATCTATATTTTTTCCGCTTTCGGTCTTTTCTGTAACGGCCTTGACGGCTTTGATAAGGCTTATCAGGACGGCTTGATTTATAAAGTGTTCACCACAAATCTTATTTACCGTTCACCTGAACTTCTCAAAAGAGAATGGTATGTTGAGGTAGATCTTTCTAAGTATATCTCTTATATGATTGACACTCTCAATCATGACACATCAATCAGCGGATTGCTTGATCCGGCTGATAAGATTAACAAGCTTCTCAAGGAAAAGGGATTAAAGTAATAATTCCATAGTTAAATAAAATAATAAACCGCTTCCTCGGTTCGGCGCAGAACAGCGTTATTTCGGGAAGCGGTTTAAATTTATTGTTATTGAAAAAATAAAGCCCTCTTGCCGTTTGGCAAAAGGACTTGTGGAGCGGATGACGAGGCTCGAACTCGCTACCTCCACCTTGGCAAGGTGGCGCTCTACCGGATGAGCTACATCCGCAAAAGAAAAAGCCGAGGAGTATCCGCGGCTTTGGTGACCCGGACGAGAATCGAACTCGTGTTACTGCCGTGAAAGGGCGGTGTCTTAACCTCTTGACCACCGGGCCGGATGGTAGCGGCAGTGGGATTCGAACCTACGACCAATCGGGTATGAACCGAGTACTCTAGCCAACTGAGCTATGCCGCCATATTTTGTAAGTCGCTTACGCGTTACTTGCATATTATA
>JAQXHF010000130.1 GCA_029007095.1 Clostridia bacterium | reverse complement strand
AGTGCCGTGCTGCCAGCTGAATGACTGATATACAAGGGGAGTTGTAGCTGCGCGTCTGCCACCGAAGATGATTGCCGAAATCGGCACGCCCTGAGGATTGTTGAACTCAGGTGAGATGCAGGGGCAGTTCTGAGCGGGAGCGGTGAATCTTGAATTGGGATGAGCAGCATAAGTTGACTTGTCAGCCTTATCAAACTTAGAAGCGTCCCACTTGTTGCCCTTCCAATCGAGAGCGTTTGTCGGGAGATCCTTGTTAAGACCTTCCCACCAAACTGTGTTGTCATCAAGATTGAGACAAACATTTGTGAAAATTGTGCCCTTCTTAGTTGATTCAAGAGCATTGAAATTAGACTTAGCGTTTGTTCCGGGAGCAACACCGAAGAAACCGTTTTCGGGGTTGATAGCATAGAGTCTTCCGTCTTCGCCGATTCTCATCCAAGCAATATCGTCACCGACTGTCCAGATTTTGTAGCCCTTCTTCTTGAGATACTCAGGAGGAATAAGCATAGCAAGGTTGGTCTTACCGCAAGCTGACGGGAATGCAGCAGCGATATACTTAACCTCGCCCTTAGGATTCTGAAGACCGAGAATGAGCATATGCTCAGCCATCCAGCCCTCTTTCCAACCCTGATAGGAAGCGATACGAAGAGCGAAGCACTTCTTACCGAGAAGAACATTTCCGCCGTATGCTGAGTTAACAGAGATGATAGCGTTGTCTTCGGGGAACTGGCAAATGTATCTGTTTTCGGGATCAACATCACATTTTGCGTGGAAACCGCGAACCCAGTCGTTGCTGTCGCCGAGAACATCCATAACGGCCTTGCCAACGCGAGTCATGATAGCCATATTGAGAACAACATAAATTGAGTCTGTGATCTCAATACCGATCTTAGCAAGAGGTGAGCCGATGGGGCCCATAGAGAACGGAATTACATACATTGTTCTGCCCTTGTATGAATCGCGAGCGATGTCATAGAGCTTCTTATACATTTCGTCGGGATCGCACCAGTTGGTGGTAGGACCTGCTGTTTCCTTATCTTTTGTGCAAATGAAGGTTCTGTCCTCAACGCGGGCAACATCGTTCGGCTTAGTTCTGTGAAGGTAACAGCCAGGGAGTTTTTCCTCGTTAAGTTTTATCATTTCGCCGGAATCGACAGCCTCTTTTCTGAGTTCATCGAGCTGCTCCTCCGAGCCGTCGATCCATACGATACTGTCAGGCTTTACAAGGTCTGCCTTTTCGGCAACCCAGTCCAAAACGGTTTTGTTAGTTGTCAATGCGTCTGCCATGTTATCTTTCTCCTTTCACGAGATAAATACAAATTTAGCAATTATATTATACCCCGAAAGGAAGAGATTTGCAACGGACAAAACGCATATTATTGTTCATATTTCCGCTTAATTTTGTATGAAATTACAAAAATCGTGAAAATGTTAACGATTAGGAAAAATGATTTGTAACAATAATAGAATCGAAAGCATAAATTTGCGAAGAATTATTGCAAATAAGGAATTTTGCTTTAACTGATTTTTATGGGAGGATTTCTTATGTTGAGAAGCAACAGTCAGCTTATCGGAATTATAAACGGATTTATTACTGCGGCGGTTATTATCATTTCGATTTCGTTGGTTGCGTCGGGAATCGCTATATCAAAGGTCAATTCCGAATATATGGAAACAGGAGTGCGCGCGGCAAAGATAATTGCCGAAAGAGAAAACGAGCAGATTTCTGTAAGCCTTAACGATGCTATGATGTATGAGGGCAGCAGCAAATCCGAGATTCTTGAAAAGGTGTTGGAGCTTATGCCGCCGCCGGTGAATACAGGATATTACATTTACCGTGAATTATATTCGCTTGCAGGAGCGGAGTAAAATATTATTCTTGTATTGCCTTGCCGAATGTGATAATATTATCACGGTGAGATTATGAAGCTTGATAAAGAAAAAATTGAAGAATATTTAAAAAGCAGCAATATTGACATATATGTTTATGATGAGATTGACTCCACTAATTTACAGTCAGAGCGATTTATAAAAGACGGCAAGGACGATATTTTTGCAGTTATTGCCGACAGCCAGACTGCGGGAATGGGCAGACAGGGAAAAAGCTTTTATTCACCGTCCGAAACGGGCGTTTATCTGACGGTGGCCGTTAAGCCTGAGATTGAACTCAACGAAGCAGTAACCTTAACTTCGGCGGCGGCTGTCGCGGTTGCCCATGTTTTAAAGAAATCAGGAGCAGAGCCGCGGATAAAATGGGTTAATGATATTTATATAAACGATAAAAAAGTCTGCGGTATTCTTGCAAAAGCCGTAAAGTCGCTTGACGGAGAACTTTGGGTGATTATCGGAATAGGCGTGAATGTAACGACAGAAAATTTCCCGGAGGAGCTTCGCTCATCGGCGGCTTCTATCGGAATTGAGATTGACAGGAGCTTGCTTGCGGCGGAGATAATTTCATCTGTTTTGAATATTACTGAAAATTTGTCCGATAGGTCGTACATGGACGAATACAGGAAAATGTCAAATGTTATCGGCAGGGAAATTGTATTTATTAGAAACGGAGAAAAAACTCCGGCAAAAGCTGTCGGAATTGATGATAACGGCGGTTTGATTGTTGATACAGGGAACGGAACAGAAATTTTAACGAGCGGAGAAATAACGCTGAGGTTTAATTGAACTGTTGTATATAAAATAGGAAAAAAGTCTTTACAAACCGTAAATGTTATGTTATAATATCAACACTTTGAGGGTGTAGCTCAGTTGGTTAGAGTGCTTGCTTGACATGCAAGAGGTCGGTGGTTCGAGCCCACTCATCCTCACCACGAAAAGCACTCTTTTGTCTATCGGGCAAAAGGGTGTTTTTTCTAATGAAGCGCGCTTTCAGTGTATAAAAATTAAAATAAAATTAACAAAAATGTAGACAAAATTATTTTTGATGTGCTATAATATACTAAGATTAGTATAGGATTGATGAAAAGGGGTATCGGTATGGATGATATTATGAATATCGCATATCGTGCTAAAAGTAATTTTATTCACAGAAAAGTGGCAAAGAGGGATATTTTAATTCCCGTTGCGGACAATGTTGCTAATTTTAACGGCTTTATCGAGCTTAACGAAACTGCTATGTTCCTTTGGGAGCGACTGCAAAATCCCTGCACGGGCAATAAGCTGTGCGAGAGCATCGTTGAAGAATATGATGTTACTCCCGAAAAGGCGGCCGAAGATGTGCGCGCATTGCTTACATCGTACCTTGATCGTAAAATGATCGAGGAGGCTTAAAATGCAGTCGGGTGTACCTGAGCGCTGGCCGGAAAATGCAACCTTTGAACTGACTGTGCGATGCAATTTGCGCTGTAAAATGTGCCTTTTCCGTCACGAAAGAAGCGAGGACGCTCTCCTTATTAAAAACGAGCTGACGGCCGAACAATGGATTGATATGGCTAAACAGGCGGCGGAGATGGGGACAGCGGGACTCCTGATAACAGGCGGCGAACCAATGCTCCGCTCTGATTTTTCCGAGATTTACGAGGGAATTTACAAACAGGGGTTTATCATCGAGCTTTATACTAATGCAACCTTAGTTAATAACGAAATTATGGACTTATTTCGGAGGCTTCCTCCACATAAAATCGGTATTACCGTTTACGGCGCTTCTGCCGAAACCTACCGTAAGGTTTGCGGTGACTCGGACGCGTTCAAACGAATGATTGACGGAGTACATTCTCTTATGGAGCTTCCGTCGGAGCTTGAATTTAGAACAACTATTATAAAAGATAATCTTGCCGACGCTGACGAAATGGAGGAGCTTATTCACCGTGAATTCGGAGAAAAATATCCTCTAATTCAGACGAGAATGGTGATGAAAGCCGTCAGGGGAGGCTGCGCCGATGTAGAAAGCTGTCGGATATCCGCTGAGGATAATGTCAGACTTGCTTACAGGCGCAGTATAAATAAGATTAAATCAATCGTCGGTGACCGATTTGAAAAAGGCCGGCTCAGATTGAAATTTGAAGATAAAAATTCAGATAATGCGTGTCGCAGGGAAAAGATTTCTCTGCTTGGATGTGGTGGGGGTATGGATTCCTACACGGTAACATGGGACGGTAAGCTTCAAGCTTGTCAGGTCTTGGGAGCGTTCCAAACGGACGCTTTGAAAGACGGACTCCGAAAGGCATGGGAGCTGTATCCTTATCAGGTTAAGCATCCGCCGCTTGACGAAAAATGTGTTAAGTGCAAGCTTGCGGAATTGTGCCAAACCTGTCCTGCTTCGCGCTACGCCGAAACGGGCAGTATAGGCGGCGCGGTTGAATATGCTTGCCGAGACGCGGAAGAAGTAAATAAAATGATGGTGAATAATCTGAAAGGGGAATAGATTGTATGAAAAGGAAATATGTTGAACCGCAGACTAAATTTGTGGCAACGAGAGCTTCGGGCGCCTTAGCCGATGTGTGCTGGGCATACGGAAAAAACGGTAAGGAGTTCTTCTATAATACCTCCGGTCCGGGATATGTTAAAATAAATATGCAGGCAGGTAACGGCTGCGACGGTTCTACTATCGCTTCGATACAGTGGTATGATCCGTCTATTTCGGGTTACACGGACGCAACTGCGGCTCAGATTGCGGAGGTTCAGGCGGGTGTTGATATGGCTACGGGTAATTCCGCAGAGCCGTTTAAGGGTTCTCCGTTTTCCAACAGTGTTGATTCGTCATGGAGCTGATTATATTATGAAATGCCAATGGGGACCTGTTGATTGTCTTATATCCGAATCTTTGATTAGTTTGCCGTGGACTATGTGGCAATGGAAGCTCGACGCGTATGTAACGCCCGCAGCAACGGGTGATTCGTGCGCGTCTTTGATTATATCCAAATCCGAGTATGACGGAATAGAGAACCGTTCCGATAAGGTGTTTGAGGAGCGTTCGGGCTTTTACAGTCGTCAGATTTTTCGTCAGCCTGACGGAAGTATGCTTTGGCTGTTAACCGAAACACGCACAGGGAAAAGCGTTCTTGCTTATCGCGTAAGTGGAAATTTTGACAGGATAGAATTGCTGAAAGACGATACGCAGACGGCAGGACAGGCTGCTTTTGAATATATGAGCAGAATGGCTGTTTATTCTGCGATAAATTCAGGTGTTGTAACTTTTCACGGCGCTTTGGTTGAATACAACGGTAACGGAATTATAATTGCCGCGCCGTCAGAAACCGGAAAAACAACTCATGCAAGACTTTGGCGTGACAGCTTAGGCGCGATAATCATAAACGGTGACAATTCCTGCTGCTTCTTGAAGAACGGCGTATGGACGGGTTTCGGAATTCCGTGGTGCGGTACGAGCGGTGAAAATATCAACCGAAGCGTTCCGATATGCGCGCTTGTTACATTGGAAAGGTCTGAAACAAACAAGGTTGAGAAGCTTGACGGTATGGAGGCTTTTAAGGAGACTTTGCCCGTTTTACAATGCCCGGTTTGGGATACACAGCTGTCTGAAAAGTCGCTTAACGGACTGGATAGCTTCATAAATGATGTTCCGGTGTACCGCCTTAAATGCAGACCTGACAGAGATTCGGTTGAAACTCTAAAAAAAGCTTTGAATTTATAGGGTGAAAAAATGATAACTGATGAAAAAATACTTGTACCGAATGACGAGTTCTTTTTAATGATTGAAAATACTTTGTCAGAGGACTATGATGCTCAGTTTACGGTGACCGGCAACAGTATGTGGCCTTTGTTCAGACACGGTCGCGACAGCGTTATTGTCGAAAAATGTGACGCCGATAAACTGAAAAAAGGCGATATAGTTCTGCTTAGAGCTTCTCAGGAACGCCTGTTGCTTCACAGAATATCAGATATAAAAGACGGATATATCCGCACCGCAGGCGACTGCAATTTATTTTATGACGGATATTTCCAAAAAGAGGCGGTAATTGCAAAAGTTAAAAAAGCCGTCCGAAAAGGGAAATTTCTTGATTTATCCTCCGGCTTTTGGCGAATTATCGGAAGATTATGGTTGACGCTTTTTCCAATTAGAAAGACGATTTTTAAAATATACAGAATATTTAAGCATAAAAAATGAGTTTGTACGAAATATCGCACAAACTCATTTTTATATTATCTTTTTGAATTTTATGCTCCGAACATTTTAAGCAGGAAGCCTGCGGCAACAGCAGAACCGATAACGCCTGCAACATTCGGGCCCATAGCGTGCATAAGAAGGAAGTTTGTCGGATTGTACTTTCTACCCTCATTCTGGGCAACGCGAGCCGCCATAGGAACGGCGGAAACGCCTGCTGCACCGATAAGGGGATTTATCTTGCCCTTTGTAATAAGATACAGCAGCTTGCCGAAAAGTACGCCGCCGACTGTCGAGAACATAAATGCAAGCAAACCGAGAACAACGATTTTGATGGTTTGAAGCTGCAAGAAGCTCTGACCGTTAGCAGTTGCACCGACCGTTACGCCGAGCATAATAACAACGATGTTGCTAAGTGCGTTCTGAGCGGTGTCTGAAAGTCTGTCAACAACTCCGCACTCTCTGAAAAGATTTCCGAGCATGAGCATACCGAGCAGGGGAGTAACCGACGGGAGAATAAGTGCAACAAGAGTGAGAACGGCAATTGGGAAGATAATCTTTTCTACTTTTGATACCTTCCTGAGCTGAGTCATCTTTACGGCACGCTCTTTCTTTGTTGTGAGAGCCTTCATAATAGGCGGCTGAATGATGGGGATAAGCGCCATGTATGAGTATGCCGCCAAAGCGATAGGCGCAAGCAAATGCGGAGCAAGCTGGCTTGTTGTGAATATTGCTGTCGGGCCGTCTGCACCGCCGATGATAGCAATAGAAGCTGCTTCTTCGGGAGCAAAGCCGAGGAGAATTGCGATGATAAATGCTGCATAAATACCAAGCTGTGCAGCAGCGCCGAGAAGAAGACTGATGGGATTTGAAAGGAGAGGTCCGAAATCGGTCATCGCGCCGACGCCGAGGAATACAAGACACGGGAACAGACTTGATTTAACGCCCGCATACATTATTCGCAGAACGCCCGAATCATACCAATGTCCGCCACCGGCCATGGTACCGTCTCCGCCGAAAATCTGTGTGAGCGTAACATCGTCCATAATTCCCGAACCGGGAAGGTTTGCCAAAAGAATACCGAATGCTATGGGAACAAGAAGCAACGGCTCAAATTTTTTGTGTATCGCAAAGAAAAGGAAGACAAACGAAACCAAAATCATCACGATATTTTGCCAGGTGAGAAGATTGAAACCGGAAGTTTCCCACAGTCCTGCTAAAAGATTTGTAATCAATTCCATAATTTTACTACCGCCTTACTTATCATAATACAACAAGAACCTGATCCGTATCAACGGTAGCGCCCTTTGAAACAAGTACCTGCTTAACGGTTCCGTCGGCAGGAGCAACGATGTCGTTTTCCATTTTCATAGCTTCAAGTACGATCAGAACATCGCCTGCCTTTACAGCCTGTCCGACAGCGACATTTACGGCAAGTATTGTGCCGGGCATCGGTGACGGAACAGCAGTACCGTTAGCGGCAGCGGCAGGAGCGGCAGCCGGTGCGGGAGCGGCAGGAGCAGCAGGAGCGGCAACCGGCGCAGCAGCTACAACGGGAGCGGCAGCGGTGACAGACTCAACGACAGCTTCTGTCTCGTTTACTTCAACCTCATAATTCTTTTGATTTAATGTAACAATGTACTTCATTATTTCTTGTCCTCCATCAGTTTAATTGATTTAAATTCAAGTCTGTTAAGCGGAATACCGCTCTCGTGGCTTACTATCGCCATTACAACGGCCGCGGTCTTTTCGTCAACATTTATAAGCTGCGGATCTGCTCTGAGAGGAGTCGTAACCGGAGCCGGTGCTGTTGTTGCAGCCGCAGCGGCAGAAACCTGCTCCGGCTTGTCGCCTTTATTAAAAGCGCCAAATACAAGAGATATCAGTCTTACAAAAACAGCGATTATTGCAAGTACAGCAATGACGGTGACAAATCCGATAAGAGAAATAAGAAGTGCTCTGGGTAAATCCATCACTGCGTCCTTACCGTAAATATCGGTGAAAATTCCCAGTAATTGCGGAATATGATGCATCGTTTTGTCCCTCCTTAATCAATCTTTTTAACTGTATATTTAAAAGTGTTTTCTTCTTTTTCCTTACGCTTGTTGAAGAATGCTTCGGCCTGCGTGGGGAAAGCAATATAAGAGAGGACATCCTCTTCGCTTCTTGCAAGGCTTCCGATTTCCTCTTTTGCCTTTTCAAAGCCGTCACCGAGAGTGTCGGCAAATTTGCCGGTAATGGGTTCTTCGTCACCGAGAACTTTCTTTACAAGGTCGGGATTAAGCTCTGCGGGAGCCTTTCCGTATTCGCCTCTGACATAAGCTTTGATTTCCTTGGAAATATTCTTATATCTTTCGCCGGCAAGAACATTCGCTGTTGCCTGAACGCCGACCATCTGGCTCATCGGAGTTACAAGGGGAGGATAACCGAGGTCTTCACGGACTCTCGGTGTTTCAAGGAGAACTTCCTCGAATTTGTCCATCTTCTTCTGTGCCGTGAGCTGAGCAACAAGGTTTGAAAGCATACCGCCGGGAATCTGATAAGTCAGGGCGTCTGTATCCGTGGCAAGAACAACCGGATTGAGAAGTCCGCTGTCAAGAGCCTTTGCACGAACCGGCTTGAAGAAATCGTTTATGTTTTTAAGCACATTTGCGTCAAGACCTGTTTCAAATCCGCTTTCTTTTAAAACATAGTTCATAGTTTCGGTAGCAGGCTGTGAAGTTCCGCCGGACATACACGAGATAGCCGTGTCGATTACATCGACTCCTGCTTCTGCGGCTTTTTGGAGAGTCATGGGGCCAAGACCTGTTGTGCAGTGAGTGTGGAGGATTATCGGCAGCTTAACATTTTCTTTGAGAGCCTTAACGAGTTCATACGCGTCGTTGGGGCTGAGGATACCTGCCATATCCTTGATACATATGGACGAAACGCCCATATTTTCCATATCCTTGGCAAGCTTAATGTAAGCTTCTGTGTTGTGAACCGGACTTATAGTGTAGCAAATCGTACCTGAGGCGTGTGCACCGGATTTGATAGCCTGATATACGGCAACCTCGATATTTCTGACATCGTTGAGCGCGTCAAAAATTCGGATTATATCAATTCCGTTTTCAACGCTTTTTGCAACGAATTTGCGTACTACATCGTTGGGATAGTGCTTGTAACCGAGCAGATTCTGTCCTCTGAGAAGCATTTGGAGCTTTGTGTTCGGGCAGGCTTTTCGGATTTTACGAAGTCGCTCCCACGGATCTTCGTTGAGGTATCTGAGACAGGAGTCGAAAGTTGCTCCGCCCCAGCACTCCAATGAATAGTAGCCGGCTTTGTCCATTTCGGGCAGGATAGCCTCAAAGTCTTTGAACGGCATTCTTGTAGCGATAAGCGATTGCTGAGCGTCACGAAGTACCGTTTCGGTAAATTGGATTTTTTTCTTCATCGCGGTTTCCTTTCTGGAATTTTAAAATATATATAATTACATATTTTAGAATGTAATCTTTTCTGAAATATATTCACCGAGCTTGTCAATGGGCATTCTTATCTGCTCCATTGTATCGCGGTCGCGTACGGTAACGCAGCCGTCTGTTTCGGAATCGAAATCATATGTTATGCAGTACGGAGTACCTATTTCGTCCTGGCGGCGGTAACGCTTGCCGATAGAACCTGTTTCGTCAAAGTCTGTCATAAACTGCTTGCTGAGAGTAGCGTAAACATCGAGAGCCTTTTCGGAAAGCTTCTTCGAGAGAGGAAGCACGGCAGCTTTGTATGGAGCTACAACAGGACTGAGGTGAAGAACGGTACGAACATCGTTCTTCTCGGCGTCGAGAACTTCCTCGTCATACGCTTCGCAAAGGAGCGCGAGAACAGTTCTGTCAAGACCGTAGGTGGATTCTATGATGAACGGAATGAATTTTTCTTTGGTTTCGGGATCGAGATACTCCATCTTCTGACCGCTGTATTCCTGATGTCTTGTAAGGTCGAAGTTGGTTCTGTTATGCGTTCCGTTAATTTCGCCCCAGCCGAACGGGAAGAGGAATTCGATATCGCAGGCCGCCTTTGCATAGTGGGCAAGCTTCTCATGGTCATGGTAACGAAGATGATCGGGATTTATGCCGAGCGATACAAAGTAATTCATACCGAATTGTTTGAAATAATCGTAAAGCTCTGAGTCTGTACCCTCTTTGCAGAAGGTCTGGAACTCCATCTGCTCGAACTCAATGGTTCTGAAAGTGAAGTTACCCGGAGTTATTTCGTTTCTGAAAGCTTTGCCTATCTGACCGATGCTGAACGGAAGCTTTGCTCTCATTGTACGCTGAACATTCAGGAAATTGACATACTCGCCCTGAGCGTTCTCAGGTCTTAAATAGATTACGCTCTTGCTGTCGTTAGTAACTCCTCTGTATGTCTGGAACATGAGGTTAAATTCTCTTATATCGGTGAAATTGTGCTTTCCACAGTTGGGGCAGGGGATAGAATGAGCCTTGATATACTCAAACATTTCCTCTTTTGTCATACCGTCTGCGTGAGCGTCGGGATCAAAATTATCTATGAGATTGTCGGCTCTGTGGCGCATTTTGCACTCTTTGCAGTCGAGAAGCGGATCTGAGAAGCTGGCAACATGACCGCTTGCTTCCCAAACTCTCGGATGCATGAGAATATCGGCGTCAACCTCGTAGCTGTTTTTTCTCTCCTGGATGAATTTTTTTCTCCAAGTTTCCTTGACATTATTTTTGAGTCTTGCGCCGAGAGGACCGTAATCCCAAGTGTTTGCAAGTCCGCCGTAGATGTCGCTTCCGGGAAAGATAAAACCTCTGCCTTTGCACAGAGCAACGATTTTGTCCATGGTCTTTTCAGTATTTGAAAGCATAAAAATCAATTCTCCCCTCATTATAAAATCATAAAACATAATTGCTATAAATTATAGATGAAAATGAATTCCGTGTCAATCTGCAAAATATATGAATAACCGCGGTTTAAATCGGGAAAAAGTAGTTAAATTGTTATTATTTTGTCAAATAGTGTCGCAACATATTTCAAAGTGGAAAATAACCGAATTTTTTTGAAAAAACTATTGACACAATATACAAATGATTATATAATTAAATCAATATATGAATAATTGTTCATATGATATTTGTCGAAAGGAGTTTGTAAATGAATAATGATAAAATAAATTTGAAAGAAGAAAGTAATCATTCCGACGGCTGTCCCGAACGCCGCGTCGAGCCTGATACCGAAGTGCTGTATGATTTGGCGGAGCTTTTTAAGGTCTTCGGAGACAGTACGCGAATCAGAATTATATCGGCGCTGATGGACGGCGAAATGTGCGTTTACCATCTTTCAGAAAAGCTTGGTATGGGGCAGAGCGCGATTTCTCATCAGCTCAGAATACTGAGGTCGGCGGGACTTGTTCGTCCGCGCAGAAGCGGTAAAGAAATGTATTATTCGCTTGATGATGAACATATTGAGGAAATTTACGGTGCAGGACTTGCACACATCTTGCATAAGAGGGGGCATTTATGTGAGTGAGCATAATCACAGCGAATGTGATAAGTGCGCGGGAGCGAACTGTTGTGACGCACATTCGTCATGCGGCTGCTGTCACGAGCATACGCACGAGCACGGCGAAGAGAACGGCATAATAGGCAAAGTTACGCTTGCCGCTTCAATGGCGCTTCTTATCATAAGCTTTATTCCTTTCGGTCAGACCGTTAGAACCATAATTGCAGCGGCGGCTGTCGTGATATCGGCTTATCCGATTGTCTTTGATTGCTTTATGAATATCAGCAATATAAAAAAATTCAGACTCAGCGAAACCGAGCTTATGACGATAACGATTTTGGCCGCCTGTCTGCTTGGTGAATTCAGAGAAGCGGCGGCTGTCGCAATACTGAACAGAATCGGTGAAATGCTCGAAGATATCGCCGTTCAGAACAGCAGGAAATCAATAGACGCACTTTCAAAAATTCAGCAGGATTTTGCACATCTTGTTATGCCGGACGGAAGCATAAGTACGGTAAACG
>JAQXHF010000129.1 GCA_029007095.1 Clostridia bacterium | reverse complement strand
CAAGTAGTATTATTTATTTCTCCCACGGGAAAACATAGTCGAGCTTAAACTCATCGCGAACCTTATTCATCTCAGCCTGAACAGACTCGTTTATAGGCACACCGCTGTCTTTGCGCTGCAACCAGATTTCCCATTCTTTTTCGCCTGCCGAATAAATCCTCTCTGCTCCCGGAGCTTTCCTTGAAGCGCGGACGCTGCGGATAATCTCTCCTGCTTTCTTCCTTGCAAGCTCTTCTCCGAGGAAGTGGTCGGTATCAATAGCAATAAAGTAATGTCCGAGATGATACGGTCTGATATTTCCGTTTTCGTCCTTACCGTCAAGGTCCTTACCGTATGCTCCGTCCTGAAGAATTGATGAGAAGAGTTCAACCGCCATAGCAAAGCCGTAACCCTTATATCCGCCGAGAGCTTCACCGATACCGCCGAGAGTAGTAAGAGCCGCCGTGCCGTTGCGTATCTTTTTAAGCGCTTCGCCGGAGTCGCCCTCAACAGGCTTACCTTCGAGATCGACTACCGTACCCGGATGCACATCTTCACCGATTCTTGCGTAGTATTCGATTTTACCGTTCTGAGTTATTGATGTAGCACAGTCAAAAATAAAATCGAAATCTTCGTCCGTGGGAATACCTATCGTGAACGGGTTAGTTCCGAACATACCCTCAACGCCGAAAGTCGGAGCTACCGACGGTCTTGCGTTAGTACCGGTCATACCTATACAACCGGCTTTGGTGGCCATTGTTGCGTAATATCCGGCTATACCGTAATGGCAGGAATTACGGACGGCAACCATACCCATACCGTACTTTTTAGCTTTCTCTATCGCCATACTCATCGACTTGTAGCCGATTACCTGTCCCATACCGTTATGTCCGTCAACAACCGCGGTAGTCGGAGTTTCCTTGATAATTTCAAACTCCGTAACAGGCTGCTGTATGCCTGCGTTTATTCTGTCAATATAAATCGGCTTGAAGCGATTGCAACCGTGAGATTCGATACCCCTTCTATCCGATTCGAGAATAACATCAACAACGATTTCACAGTCGTCCTCAGGAACACCGACAGCCTTAAAGGCGTCTACCATAAAATCATGCAGAGTTTTCCAATCGCATACTACTTTCGCCATAAAAATGACCCCCTAAAATTTATTTATAAATTTATTTTATCCAAATTTGCACAAAGTCCGACAGAAGAAGGATTATTCTTCCGCCCAACCCATTGAGCGCTCAACGGCGCGCTTCCAGCCACAGTACAGTCTGTCGCGTTCCTCCTGAGGCATATCGGGTACAAATACCCTCTCAACCTCACGATTGCGTTCGATTTCATCAAGGCTGTCCCACATTCCGACCGCAAGACCGGCAAGATATGCCGCGCCCAAAGCAGTAGTTTCAACCGTTTTAGGTCTGTTAACCATCGTTCTTATGAAATTCGCCTGTATCTGCATCATAATATTGCTTACGCTTGCTCCGCCGTCAACTCGCAGTTCGGAAAGAACTATTCCCGAATCCTCGGTCATAGCTTCAAGCAAATCCGTCATCTGAAAAGCAATGCTTTCCAAAACAGCTCTTGCGAAATGCTCGCGGCTGACGCCTCTTGTAAGTCCGACGATAGTGCCACGCGCATACATATCCCAATACGGAGCGCCAAGCCCGGTGAATGCCGGAACAAGGTACATTCCGTTTGCGTCGTCTACAAGCTCGGCAAGCTCATCGCATCGGCTTGCGTGGTCTATCATATGCAGCTCGTCCCTGAGCCACTTAATAACCGAGCCTGCGTTGAAAGCGCTGCCCTCTATCGCATAGGTCGTTTCACCGTTTATGCTCCACGCCACTCCGGTTAACAAATTACATTTTGACTTTACGCGCTTTTTGCCCGTATTCATAAGCAGGAAACAACCTGTTCCGTAAGTGTTCTTAGCCTGACCGGGTTTAAAACAAGCCTGGCCGAAAAGTGCAGCAGGCTGGTCTCCAACCGCTCCGCAAATAGGAACTCCCTCAAGATCTTCAAGTCCGAGTATCGGAGCAACAGTTCCGTAAATTCTACTCGACTCAACCGGCTCAGGCAGCATACTCATTGGTATTCCGAGCTTCTCGCACAGAAATTCGTCCCATTGCAGCTTATCCACATCAAAAAGCATTGTTCTTGAAGCATTTGAATAGTCGGTAACATGAACCTTTCCGCCTGTGAGATTCCAGATAAGCCAGGTTTCAACCGTACCGAAAAGAAGTTTGCCGTCCTCGGCAGCCTCTCTTGCGCCCTCAACATTATCAAGTATCCATTTGATTTTTGTTCCTGAAAAATATGCGTCAATCAGCAAGCCCGTATGTTCCCTGACATAGTCCTCCAAACCGTCTTTTTTAAGCTGTTCGCAGATGTCGGCGGTTCTTCTGCATTGCCATACAATCGCGTTATAGACCGGTTTACCGGTTTCCTTATTCCACACAATAGTAGTTTCTCGCTGATTGGTAATACCGATACCCGCAATTTCTTTCGGATCGAAATCGCCGGAATTTATCACCGCAGCTATTGATTGGAGCTGACTGTAAAGAATATTCATCGGATCATGCTCCACCCAACCCGACTGAGGATAAATCTGTTCAAACTCATTCTGAGCCTTTGCAACTATTCTGCCGTTTTTATCAAAAACAATTGAACGGGAGCTTGTTGTTCCCTGGTCGAGAGCTAAAATATACATCGCGGATTTCCTCACTTTCTTTGCAGTCGGATTGCATAAATAACCGACTTTTAATTTCATAACGGCAGGAGCCGCATTGTCGTTAATACCACTCCACCGCCGCTTATATTTTATACCTTTTATACATAAAAGTCAACATACATAAGCTATTATTTGGATAGTAACATAAGCTATTATTTGGATAGTATTAGTGATTTCAAAATATAAAAATTTATCTGAAAAAATTAACCGCGGTTTTATTTTATGACATATTTTTTCGCTTTCTGCATATACAATGTAGTTATCATATTTCGGAGGGATTTGCCGATCATGACTAATATTAAAGAAAAACGGGAAATCAAGCATAAAAATATATCCGTAACCAAGCCGAAAATTCATATGCCTAAAATCACAGCGGCATATGCGTCAAAAATCATCGCCTGCATATTGGGAGGTCTGATTTTTTCAAATCCGTTTGTTTTAGGCTTTCTTGCGCCGTTCGCCTGTTCTCTGACTGCCGCACTCAGCGGTGTTTATTCGTACGCCGCCTGTTTCGGCTCATTCATAGGTGCAATCGTTTTTTCAGACGGTACTGCCGCAGCTAAGTACATAGCTATACCTCCGGTTTGTCTTCTGCTGACAGTCCTCGGACACAGATATCTAAACAGCAGATTCAATTCCGCCGTCAACTGTGTTTCCGCTTTTATATCTCCGCTTGCCGTAGGGATAACGGTAAATCTTGCGACAGGATTTATTTCCGAAGAGCTTTTAATGAGCCTATGCGAGGCTTTATTAAGCGCGTCGGGAGCAGTCGTCTTTTTACGGAGCATAAAAACATTGTTTCACTCAAAAATTCCCATGCATATGACATACGGTAAAAGATTTTGTATGTTTTTGAGCGTTTCGGCTCTGATTATGAGCTTTTACAGCTTTGATATTTTTAAATTTTCTCCTGCTGCAATATTTCTATCAGCTATAATTTTAGTATCAACCAGACTGTCGGAAAGCTTCGGCGGTCTTATTGCCGGTTTGTGCGTAGGATTAGCTTCCGGACTAAGCGGACGATTCAGTTTCATTTGTATTGCCTTTGCGGCATCAGGCCTTGCGGCTGATTTTTTATCAAGGAAAGGCAAGTTTTATACCGCTTCCGGATTTCTCGCCGTCATAGCCGCCGGCGCGCTTATCGACGGCAGTCTCGATGCATATATGACCGTCCCGGCCGCTTTAATATCGTCGATAACATTCGCCTTTATTCCCGACAAAGTGTTTGTGAATCTAAGAAAGAAGCTCTATGCTCCCCTGCCCTCTGTTTCAGACAATACCGACAGAAAACAACTTTCACAAAAGCTGACAGACGCTTCTCAGGCGATAGGCAAAGTCTGCGACTGTGTCGGCGCTGTAAGAAAAACGCTCGATAAATCAGAAGATGAAAAAATAAACGCCGAACTGCTTAACGGCTGGCAAAAGGTCTGCGGCAAGTGCGATATGCAGGCAAGCTGTCGCGATGAAATCAAAAATATTTCTCCTGCCGAAACAGAAAGGCTCGCCTATGCTTTAAGGACAAAAGGACTGCTCGAAGATTCGGATTTCCCCAAGAGCTTTCCGACCGATTGCTATTGTTTTGATAAAATGAAGCATGAGCTTGAAAATCGCTGCTGTACCTATCTTGCCGACCTCGGAGCAAAAGGAAAGGTGGAACAGCTTCACGGGCTTATGTCCGACCAGTTCAGATGCGTTTCGGATATTTTAAACGAAATTGCCGACGAATTTAACGCAGGCGGAGAATTAAATTCCGAGCTTTCCCGTCAATGCTCAAAAGCCGCGTCTGAATTCGGATTGAGCGTTACCGAAGCTTCGGTATCATCGGATTCGTCGGGAAAATGCTGTCTTGAACTTACTATTTTACCGCCAAAGGATAATTTTAATGTAACTGCGTTGACAAATATACTGTCAAAAGCCGCAAGTACATCTTTTGACCTGCCCGAACTCGAAAAATATGAAAATTACTGCGTTTTGAAATTCACTCCAAGAGCTGTTTTTTCGGTAGATATCGGAGCTTACAGTCGTTCGGCAGACGACAGGCAAATTTGCGGCGACTATTATCAAAGCTTTTCAACGGACGACGGTAAATACATTACGGTGTTGAGCGACGGAATGGGTACAGGTTCAAGAGCCGCCGTTGACTCTGCCATGGCGGCGGAGCTTTTTACAAAGCTTATCAAATCAGGTCTGAGCTTCGGCTGTTCTCTTTCGGTCACCAACTCTGCCCTGCTTGTAAAAAGCGAAGAGGAATCTCTCGCAACTCTGGACGCGCTGGAAATCGACCTGTGCAGCGGCAAATCCGAATTTTACAAGGCGGGTGCAGCGGCAAGCTTCATAATGAGCGGAGATGAAATTTCGGTAATTGAAAGCTCGTCCCTGCCTATCGGAATTCTGCGCGATGTCAACTTCGTAGAAACAGAAGCAAGACTGAAACCCGGAGATTGGGTTCTGATGGTATCCGACGGAGTAATAAGCGACGGATATAATAAAATTCAGCAGGATATGAAGCTCTATTCGAGTTCATCCCCTGCCGAATTTGCAGAAATTATTGTAAATAACGCCTGTCGCCGTCATTCTGCCAAACAGCGTGACGATATGACGGCAATAGCTATTCTGATTAAATAATCGGTTCTATCTCAAAAGTATAGGACAACGGGTTGAGGTATCCGAAACGCACTCTGTGTTCTTTATCGGGAATCGGTCCGCAGCTACCCGAAGCCGTACCGCGTACAAATCCGTCAGCCGAAACAAAAGTGACCTCTTTATCCGGCAAATCCTCGATATGCTTTGCTTCAACAAGCTCGTTAAGAGTAAAAGGATTAGCGTTGAAATTGAGATAATTAAGCTTAGCGTTGAAACGGACTCCGCTGCCTTCTGAATCCGTCAATTCTGCGAAACGCACCTCTGTTCTGTTGCCGGAATCCTGCGGCTTAATATATTTATGCGCCATCTTGTCAACTGTTGTGTCGAACAATCCGACCGTAGTATGCTCCTTGAAGTCGGAGTAGCTTTCAAGCGGTCCTCTTCCGTAATAGCTGACATTATTAAGGCTGTCGATAAATTCGCCGTGAACTCCGAAACGCGGAAGCTGATTGGTAAACGGACAAATCTTTTTCAGGTTAGCGGTAACGGTTATCTTGCCGTCGCAGTCAAAGCGGTAAATAACCTCCGATCTCGCCATAATAAATATACCGCGAGTTACAAAATTGTACGCTGTACTGATATACTTTCCGTTATTATCCTCCTTTATCTTGCAAGAGGTCATTTTGGTTTTCAGATTGTCAAGTCCGACAATCATCCAAAAGATTTTCATATATTGGTCATTATCAAGTCTTCCGCGGTAAACATGCGGAACTAATCCGTGTAAACCGTCAAGCGGCTTGTCAAGCAACATATTTTTACCGTTAACAATATAGCTGACAAGACCTTTATCTTTTTCAAAAACAGCCGAGCCGCCGTTAAATTTAACTTCAATCTTATCGCCGTTATCGGTTATCTCGGCAGTTTTCTCCGATTTTACCATCGGCAAAGCCGCTCTCGCAATATCAAGCTGTTCAACGGCTATCTCAAATCCCGACCGTTTATCGTTATAGGTAAGATTTACAAACAGATCCTTGCCGCTTACCTCAGGCAGTTTAACGGCAATTTGCTTCTTTTCGCCCGGAGCAAGGTTGATATCAATTTTTCCGCTTTCAACCGTTTCCGAGTCAACAAGGATATTGCAAAGAATATCAATATCAGAGGTATCTGCAAAGCTTCTTGTATTCCAAAGCTCTATTTTGCCGTTACCCAAATATTTCGCTCTGACAGGACGGTAAACAACTTTCATTTCGAGCGCACCGCTTGACGGCTTACGGTCGGGATAAAACAATCCGTCAACGCAGAAATTTCCGTCATGTATCGGCTCGCCGTGATCTCCGCCGTAGGTCCATTTATACTTTGCGTTTTCATCATATACGCTATGGTCGGCCCACTCCCAAATACATCCTCCCATAAACTGATCGGAGGAGTAGAAAAGCTGCATATATTCTTCGAGTCCGCCGGGACCGTTACCCATGGCGTGAGCGTATTCGCATTGGAAGAAAGGCTTGCCCTTGTATTTGTCGCCGGCAGTACCGTTGAGTATCTTTCGCATAAGCGGAGGATAAGCATACATTCTCGAAACAACATCATACGCCCATCTTTTACTTCTGATAGCACCCTCATAATGCACGGGAATTTCCGGGTTGTTTTTTTTCAGAAAATCGTAGCAAACATCCTGGCACTTATATCCGCCGGACTCATTTCCGAGGCTCCACATAGTTACGCTCGGATGGTTCTTATCGCGTTCATACATTCTCTTAAC
The DNA here is from genome assembly GCA_029007095.1 of Clostridia bacterium. Taxonomy (GTDB): domain Bacteria; phylum Bacillota; class Clostridia; order Oscillospirales; family Acutalibacteraceae; genus CAG-488. Next base: position 18,357 of record JAQXHF010000129.1, on the reverse strand, counting down.
TCTGTCAAGATAGTGCGGCGCCCATTTCAAATCATTACTGAGTCTGCACGGGCGGTAAGTTCCGGGAACAGAATAGACTCCGTGAGTTTCAATATCAGCTTCGTCAACAACATAAAGGCCGTATATGTCGCACATAATCATAAAGATCGGATCGGGCGGATAGTGAGAGGTACGAACGGTGTTGCAGTTATACGCTTTCATCAGCAGAATATCCTCCTGCATATCGTCAATGCCCATAGCATATCCCTTAGTCATATGCGTATCGTGGTGATTGACACCCTTCATCTTAATCGGCTTGCCGTTGAAAAGGAAGACCTCTCCGTTTATTCTGACATCCTTGAATCCTATATAGGTTCTGACGGCCTCCTGTTCTCTGCCGTCCTCAGTAAGAATTATGTAGGTTTCATATACATTCGGTATTTCCGCAGACCACTCTTTGGCCTTGATATTTTTAATTACCGTTTCCGTCTCAGGGTAAGAAAGCACGGCTTCAAAAAGAACTTCGCCGTCCCTGCCTTTTGCGGATATTCCAACCTCACAGTTTTCGGAGAATTTACCGTCTATGCTTATTTTTAAATCATATGTGCCGTCCGAATTTTTTGACGGACGGAAAAGGAAATCGTTTATATAATTTTCTTCTCTTGAAACGACATAAACATCTCTGAAAATTCCGTTTTCGCGGAACATATCCTGATCTTCAAGATAAGAACCGTTACTCCACTTATATACTACTGCAAACAGTTCGTTTTCTCCGTCGGAAACATAGTCTGTTATGTCGAATTCCGCCGTATTATGCGAACCTTCGCTGTAACCGACATAACTGCCGTTGAGATAAACGGCTGTCGCTCCGGCTACTCCGAGAAAAGTCAGAATATGACTTTTAAAAGCCGAGCTGACAGAAAACTTCTTTCTGTAAATTCCGACTGCGACATCCTGAGGAATTTTAGGAGGATTTTTAGGGAAAGGATAACGGGTATTTATATATGCAATCTGGTCATATCCCGTTCTCTGCCATGTGCAAGGAACATTTATTTTATCAAATTTTTGCGAATCGGTATCCACGCTCTGAGGAACCTGACTGAGCTTTTCAAAATATGCGAAATCCCATTCGCCGCTTAAAAATTCAACTCTGCCCGAAGAATATCTCTCATTCTTATAATCGGTACTTTGAAGCTCCTCCGCACTCGGAAAAGGTATAAAGTAGCTTCTCGGAGCGAGCTTATTCTGCTCAAAAACGGAAAAATCTGTATGCAGATTTCTTTTAACGGAATACTTCATAAAAATTCTCCTCAAAATAATTGTAATAATATTGCTGTTTAACAATACTGTTTTTTGATTATAACATAATATAAACAAAAAGTCCATAGTTAAGGCAGAACCTTAATACGAAAGCAAAAATGAACCTGTACGGAATTCAACCATACAGGCTCACAAATTTTATATTAACTTTTAGATAACCGGCTTGCCCTCCCACTCTTTCACAGCGGGTACTTCAAGCAGTTTTGCCACCGTTGCGGCAACATCTTTAATGGAAATCGAGCCAAGCTCTTTCCCCTTTTCAAAAGGCTTACCGCAGAAAACGATGGGAATAGTCATATCCTCAGGTATATCTTCGCCATGAGAGCGTCCGTGACCTCCGTGGTCAGCGAGGAGAATAATTGTGTAATCGTCAGAAATGCTTTTTTTGAGCTTTTTAACGCAACTCAAAGCCTTGCTTACGCTCCTCATATATTGTTCGCTCATCCAACCGCAGTCATGACCGCCGACCTCGTCGGTTTCTCCAAGATACAGAAACATAAAATCAGGAGCTTCTTTATGAATATATTTGATGGCCGCATCGGTAATTTTGACATCGGTATCGCTTTGCTTATGCTGATTTATACAATAAGCAGTATGCAGATGGTCAGGGCGGCTTAAATCCCGAAGCTCCTCCCAAGTGTAAAAGAACGCGCACTTTTTGTCAAATTCATCAAGGCGGTCAAACAATCCCTTTATCGGGCGCACCTGCGGAATATATGTATTCGACATAATTCCGTGTCGCTCAGGATCAACACTGTGAAAAAGAGACATATGACACGGCAAGGTGACAGGCGGCACAACCGTTCTTGCGTTAAGGGAATATGAAGACTCTGAGATAAGCTTCTGCACAAAATCATTACCGCATTGCATCATTCCGTCCGGACGCATACCGTCAACGAGAACTAAAATTACTTTTTCCGACATATAAACACTTCCTTTAATTTACAAAAGTCTCAGCGTATAAGCGCCGAGGCTTTTAGTCTGAAATAGATTCATTATCCAAAGAATCCACATCATCGTCAGCGTCGGAAATGAACATTTCCTCGGTAGTCTGCTGCGCCTTCTTCAGCTTTTCGGTGATATCAACCAGTGCATTGGTGGTGGCTTCAAGAGCGTCAATCGCAGTCGCCATGCGCCCGGCCAAGTGATAATACATAGCCTTATAATCCGGCATACAAATCTCTCCCAAGCAATTATTCAATCATCGGCACCGCTACATGAACAGTGCCGATGATCAGTTTGGTGGAGACGAAGAGGATCGAACTCTCGACCTTACGGATGCGAACCGTACGCTCTCCCAGCTGAGCTACGCCCCCATGCATTTAATGCTAAAACATAAGAAACTCTTATGCCGACGATATTATTATACTATGTTTTTTCAAAAAATCAAGAGAAATTTACAAAAACAATCGGAGCCGCCGCATTTCATCAGATACGCCGGCTCCGTTAAATTTTTACTGTTTTGCGCCGTTATCGAATTTTTCGAGAACCTTTACAGATATTGCATAGCAGTTTGCCAATCCCTCTGCGTCCATATTATCATATGTATCGCGTCTTGTATGATAATAGTCTTCAAGCTTATGATTAAGTCCGGTAATGCCCGTAGCTCTGAAACCTGCCTGTGCAAAAGCAGCGCTGTCGGTAGCTCCTCCGAGCGGCGGAACCCAACCTTTTTTACAGAAGATTCCAAGCTCGTCTGCGCACTCCATAAACAGGTCGGAAACATCTTTATCCGCCTTAACCGTGCCGTTGAGGTCGCGGTAATTTGTCATAAGCTGTTTGGGATCGTGAATGGTATCGTATGAATAAATGAAAGTGGGAACATCGTCGAATTCGCCCTTGTGCTTTTCGCACCAAGCTTTTGAACCTCTGAGTCCTGCCTCCTCCGAGCCTGTCAGAACAACTCCGATTTCGGTATTTTCAAGCTCGATACCCTCATCGTGAAGAGCTTTGAGAATCGCAATACCCATATAACAACCTGAAAGATTGTCGTTCGCTCCGTCAACAACGCGCTTCTTGTTCCACATAAAATACATACCTATCATAAACGGAACAAAAAGCAAGCCCCAAAGAGCTGCCTTGCACAAAGGAGAGGACGCGTCAAGAACAGTCAATCCGACTCCGTTCTGTGCTATGCTGATTATAGAAAGTACGAGGTAATATAAAGCTCCTACGGCAGAAATAATAGCGTGAGCCTCAAATCCGACTCCACCGAGCTTATAGTTAACCGGCCATTCCCATGCCGCATCCGGATGTCCGTTAAAGATAATTCTACGCTTAACCTCGCCGGAGCATTTTTTGACAGCCGTTACATTGTGACCGGTCTTTTTCGGAAAAAATCTGTCCATCATCTTCTTATAAAATCCAAACTGCATAAATGCGATGAAAAATCCCAACGCAATAAATACAGCCGAAACAATGGGATTGAATACAAACAGAGAAACAATAGCCGCAAAAATCAGCGTAAAAGTAAAGTAAATCCAGCCGTAAAACGATCCGGGATTTTCCTCAAAGGATTCAACCTCGGCCTTTTCACAGCCGCAATCCTTTTTAAGTACATCAGCCATATACTCGCAAGCCTGTTTTTCACCCTTAGAACCCGGCGCACGCTTCTCAAAATTTTTGATAATGTATGTAATTTCATCAATCATATACTTTGCCGCCGCGTCTTTTTTCTGAATCAAGTTTTGCAAATTCATTGGTACCGCTCCTTTTAGTTTGTAAAATTCACAAGCGCACAATTAGAACTGAGCGATTGATGATTTTATGTTCCTTTTGAATTATATCTAAGGTGTAACATATTTTTCAACCGTACAAAATAATTGTGCGCCATTGCATTTTAGTAATACTATTATAACACTACTATAACAATTTGTCTATATTTTCAAGCATTTTTTTGCAATTTTTACTGATTCAGCTGCATCCTTGGCATAAAAATCGGCATTTATCATATCTGCATAGCTTTTTGTAAGCACCGCGCCGCCTACCATAACCTTAGCGTCGGTATTTTCATGAATGAGCTTTATGGTTTCTTCCATAGCGGGTACGGTAGTTGTCATAAGAGCCGACAGACCGACAAGCTCCGTGTTGCTGTTCACGGTTTCTTCAAGCACCTTTTCCGGAGGTACATCTTTGCCGAGGTCTATAACATCAAAGCCGTAATTTTCGAGCAGAACTTTAACGATATTCTTACCGATATCATGGATATCTCCGTGAACCGTTGCAAGGATTACACGCTTACCGCTCTGACTGCTGTCAGAACTTGTCATTCGAGCTTTGATAACATCAAAAGCCGCTTTTGCGCTATCCGCACTCATTAGGAGCTGAGGCAAAAACATTCTTTTGGCTTCAAATTCATCTCCTACGAAATCCAAAGCCGGAATGATATATCCGTTAATTATTTCAAGGCTGTCGGTGTTTTCGATAAGCTTTTCCGCACATTTTGCAGCCTCGTTCTTAATGCCCTTTATAATAGCAGTTTTCAAATCGGTAACAGGCTGTTCTGTTTCGGCTTGCTTCTTAGCGGAAATTTTGGTTATATAGTCTCCGCAGTTATCGTCCAAACCTTTAAGCGCTCTGAATGAATAATAGATATTCATCATTTTTTCGCTCATAGGATTGATTATTCCGGCTGAAAGTCCGGCCTGTAAAGCCATTGCAAAGAATGTAGAATTTATCTCATCTCTGTTAGGCAGTCCGAAAGAAATGTTACTGACGCCGAGTACGGTTTTAACGCCAAGCTCATCGTTCAGTCTGCGTACAGCGTCGATAGTCTGATTAGCATTGTCCGCACCGGTACTGACAGTCATAGCCAAAGCGTCAAAAACAAGCTCGTTTTTCGGTATTCCGTAGCTCTTTGCCGTTTCTATGATTTTTCGGGCAATCTCTATTCTGCCGTCCGCCGTTTCGGGAATTCCGCTCTCGTCAAGGCAAAGGCATACAACTACCGCTCCGTATTTCTTAGCGAGAGGAAAAACCTGCTTCATAACTTCGTCTTTGCCGTTTACGCTGTTAAGCATAGCCTTGCCGTTATAACAACGAAGAGCTGTTTCCATCGCAATAGGATCCGAAGTGTCTATTTGAAGCGGCAAATCTATAACGCTCTGCAAAGCCAAAACCGATTCTTTCATCATACTCGGCTCGTCAATTTCAGGCAATCCGATGTTTACATCAAGTATATGCGCTCCCGCTTCTTTTTGTGCAACGCCCTCTCTGACTATATAATTGATATCGTGGCGCCGCAAAGCCTCTTTAAAAAGCTTCTTGCCGGTGGGATTTATCCTTTCTCCGATTATAACTCGGTCGGTTCCAAGCTCAACTGTTTTTGAATAGGAGCAAACCGCTGTTGTCGGCTCAGGCTGAGTAATTGCCGACGGGATTTTACCGCACGCTTCAATCATTTTGCGGATATGCTCAGGAGTTGTTCCGCAGCAACCGCCGAGATAGGAAACGCCAAGCTTTGCAATTCGTTCCATACATTCCGCAAACTCCTGTGCGTCAACATTAAATACGGTATTTCCGTTTACCGACTCAGGTAATCCGGCATTGGGATTTACCAAAATCGGCAGCTTTGTATAAGAGCGAAGCTCCCTGACGAATTCATACATTTGCTCAGGGCCGAGTCCGCAGTTCATTCCTATTGCGTCAACTCCGAGACCTTCAAGAGTTACGACGGCAGAACGAATATCGGTTCCCGTAAGCAGTCTGCCGGTGTCATCAAACATCATAGACACAAATACGGGCAGCTTGCTGTTCTCCTTAGCGGCAAGGACGGCGGCTTTTATTTCAAGCAAATCCGTCATTGTTTCAAGCAGAATTATATCGGTTTTGTCTTCCGCCGCAACAATAGTTTTCTTGAACACCTCATAGGCGTCCTCAAAGCTCAGCTCTCCGAGCGGTTTCAAGAGTTTTCCCGTAGGGCCTATATCGAGAGCAACCATTTTGCCCGCACTTTTTGCAAGTGATACCGCCGAGGAAACTATTTCCTCAACATTATCAAATTTAAGCGAATTTGCCCCGAATGTGTTAGTGCTTATTATGTCGCTTCCGGCTTCCGCATAAGCTTTATGCACCTTTGCTACCTTTTCGGGTGCGGTCAGATTGAGAAGCTCCGGCAATTCACCCGGCTTCAAACCGTCGGCTTGAAGCATTGTTCCCATTCCACCGTCAAAAAATTTAATTTTTTCCATAGTTATAACCATACCTTTCCGATTTAAAGGCATAAATAAATTACTTTGATTTTATGAACATTGCCAAGTATAAATAAAAATGCACTCAAAAATGCGCTGTGGACATAAATACGCTGTATGAAGATACTGCCCCGAGCGAAAAATGCGTTGTGGGCGATTTTATTCAAAATTATCGATGCCAATTATTGCCGTAACGCTCTTAGTCGGTATCATCTGAAATGTGTCGGTCAGCGTTACACCGATTCTTTTTGTAATGTCGATGAGAGAAAAAATATCGCGTTGCTGAGAGATATCAAGGTCAAAATATCCGGGAGAATATCTTTGTCTGAGAACAAGTCCTTGTGAACGAAGATCGTCTTCGACTGAGTCGCAGACCTCTTCGATTTTAGAAGCGAGAGCCGACTGCATTACCGCAGCCCTTGCTATTTCGGTTTCGGCATAGAGATTCAGAAGACGGTCGCCTTGTATGCCGAGAGTTGCTCCCATGATGCAGACACGGTTACAGCCTTTTACGGTTTCGGCAAGTCGCTTGCTTTTAAATACCGCGGAATCCAGAATAACCTCAGACTCGGTTACTTTACAATCAAAAATCCTGTAAATAGATTTAGGGCGAACGGTAGAATTTATCTCGTCCATACAGCTTTCGACAAGCCGCAATACATTTTCGTCTTCAATTTTTGAAGAAGTGCGCAAATATCTTAATATTTCAGCCTTATCCATTTATGATCTCCGAAATGCATCCGACTATCTTTGCGGCAACATCGGGTTTATTCATTGTGTATATGTGGAAGTTATTAACGCCGTTTGCCATAAGATCAATTATCTGTTCGGAAGCGTATATTATTCCTGCCTGCTTCATAGCTTCATTTTTGTCACCGAAGCGTTCAACGATTTTTTCAAACTTTACGGGCAGAGTACAGCCTGAAAGCTTTACGGTTCTTGAAACAGTCGCGGCATTGGTGATAGGCATAATTCCGGCGATTATCGGAACATCTATACCCTTAACGGCGCAAAGCTCCCTGAAATTGTAATATACTCTGTTATCAAAGAACATCTGAGTGGTAAGGAAATCAAGTCCGCAGTCAACCTTCTCTTTAAGGTGATTTATGTCTTCGACTCTGTTTGCGCTTTCAGGATGCACCTCGGGATAGCAAGCTCCTCCGACGCAGAAATCACCGAGAGAATGAATCTCCTCGATAAGCTGATACGCGTGTTCATAATACTGCTCGTCGGGGAATTCAAAATTTTCAGGGATATCTCCTCTTAAAGCAAGTATGTTTTCTATTCCGTCGTTCTTCATTTCAGACACGACCGAGCGAATTTTATCACGCGTGGAGGTCAGGCAGGTCAGATGCGCCAAGGGTGTAACTCCCTGCTGCTTAATCTCCTTTGCAATTTCAGCGGTAAAGCCGCTTGTCGTTCCTGCCGCACCATATGTAACGCTCATAAATGACGGATTAAGCTTCGTCATCTCGTCTACTATTGCCTTGGTCTTTTCTATTTTATCCCACTGCTTCGGCGGAAACACCTCAAAAGAAACGGTAATATTGTTGTTTTTAATAATGTCTTTAATTTTCATATAATCAGCTCCGTGTAATATCTATACTTTAAAATGATACCATTAAATAAGCAAAATTACAATACACTTTTCGGCAAAAAGAGCTTATTTGTTGACTTTATTAAGCTTTACAGTTATAATTAAAATACAATTTTTCTTAGGTGTTTGCAGGTGATTGTGATTTGAAAAAATTTCTCGTTAAGTTATGGAACAACGCTGTTGATTTGAAAATTAAAGCTGTCGCTCGTTTTTGGATTATTTATGACTTTTTTTATCGTCGAATTCACAAGCCCCCTATAATAGCAAGCGTAGATGAAACAATAGACGAGCTTATCAACACTCAAAAATCAATGGCAAGATTCGGAGACGGTGAAATCAAGCTTGTCTGCGGAAAGGATATTTATTTTCAAAAGGCAACTCCTTTCGCTTCAAACAAACTTAAAGAAGTCCTGTCAAGCAATGACGACTCAATAATGATAGGAATTGCCGACGCTTTCGGAGACAGAAGCAGATACACCGATGAAGCTAACAAATACTGGAAAAATCATCTGTGCAGATACCGAAAAGTTTGGTATAAATATCTTATAAAGAATAAAAAGTATTATAACGCTTCTGTAACAAGGCAATATATCTCTTTAAACGATCACAGTCAAGGATTACCAATATACAATAAAATGAAAAAAATATGGGAAAATAAAGACATTGTAATCATTGAGGGAGAAAAAAGTCGTCTCGGCGTCGGTAACGATTTATTTGACGGCGCCAAATCAATCAAAAGAATACTTGCTCCGTCAAAGCAGGCTTTTGATAAATATGATGAAATATTTAAAGAAGCATGCAAATTTGATAAAAATATATTATTTCTTATTGCATTAGGACCTGCTGCAACCTGTCTTGCCTACGATCTTAGCAAAGCCGGTTACCGTGCCATAGATATAGGACATATTGATGTAGAGTATGAGTGGCTTTTGATGGGTGCCGAAAAAAAAGTAGCTTTAAGTAATAAAATGGTGTTTGAGGCTGTAAATTCAAACGGAGTAGAAGAGTGTACAGACCAAAAATATATATCAGAAATAATTGCAAAGATTACATAACGGAGTAATATTATGCGTACTAATAAAGTTAATAATATTCTGATGCAAATTTATTCATTGCCATCAAAAATTTACGCAGAAATCAAGAGATGCTTTCAAATAGTTCAAAACTATTTCAATAAAAGAAAGAATAAAAAAACAAGAGTTTTCTTAATAGGTACACCTCAATACGGAAATTTAGGGGACCAATTGATCGCATTGGCTGAAATAGAATGGTTGAAAAAATATTACAAAAATTTCGAATTGTTAGAATATACTCACGAAAATCTTACAAAAGATAAAAAATGCAGACTTGTAATATCAAATATAAATAAAAATGATTTAATATTTTTACAAGGCGGCGGAAATGTTAACGATTTATATTTAAATTGCGAAGCTATCAGGCGAAGAATAATATACAAATGTAAGAATAATAATATCGTTTTATTCCCCCAGTCGATATCATATTCAAATTCAGAAAAGTCGAATTTAATCAAAACTAAAACTCAGGAAATATATAACAGTAACAAAAACCTAACAGTTATTGCACGAGAAAAAACGAGCCATTGTACTGCCAAAAAAATGTTCCCGGATTTACAAGTATTGCTTTGTCCGGATATGGCAACATTTCTTTTTAACAAAATCACACCTTCGGTTATAAGCAACCGCTCCGGAATTGTTATGTTGACAAGAAAAGACGGAGAAAAGTATTATACCGAAGAACAGTTTTCAAACTTAATTGACACATTAAATGTTAATTACAATCTTGATTTTTCTGACACTAATGTATTTCATACCGTTACCCCGGCAGATCGCTTGATACAAATTAAAAAACTGGTAGATAGCATTTCAAAATATCAAGTTGTTATAACCGATCGTTTCCATGGCGTAATATTCTCGATATTATCCGGCACACCATGTATTGCCCTGCGTTCTTTTGACCATAAAATTATAGACGGATGCAAATGGTTTGAAGAGACTGAAGGTATTTATTATGCAGACAGTATTGAAAATGTGCCTGATTTGGTTAAAAAGGCTATAAATCAAGGCCATGTTAATGCTCCTGATTTTTCTAATCACTTTGAAAATCTTTACAACATATTGAATCAAAAACATTAAAATAAAAACACATTAAAAATGAGTTTGTACAAATCGCGTACAAACTCATTTTTGTTATCAATAATACATCTTTTCGCGTTTCTTTTTGCGTATAAAATGGAAAACTCCGTACGCTGTGCAAACAGTAGCAAAGGAAATCAGACCTATATACATACCGGTATCCTTTGAGCCTTCAATTTTCAGGTTATCCCACAGCGAAGTCATAAGAGCAAGCGTCTCCGGAGGGAGATTGTGAAAATACTGTGTTTTCGGCATATCTTCCTCGTCGGGATACAGCACCTTTTCATCTCTCAAAGAGTATTCGGGATTGTCGAGCACAGCCTGATTCGGCGTCGCATAGTAAAGGAATTCTGCATTGGCGAGTGCAACATCTTCCCTTAACAGGAAATTGATATAAAGCTCTGCGGCTTCCTTGTTCTGACAGCTTTTTGGTATGCAAACAGAGTCTACAAATATATTGGTGCCTTCCTTAGGATAGACAAATGCAAGATCGGGATTATTCTCAATCATGCACAGGCAGTCGCCTGCATAATAAGCCGCAATAGCCGCGTCGCCGCCCTCCATTTTAATGAAAACATCGTCCATTACATAGGATTTAACAACCTTTTTCTGTTCTTTCAGTTTATCATACGCCTTGTGCCATTGCTCGGTATCATCGGTATTGAAATCTATACCGAGAAGAGCCTGAGCCAAGCCGAAAGCGTCCCTCGGATTATTAAACATCAAAATCTGTCCGGCGTATTTTTCGTCCCACATTATAGACCAGCTATCGGGAACCTCGTCAACCATTTTTGTGTTGTAGACAAGACCGACCATACCTACATTATAAGGTACGGAATACTCGTTGTTAGGATCAAAATACAGATTTTTGTATTTATCCATAATATTCACATAATTTGGAATATTATCAAAATTGAGTTTAACGAGCATATCTTCGTCAATCATACGCTCAATCATATAATCGGACGGAATTACAATATCGTAATTCGCTCCGCCGCCTTTTAGCTTATTATACATATTCTCGTTGGAATCGAAAGTGGTATAGTTAATTTTAATTCCATACTCCTTTTCAAATTCCTTGTTGACATCCATTATGCCGTCGGAGCCGTCTGCAATATATTCGCCCCAGTTATATACATTTATCTCTGTGCCTTTAAGATGGCTGTAATCCTTTTCTTTTTCAGCTGCCAATGCAAGCGGCGACGCCGAAATCGAAACCATAGTTAAAGCGGAAATAACAGCAAAAATCTTTTTAATCATTGCGCGCACCGCCTTTTTTAGCCTTTTTCTCGCCCTTTGACTGGAATACATTAACGAGTATCAAAAGTACAAGAATCGCAATAAACATCAGAGTAAACAGCGCATACATATCCGGAGTGACTCTCTTTTTAGTCATAGAGAAAATGTATATAGGCAAAGTCTGGAATTTAGGTCCGCTAACAAAATAGCTTATGATGAAATCATCAAGCGAAAGCGTGAAAGCCATAATAAGTCCTGCAAAAATTCCGGGCAATATTGACGGAAAAACAACCTTGAAAAATGCTTTTACAGGAGGGCAACCGAGGTCCTGAGCCGCCTGTGCAAGATTCGGATCAACCTGACTGAGCTTCGGTAAAACATTCAGAATAACATAAGGCAAACTGAATGTTACATGCGCTATAAACAGAGTCCAGAATCCTAACACACCGTTTATTTTCAGTATTGAACCTATGAAAACAAACAGAAGCATAAGCGATACGCCTGTTACGATTTCCGGATTCATCATAGGGATATTGGTAACGGTCGTAATCATCGTCTTTGCGAAGCCTTTTTTCATTTTATCAATGCCTACGGCGGCAACAGTTCCTATAACCGTCGCAGTCAGAGATGAGGTGACGGCAAGTACGAGCGTATTATAAAGCGCATTCATAGTTGCTTCGCTTCTGAAAAGCTCAACATACCATTTGAGTGAAACACCGTTCATTACACTTGTACTGTTAGAGCCGTTGAACGACAGTATCATCAGCATAAATATAGGCAGATACAAAAAGATCAAAACGAGAGCAATATATATTTTGGAGGCAGGTTTCATTTTTGTCATAATATCACGCCTCCTGCCGCTTCATCAGCTTCCGGATCGCCAAACTTATTCATTACAGCCATACAGATGAGAATAAGTATCATCAGTACAAGCGACAGTGCCGCACCGAAATGAAAATTGTTTGAAACCTGGAACTGCATTTCTATTATATCGCCTATAAGCACGACATTACCGCCGCCGAGCTTTTGAGAAATATAGAAGGTGCTGACAGACGGAACGAACACCATAGTTATGCCGGATACAACGCCCGAAAGAGTGGACGGAAAAATCACCTTGCTGAAAACATTTATTTTGTTCGCGCCGAGATCCTGAGCCGCCTCTACGAGATTTTTGTCAAGCTTTACCATTACGCTGTAAATCGGCAAAACCATAAACGGCAGGAAGTTATAAACCATTCCGAGGACTACCGCTCCCTGAGTATTTATCATTTTGAACGGTCCTATTCCGATATATCCGAGCAGAGTATTTATCACTCCGGAATCCTCCAAAAGAGCCATCCACGAGTATGTCCTGAGCAGGAAATTCATCCACATAGGTATCATTATCAGCATTACCATAGTGCTTTGCACTCTGAGCTTTGACTGTGAAATTATATATGCCAAAGGATAGGCTATAACAAGGCAAATAACCGTTGCAATAATTCCAAGCCAGATTGAGCGAAGAAATGTCGTTGTATAGTCGCCGAGCCGCTCTATGTTTACGGTTGAAAAATTGCCGTTGTTGTCCGTCAATGCATAATAAACAACCATTGCGAGCGGAACAACAATAAATATAACGGACCAAACTATATGAGGAGCCGCGCAGAGCTTCTGCATAAGAGAATTTTTCTTATTCAAGGCTCATTCCTCCTCAACGATATCGGAGAGATGCTCCAGCTCGTCGCTGAATGAGCTGTAATCTCCGTACAGTCCGGAATACTTTGACTTTTTCATAATGTGAATGGCGTCAGGCTCGATATAAAGTCCGATTTTTTTGCCGACAGGCTCATAATCGGTTGTCTGAATCATCCACTTAAAGCCGCCTATATCGACGATAATTTCAAAATGAACGCCCTTAAATGTTACGGAAGTTACAACTCCGGTAAGGATTCCGTTCTCCGGCGGAACGATGTCAACATCCTCAGGTCTTACTACGACATCGACAGATTCGCCATTGCCGAATCCCTTGTCAAGACATTGGAACTCTGCGCCCGAAAAAGAGCATTTGAAATCTTCAAGCATTTTACCGTCGAGGATATTACTCTCTCCGATAAAATCTGCAACAAAAGCGTTTTTAGGTTCATTGTAAATATCCTGTGGAGTTCCTATCTGCTGAATAACGCCGCCGTCCATTACAACAACGGTATCCGACATAGACAGAGCTTCCTCCTGGTCATGGGTAACATAAATGAAAGTTATGCCGAGGCGCTTCTGAATATTTTTAAGCTCGACCTGCATATCCTTTCTCAGTTTAAGGTCAAGCGCGCCAAGAGGCTCGTCCAGAAGAAGCACGCGAGGTTTTACCGCAATCGCTCTTGCTATCGCAACTCTCTGCTGCTGACCTCCCGAAAGAGAATTTATATTTCTGCGCTCAAAGCCTTTGAGATTTACGAGTTCAAGCATTTCTGTAACAGTCTTTTTAATTTCTGCTTCTTTCATCTTCTTAATGCGAAGACCAAATGCGATATTCTCGTAAACATTAAGGTACGGAAAAAGCGCATAACGCTGAAAAATGGTGTTAACCTGCCTTTTATAGGGAGGTACACCATTGATTACTTTGTTCTCAAAGATAACCTCACCGCTGTCAGGCTCCAAAAATCCTGCAATAATTCTAAGCGTAGTTGTTTTACCGCAACCCGACGGACCGAGCAGCGTAATAAACTCCTTGTCACGGATATACATACTTAAATTATCAAGTATCTGATTATCTCCGAATTTAATTGAAATGTTTTTAAGGTCAATAATAATATTGTCTTTCAATTAGCAGCCCCTCTCTTTGCCGAATACGGCGAAATACAACTATACTGTGTATGAGTCATAGTATATTACTACTTCTTGCAAATGTCAACATTTTTTTACAAAAAATTAGGATAAATCCGCTGCGAACTTATCAAGTTTATAATAATACTCTTAATTGCTCCGAAATGCTCTGTTTTTCTCGTTTTTACTCATTTTTTATTTTCAAGCTTTTATAATAAACTTTGACAGTACAAACACATTTTAATCCTTTCTAAAAACAAAATCCACCCAAAAAAGAACGAAAAATTCTTTTTTAGGGTGGTTTGTTTTTTAGGAATGAAGTGTTTGCTGTGTCGAAAGCGCAATTCTGCTTCAATACACATCACTCTATATTTCTTATATCGTACGGTGTTGTCTGATATACAAAGTAATTCAGCCAGTTTGAATAAAGCAGATGAGCGTGTGCCCTCCAACTGACAATAGGCGGCTTCGTAGGATCGTCATCGGGGAAATAATTAACCGGAACCTGAATGTCCATTCCCTTTTCCTTATCGCGCTTATACTCTTCAAGCAAAGTGTTGGCGTCATATTCGGAATGTCCCGTAATAAAAATCTGCTTGCCTTTTTTCGTCATAATCGCATATATTCCGGTTTCCTCGGAAGATGCGAGAATTTTAAGGTCATCTACCGCCTCGACCTCTTTACGGTCAATAGTGGTATGGCGAGACTGTGGAACCATAAAAGTATCGTCAAATCCGCGGAACAAAATCGAATTTTTATACTCAACCTTGTGAGGGAAAACTCCGAAGCATTTTTTATCAAGCAAATGCTTTTTAATTCCGTAATGATAATACAATCCGGCCTGAGCGCCCCAGCATATATGGAAGGTGCTTGTGACATGAGTTTTGCTCCACTCCATTATTTCGCACAACTCGTCCCAATACTCAACTTCCTCGAAATCCATCATTTCGACGGGAGCGCCGGTTATTATCATTCCGTCATACTTATTGTCCTTTATATCGTCAAAAGTATTGTAAAACGCAAGGAGATGCTCCTGCGAAGTGTTTTTGGAATGATACGACCTTGTATGAAGCAGGTCAAGCTCGACTTGCAGAGGGGTATTGCCGAGAACTCTGGCAAACTGTGTTTCTGTCTCAATTTTTTTCGGCATAAGATTCAGAAGCAAAATCCTCAGCGGTCTTATATTCTGATTTTTTGCTCTCGTCTGCGTCATTACGAATATATTTTCTCTGTGCAGAGTCTGAACGGCAGGTAATTCATTTGGTATTTTTATTGGCATTTAAATCACTCTTTTGATAATCGCTGATTTAATCAGCTTTAACTTTATACATTTTCAAGAGCCTGCTCGATATCGGCAATCAAATCCTCGGCGTTTTCAAGTCCGCAGGAAAGACGGACAAGGTCGGCAGGTACTCCTGCGGCGGCAAGCTCCTCGTCGTTCATCTGTCTGTGAGTTGCGCTCGCCGGGTGCAGGCAGCAGGTTCTCGCGTCGGCAACATGAGTTTCGATAGCGGCAATCTTCAAGTTTTTCATAAAACTCTCTGCCGCCTTTCTTCCGCCCTTTATGCCGAAGCTTACAACTCCGCAGGTTCCGTTTGGCAAATATTTCTGTGAAAGCTCATAATACTTATTGCTTTCAAGTCCGGGGTAATTTACCCAACTTATTTTGTCATTACTTTCAAGATACTTTGCCACGGCGAGTCCGTTCTCGCAATGTCTTGCCATTCTGACATGAAGGCTTTCAAGTCCGAGATTCAGAATAAAAGCGTTCTGCGGCGACTGAATAGAACCGAAATCGCGCATCAGCTGAGCGGTAGCCTTTGTGATATACGCGCCCTCTTTGCCGAATCTCTCGGCATAGGTTATTCCGTGATAGCTGTCATCGGGAGTGCAGAGTCCGGGGAATTTATCGGCATGAGCCATCCAGTCAAATTTTCCCGAATCAACTATGCAGCCTCCGACAGCCGCGCCGTGACCGTCCATATATTTAGTAGTGGAATGTGTTACTATATCCGCTCCCCATTCAAACGGGCGGCAGTTTATAGGCGTTGCAAAGGTATTGTCAACGATAAGCGGAACTCCGTGTGCGTGAGCAGCCTTAGCAAATTTTTCTATATCAAGCACTACAAGAGCAGGATTTGCGATAGTTTCACCGAAAACCGCCTTGGTATTCGGTTTGAATGCCGCGTTCAGCTCCTCCTCGGTACAGTCGGGATTAACAAAGGTGAAATCTATACCCATTCGCTTCATTGTAACGGCAAAGAGGTTATATGTTCCGCCGTATATCGTTGCAGAAGCCACAACATGGTCGCCGCATCCCGCGATGTTGAAAACAGAATAGAACGACGCCGCCTGACCTGATGAAGTGAGCATAGCGGCTGTACCGCCCTCAAGCTCGCAGATTTTTTTAGCTACACAATCATTGGTAGGATTTTGCAGTCTTGTATAGAAATATCCGTCAGCTTCAAGGTCAAAAAGCTTGCCCATATCTTCGCTTGTCGCATATTTGAATGTGGTACTCTGAATTATCGGAATTTGTCTGGGTTCACCATTACCCGGAGTATATCCGCCCTGAACACATTTAGTTTCAATTCTCGTTTTGCTCATAAAGATATTCCTTTCTACTTTTTTAAGTATTATCGTATGACTGCCCCAAAGCTTCCGAAAGCGCCTTTGCCGAAAGTCGGCAGTCAACTATTTACGGTTAACTCTATGTTTAGTGAATTAACCTGATTCGGCTTTTTATTTCAACACGATTTCATCGTTCTCGGCGTCTACACAGATGCTCGTGACAGGTTCGGATATGCTGTCGATTATCTTTGACGCGATTTTATCCTCTACGCTTCTGCGTATATTGTTACGGAGATCTCTAGCTCCCCTTGTACCTCCGACCGATTTTTTGGCTAAGAGATTTACTGCCTCGTCGGTAT
This sequence comes from Clostridia bacterium, assembly GCA_029007095.1. Lineage (GTDB taxonomy): Bacteria > Bacillota > Clostridia > Oscillospirales > Acutalibacteraceae > CAG-488. The sequence continues at coordinate 1,151 of JAQXHF010000129.1, read as the reverse complement.
AGGTAAAGGTAATGCCCTTTGAAGCAAGAGGTTCTTTGAACTCATCAAGCATAAGAACGGCAATTTCGCTGAAATTATCCTCGGTAAGCTCATTGAACACAACTATCTCATCGACTCTGCCGATGAATTCAGGTCTGAGGAATTCTCTGAGAGCCTTTATCGCTCTGTCTGCGCTTGCTTCGGTCTTTGTCTTGCCAAATCCGAGAACTCCGTCACCGTTTGAGCTTCCTGCATTCGAGGTCATAATAATAACTGTGTTTTCAAAATTAACCGTTCTGCCCTGAGCGTCGGTAATTTTGCCCTCATCAAGAATTTGCAAAAGAATGTTCATAACATCCGGATGCGCTTTCTCAATCTCGTCAAAGAGCAGTACGGAATAAGGTTTGCGGCGCACCTTTTCGGTGAGCTGTCCCGCCTCGTCATATCCTACATAACCCGGCGGCGAACCTATTATACGGGAAACGCTGTGTTTCTCCATAAACTCAGACATATCAAGTCTTATAAGAGTTTCAGGAGTGTCAAAAAGTTCGTTTGCAAGCTGCTTAACGAGTTCGGTTTTTCCTACGCCGGTAGGTCCGACAAATATGAACGACGCCGGTCTGCGGCGCGGACTTATCTGAACTCTGCTGCGCCTGATTGCCGTAGCAACCGCGTCAACGGCTTTATCCTGACCGATGATTTTTGATTTGAGCTTTTTATCAAGGTCGGCAAGACGGCGCAGATCGCTCTCAACTATTTTCTGAGCCGGTATGCCTGTCCAAAGCTGAATTACTCTCGCCAAATCATCCTCGGTTACGGGAGAATTTTCAACGAGCGGAACAAGCTGATTTATGCGCGCCTCACACTGCATTATATCGGATTTAACCTTGGCGATAGCTTCGTAATCGGGATTTTCGGTTTCTTCCATCAAATCCTGCTCGCGAATTATCAAATCTGCTTTTTCATTAAGTTTGTTTTCATATTCGCTGATATTTTTATTTCTGAGATTTGCACAGGTACATGCTTCATCGAGCAAATCTATCGCTTTGTCGGGAAGGAATCTGTCTGTAATAAACCTCTCCGAAAGCGTGACGGCGCGGTAAACAAGTGCGTCGCTTATCTGTACCTTATGGTAATTCTCGTAGTAGCTCTTGATTCCCACAAGCATATTG
>JAQXHF010000128.1 GCA_029007095.1 Clostridia bacterium | reverse complement strand
GGTACTATAACATCATAACTTCCCTTGCCGTGTATATCTTTTCTGAGATGGTCATGAATTTCTTTTCGTCCGTCAAGGCTGAGGACAACATTGCTCATCTCTTTATTTAAAAAGTCGATAACCTCATCGTCAATGAGAACGCCGTTTGTTGTCAGCGTAAAGCGGAAATTTTTATCATAAATCTTTTCCTGTTCACGGGCGTAAGCAACAAGCTTTTTTACTACCTCCCAATTCATAAGAGGCTCGCCGCCGAAGAAATCGACTTCAAGGTTTCTGCGACTGCCGGAATTCCGGATCAAAAAATCAAAAGCCTGCTTTCCGACTTCAAAGCTCATAAGCGATCGGTTACCGTGATATTTACCCTGACTTGCAAAGCAATAGCTGCAATTAAGATTGCATGTATGGGCAACATGAAGGCACATGGCTTTGATGACATTGCTTTTATTCTTATAATCGGACGCCATACCCTCATACTTGTCCTCTGAAAAAAGCTTGCCCGACTTTTCAAGAGAAGCAACATCGGATATGCATTGCATAACATCGTCACGCGTAACATCGTCCCTGTCAGGATATTTTTTCAAAATTTCATCGGCTATTTCGTCAGAGGAAGCAGACTGATACATAGCGATAATGTCATAAGCGACCTCGTCAACGACATGAACCGAACCGCTGCAAGAATCAAGTACAATATTATATCCGTTTAATTTATACTGATGAACCATAGTTTTTCCTTTCGGTAACAAGTAAAAAAGCCGCTTAAAAAAAGCGGCTCTCCTGTTGAATTATAATCAGTTGTTCTCGGCAGAATTAGCCTTGTTTTCACACTTCTGATTTGCAACACCGCAAGAAGTCTTGCAAGCTGACTGGCAGGAAGTCTGACACTCGCCGCAGCCGCCGTTCTTTGCACTGCAATCAAGATCTCTTGTTTCGATAGTTTTAATTCTTTCCATATTCAGGTACTCCTTGTCTAACTACTTATCGGTGACGCGCAAAAGCACGCCAAAGACTGATTATATTATATATTAACACATTTATTTTGTCAAGTAAAGCCGTCAAAAAATACGGGTTATTCGCCGAGAGAAAGGCCGGCAAGATATTCGTCGGAAAGTTCGGGCAAAACATTATTCTTTTTAAGGTTGAGCAAAAGTATCTCGCGTGATTTGAAATAATCCTCCGTCATAAAATCACCCGAAATGATATTCGCCCTTTTAAGGTATTTGGGAGTGTTGGCGATAGTTTTAATCATTGCCTGGAAATGCATACGAACATCGGCGTCAAGTTTTCTCGGACTTGTAACTCCTACATCTGTTCCGAGATTAGGCGTTGTCTGAGTCTGAAACCAATACAAGCCGTCTGTGTCGTATTTATCAAAGAAATCCATCGTACTTGTGACAAACTCAAAGGCTTTCATACCGTTTACTTTCTTCTCCCACGGGAAAATATGCGGACAATTTACACTATGAGCATATTCCTCACGGTAATTGAGAAGTATGTATCTTTTGCCCGAAGCTCTTATGTCGCCCATCGTAACATTACCTATGCTGTCAAAATCCGTAAACGCATTCTCGGACGGACAAATATAGCGTTCCAGAATCTCGTCAACTTTTTTGGGATCGGCGCTGTATTTAAGATTTATAGGCCCGAATTTTTGCGGATAATATTCTCTTATATCAAGTATGAAGAATTCCGTCGGATGCTCATTCATAGCCTGACGCAGTTCAAGCATACCGTTTTCAAGCGAATCTCCCTTTGTTATTCCGTGGCAAAACACGATTTTTCCGGTTTTTCTGTCCGTATCAAGGCGTACGCAAAAATGCCTGATTCCGTACTCGAACTGTTCTTTCAAAGTACCGTCCTGACAGCAGGCGATGCCTTTCATACCGTAACTGCCGGAATTATGCGCGCCCGGCATAACAAGCTCGCAAAGCTTGACATCATCTTTGATATATTTCATCCAATCGGCATAAATCATAACGAACCTCCGAAATTCAGAATTTGAAAGACTGATTAAAGACCGTAACAAATCTCAATTTTATGTTTGAGAACCTTTTTTATATTGTCGATAGCTCCGCGCATATAAATTTTCGGATCATAAACATCGGGTGATTTTTCAAACTCCGACTTTATTCCGTCGGTATATGCCTGACGAAGCTCGGTAGCAAAATTGATCTTGGTAATTCCCGCTTTTATGCAAGCTTTCAATGTTTCGTCCGAAAGTCCCGAAGCGCCGTGCAAGACAAGAGGAGTTTCAATAGCGGAATGTATCTCCTCTATGCGCTGAATATTGATTTTCGGCGTACCTTTATATACTCCGTGAGCCGTGCCGACTCCGATAGCGAGAGTGCTTACATTAGTTCTTCTTACAAATTCAACAGCTTCGCTGACTTCGGTATAACCTGCCTCTAATTCGACATCGCCCTCTTCTTTTCCGCCTACGGTTCCCAATTCACCCTCGACAGAAACATCCATCGGCAGGGCAAAATCGGTAACTTCCTTTGTACGGCGGATATTCTCCTCGAAATCGAGTGCGCTGCCGTCAAACATTACGGAGGAAAAACCGCTTGCTACGCACTGCTTAGCAAGACTCAGACTGTCGCCGTGGTCAAGATGTAAAGCATAATCCACCGGGCAGTCAGCCATAAGCTCCCTCATCATTGCGGGATATATCGCAACACCGCCGTATCTGAGAGTTCTCGGAATAGTCTGAACTATAACCGGCAGACGAAGCTCATGCACTATTTCCGAAACAGCCATAGCCGATTCAAGATTGTCAATGTTAAAAGCCGGAATCGCATAGCCTGCGTTTGAAGCTCTTTTCATAAGTCTTGCAGAAGAAACAACCATTTGTATTCACTCCTACTTATTTATCGTATTTTATTACCTTTCGGCTGTCAACGATATATATTATTCCGCTGACAACGGTAACTGCCGTTACAACAGCCATAATTATATTTGAAATAAGACTGACATTTATGTTCAGCGCAAACGCGGAATTGAATCCTGCCAAAAGCATAACGGCAATCATAGAAACCATCTGTGTTACTGTTTTAGCTTTTCCCCATATATTAGCCGGTATAACTACTCCCTGTGAAGAAGCTATCATTCTTACGGAGGTCACGGCAAAATCTCTCGTAAGTATAAGCATTACAAACCAGATATTACAGAATCCGTCATTCATAAACGCAAGCAAAGCCGCCGCAACAAGCATCTTATCGGCTATCGGATCGAGCAGCTTACCGAAGTTAGTAACAATATTGCGCTTCCTCGCCATATTCCCGTCTATGAAATCGGTTATTGCTCCGAGAATAAAAACTGCCGCTGAAACGAAAAATCTGTATTTGAAACCTGACAAATATATAAGCAGAAACAACGGAGCTATAAACATTCTGCATACGGTGATTTTATTCGGTGTATTCATATCAAACTATCTCCCCGATTAAATCGTAGCCGTCGAAATCAAAAACTCTGACATCTACAAAATCTCCGATGTCATAATCGCCATCGCCTGTAAATTTAATATTTCCGTCGATTTCGGGAGCGTCCATATATGTTCTGCCGATATAGCTGTCTGTGTAAGCGTCATACTCCTCGATAACAGTCCTATATGTCTTTCCGATTTTTTGACCGTTAAGTTCCTCGACGATACTGTACTGATCCTGCATTATTATATCGCCGCGATGCTGTTTGATTTCATCGTCAACCTGACCTTCCATATCATAGGCAGGCGTACCCTCCTGCGGCGAGAATGAGAAGCAGCCGAGTCTGTCAAAGCACATCTCGTTTACAAACACAGCCAAGTCTTCAAACTCTTTTTCGCCCTCGCCCGGAAAACCGACTATGAAGGTCGTGCGAATAACAACATCGGGAATTTCAGCGCGAAGCTTTGCAATAACGCGCTTTATGTCCTCACAGGTTCCGCGGCGGTTCATTCTTTTAAGTATATCATCATTCGCGTGTTGAAGCGGTAAATCAATGTAATGCAAAACTTTTGGCTGATTTTTAATCGTTTCTATAAGCTCATCGGTAATTCTGTCGGGATAGCAGTAAAGCATTCGTATCCATTCTATACCGTCAATTTCACAAAGCGAATTAAGAAGTTCGGGCAGTTTAAGCTCGCCGTAAATATCGAGTCCGTAGCTCGTTGTATCCTGAGCGACAACGACAAGCTCTTTAACGCCCTGCTGTGCAAGCTGCTTCGCTTCCTCAATTATATTTTCCATTCTGCGGCTTCTCATATTTCCGCGTATGTACGGAATAGTACAGTATGTGCATCTGTTGGAGCAGCCGTCGGCAATCTTGATATAAGCCCAATGCTCAGGGGTTGTCAGAAGTCTCTGTCCGTCAAGCGGCAGACCGGACTGATCCGGGAATTTTTCTACCTTTTCACCGTCGGTCATAACTTTATCAATAACTTCAAGGAGTTCGGAGTTCGCTCCTATACCGATTACCGCGTCAACCTCCGGAATTTCTTTAATAATTTCATCCTTATGCCGCTGAGCAAGGCAACCGGTTACAATAATTTTCTTTATAAGTCCCTCTTTTTTAAGCTCGGCCGCGTCAAGTATATTTTCAATAGCTTCCTGCTTAGCCTCGTCGATAAATCCGCAGGTGTTGATTATAACAACATCGCAGCCGTCAATATAATCAACTATACTGCATCCGCTCTCGTCAAGCATCGCGAGCATATGCTCGGCGTCGACCTGATTTTTCGGGCAGCCGAGAGATATCATTCCAACTTTATAATTCATAAAAACTCACCTAAAAATCTTCATAGTATTCATCATCTGAAAAGCAATCCATAGCATCGCGGATATCGGAAAAAGCATATCCCAATCTAACCATTGCGGCAAAAACCTTTTGCCTCGATTCGCGGCTATCCATTTTATTATAGTATTTTTTTCTTATGATTTCAACTATTCTTTGCACATTATCAGCATCTTCGCTCTCAAAAATTTCATCAAGCACATTTTTAATGATATCCGAATCTATACCCTTACGGTAAAGCTCGGATTTTATACGGTTTTTTCCGTACTTTTTGTATGCATAAAGCGAATTCGCAAAATTTTCCGCATATCTCTCGTCATTTATAAGATTCAGTTCGCACAACTTCTCAACGGCTTCGTCCGCCGCCTTTTCACCGTACTTAGGCGAAAGCTTGCGCCTCATTTCCGCCGCAGAGTAATCCCTGCGGTCAAGGCTGAACATTGCGCTGTTAAAAGCACAGCGGGAAGCCGCCGCTTCCTTGAAAGCGGTAAGCTCCTCACTGTCTATCTCATCTCCCGAAATATATCCGCACGAGAACCAATAATTACTGTCAACGGTCAGTAGGTATTCGCCGTCAACGGAAATATGTATTTTGTCTTTTTTGCCCTGCTTTGCCGTCAGCTTCATCAGTCGTCAACCGCAATATCAAGCTTAGCCTTTGCAGAAGCCTTTGTTACAGCCGGCTCCGGCTCAGAAGCAGTCTCGGCTTTTACTGCGGTCTTTGCACCTTTTTTGGCAGAAGGCTTAGAAATCTGTTTGAGTTTTTCCATATTTGCTCTGATTTTTGTTTCAAGCTCCTGCATAAGCTCAGGATCGTTTTTAATGATTTCCTTAACATTCTCTCTGCCTTGTCCAAGCCTTTTATCGCCGTAGGAGAACCATGCTCCGCTCTTATTGATAATATCCAGCATTACCGCAAGGTCGAGTACCTCGCCAACTTTTGAAATGCCCTCGCCGAATATGATATCAAACTCAGCCTCCTTGAAAGGAGGAGCAACCTTATTCTTGACTATTTTAACTTTTGTTCTCGAACCGATAAATTCGCCGTTAGGTCCTTTTATAGTTTCGACTCTGCGAACATCCATGCGGACAGAAGCGTAAAATTTAAGTGCGCGTCCGCCTGTTGTCGTTTCGGGATTACCGTACATAACGCCGATTTTTTCACGAAGCTGGTTAATGAATATGATTATGGTATTAGACTTATTTATAGCGCCGGCAAGCTTTCTGAGAGCCTGAGACATAAGTCTTGCGTGCTGACCGACATGAGATTCGCCCATCTCTCCCTCTATCTCGGAGCGAGGAACAAGCGCGGCAACAGAGTCAACTACCACTATATCAATCGCGCCTGAACGCACGAGCGCCTCGGCAATTTCAAGCGCCTGTTCGCCGTTATCCGGCTGTGCACCAAGCAAAGAATCAACATCAACGCCCAAATTGGCGGCATAAACCGGATCAAGAGCGTGTTCGGCGTCGATAAAAGCAGCTTCTCCGCCCGCCTTTTGCGCTTCTGCAACGGCGTGCAGGGCGAGAGTAGTTTTACCGGAAGATTCAGGTCCGTATATTTCAACAATTCTTCCCTTGGGAAGTCCTCCTATACCTGTGGCAACATCAAGAGCGACAGAGCCTGTGGAAATAGCTTCAACATTCATCGCGTTATTCTGTCCCAGACGCATAACCGTTCCCTTACCGTACTGTTTCTCCAACTGTGCAATCGCAGTTTCGAGCGCCTTTTGCTTATCTGCCATAATTTTGACCTCCATTGTCCGTACAAATGTTCGATGTTCATATTATACAATAACGGATTAAAAAATGCAATAGGTAAAATTAAAATATTTTCAAATAATTTTCAAATAAATTCAATTTTATTTTGAAAAAAGGTTGATTTTTTTATCAATATCTGTTAAAATACGAAATGTTGTTTAGTATTCGTATCAAAAAGGAGGTGCCGACAAATGGCAAAATGCGAATTCTGCGGCAAAAGTGTAACATTCGGTATTAAGGTTTCTCACTCTCACAGACGTTCTAACAGAACTTGGAAGCCTAATGTAAAGCGTGTTAAGGCAATCGTTGACGGTTCCCCGAAAAAGGTTTATGCATGCACACGCTGCCTGCGTTCAGGTAAGGTTAACCGCGCCGTATAAACACATTTGTGTAACTGATTCAGAGACTGTCTTTTGGCAGTCTCTTTGTCTTATACGGCAAAAAATTGAGGTGGTTTTATAAATGAAAAAATTTTTAATCGCTCTTGTCAACAAATTAGTTTCTCTTTACCATTGGACAACAATACGAGTTATATGGCCTTTATCTTTCGTGATAGGCTCTGTTATGCCGGTTAACAAAAAACTTGTCCTGTTCGCTATGAATATGCATTACAACGATATTTCGGATAATATGCAGAGCATATATGACTGTCTGAAAGAACGCGGATATGACTGCCGTAAAATAATTGATCCAAAGAAAAAAAGCAGCAGATTTTTTTACCAAATTAAATTTCAGCTTCTTTATGCGAGAAGCGCGTATGTTTTTGTGTCGGATAATTATGATCCGCTCTACGCCCACAAGCCAAGAAAAGGCAGCCGCGTTATACAGCTGTGGCACGGTTGCGGAGCTTTTAAAAAATGGGGATATTCAACATTGGATCTCGCATGGGGCGGTAAAGACAATCTGTATTTCCGCTTTCCGCGCCACAACACCTATACCGATGTTTTCGTTTCTTCTGAAAGCGTTATACCCTGCTACGCCGAAGCTTTCAACTGTTCAAAAGATATTATAAAGCCGCTCGGCACTCCGAGAACCGATGTTTTCTATAACAAAGATTTTGTTAACGGAGCAAAGGATAAATTTCTCAAAAGATTTCCTGAAATCGGAGACAGGAAAATTATACTTTATGCTCCGACTTTCAGAGGAGAAAGTCCGGATTTGGGATATAACGATTCCGTGCTTGACCTTGTGGCTATGAAAGAAAATTTTTCCGACGAATATGCTCTTGTGCTTAAACTTCATCCTTTTGTCGGAACCAAGATTTCTTTTACAGAAAAAGAACAGGAGGCTCTTGACGGATTTGTCTTTAACGCTTCTGTCGGAGTTCCTATTGACGAGGCTCTCTGCGCCGCAGACATTTTAATCGCAGACTATTCCTCTCTGATATTTGAGTATGCTTTGCTTGACAAGCCTGCTTTGTTTTTCGCCTATGATTTGGATAATTACAGCGAAACCAGAGGATTTTACTACGAATACAACGATTTTGTTCCGGGTAAAATTGTTAAAACTAACGACGAAATTATCGAAGCAATAAAAAGCCGTGATTTTGAACAGAAAAAAATGCTCCCGTTCAGGCAGAAATTCATGAGCGCCTGCGACGGACATTCGACAGAGAGAATAATAAACTACTTGTTTAAGGACTGATTATATGAAACTTATGATAGCTTCCGACATTCACGGCTCTGCATACTACTGCCGCGAATTGATAAATAAATTTGAGGAAGAAAAGCCGGACAAGCTCCTGCTTCTCGGAGACATACTTTATCACGGTCCGAGAAACGATTTGCCGCGTGATTACGCGCCTAAAAAGGTAATCGAAATGCTGAATCCCCTTGCAGATAAAATTCTCTGCGTCAGAGGAAACTGCGATACAGAGGTTGACCAGATGGTACTTGATTTCCCGGTTCTTGCGGACTATGCTCTGCTGTATTTCGGCGGAAAAATGATTTTCGCTTCTCACGGACATCATTACAATCCCGAAAATCCGCCCAAAGCGATTAAAGGAGGCATACTCCTGAACGGTCACACCCACATCGCTGAAATAAGGGATTGCGGAGATTTTCTCTATATAAATCCCGGCTCTGTTTCAATACCCAAAAACGGGACTTCAAACGGCTACATAATAGCAGAGGACAATCCCCTGAAATTCACTCAAAAAACGCTCGGTAGTGAAGCTTGAAGCTGTCAATCGGAGGTAATTATATATGAATATTGGCGTTGACATTGACGACACTCTTACAAATTCTTTTGATTATTTTCTTCCGTTTGTTGCCGAATACTTCGGCGCCGACGAAGATGAATTGAAAGCAAAAAACATTTCGTACGGTACTCTGCCGCCCGAGTGGGACAAATATAAAAATGATTTCGGAAAAGCATATTATGACAAAGTTACTCCGGATACGCCGTTCAAGCCCGACGCCGCATGGGGAATAAACCGTCTGAGGGAAGCGGGACATAAAATAATAATCATCACGCACCGTTCAACGGAATTCTATACAAACCCGTATGAAACGACTCGCAACGAGCTTGACAAAGGTAACATATGCTATGACAAGCTGATTTGCACCACAGACAAAGCCACAGCCTGCGTCAGCGAAAATGTTTCGGTGCTTATTGACGATCTGCCGGAAAACTGTTTATCCGCCAAAGAACACGGAGTTCACTCAATATTATTCAACAGTAAGGGCAATAAAGATTTCAAAACCTATTTACCGAGAGTCAACAACTGGTCGGAAGCGGTTGAAGTTATACTAAATTTTGCAGAAAACAACTAAAAACAACTAAAAGAAAATGAGTTTGTGCATTTAGCGCAAGCTCATTTTTATATCGTATTATTTATCGGCTTTGTCATCGGGGCGCAAAACATTTTTAGCAATGTAAATCGGTCTGTCCTTAGACTGAATATACACCCTCGCAAGATACTCTCCGATTATTCCGAGACTGCAAAGCTGAATTCCGCCGAGCAGCAGAATCAGCACGACAATAGTTGCATATCCGGGAATAGTTATCGAGAAAGCCAATTTTTGAATAACAACCACAATAAGATATATTATCGACAGCACAGCGGTTATTCCGCCGACGGCGGTCGCAATACGCAAAGGCGTCGTTGTAAAGGCTATGATTCCGTCAACAGCATATTTAAACAGCTTCCAAAAAGACCATTTTGATGTGCCTGACGCTCTCTCCTCTACCTCATAAGGAATATACTCGGTATTAAAGCCAACCCATGAAAACAATCCTTTTGAAAATCGGAAATATTCTTTCATTTCAATAAGAGAATCGGCCACGGAGCGTCTGAAAGTTCTGAAATCACTCGCTCCGCTTACAAAATCTACCTCAGCCATTTTATTTATCAGTTTATAAAAAGTATTTTTAAAAAAGACAAGTGATTTGCTTTCTTTTCTGTCTTTCTGATAAGCCGCAACGCAGTCGAGGTCTTCATCGTTGTCAAGCATATCCATCATCTGCAAGACATACTTTGGATTCTGCTGTAAATCGGCGTCGATTATAGAAACATACTCGCCGCAGGATTCTTTTAATCCGGCATAAATTGCCGACTCTTTTCCGAAATTCCTTGAAAAGTTAACCACTCTTACCTTTTCTGAATCGTTTTTGTAAATTGATTTCAGCCTTTTATAAGTTTCGTCCTTGCTTCCGTCATTTACAAATATGATTTCATAATCAAATCCTCCGTCGGCAAAGACCGAGCATACCGTTTTATAGAAATTTTCAACATTATCCTGCTCATTATAACAGGGTACTATCAAAGATAATTTCATATTATCCCCTTTCCCTAGGCAAGGCTAGATTTAGTATACTCAAAAAGGGCTGTGTTTGCAACCTGCACCCTCACAAGAAAATCATAACTCAAGACAAATTCCCGTTATTATAGTCAGTTTGAACGAACTCGGATTATTGCATGTCTATCCGTCTCCTCAATAGCA
>JAQXHF010000127.1 GCA_029007095.1 Clostridia bacterium | reverse complement strand
ATGTATCACGGTGCGGAACATAAATCTATATTTTGTTATGAAAACGGTTTGGAGCTTACTGTTGAAAATGTCAGAAATCAATCAAGACTCCATCCGAGATGTGGAACAAGCTTCATTTTCCTTACTCTTATAATCAGTATAATTATTTCTACCGTAACTGTTTTGATATTCCCCAGAGTGCGCGAATACAAAGCTGTATGGATGGTTATAAAACTGCTCATGCTTCCTATAATTATGAGTGTCGGTTACGAGCTTATCAGACTTGCCGGAAAGCACGATAATATTTTTACTAAAATTATTTCCGCTCCCGGTAAATGGCTTCAACACATCACTACAAAAGAGCCGACCGACGATATAATCGAAGTTGGTATCGCGTCGATAAAAGTTGCGCTCGGTTTGGAAGAGCCGAATATTGATAAAATCAATGCTGATGAAGCAGTCGGTGGAGATGTATCGGACGATGACGGTAAATGATTTATACAGACAGGGCTGTGAATATTTAGAAAACGCGCAGACCGACAACGCCGCTTTTGACGCAAGATGTCTGCTTGAAAAACTGATGAATGTTGATACATCACAGTTCCTTTTAAAAAGAGGGGAAGAAGCCGACGCTAAGCTCATTGCCGATTATTTAGGCTTGATTCGGCGCAGAGTTTCGGGCGAACCTCTGCAATATATTCTCGGTGAATGGGAGTTTATGGGACATACCTTTGCTGTCGGCAGCGGAGTGCTTATACCGCGCCCCGAAACTGAGCTTTTAGTTGAGTTTGCAGATAAATTTCTTGCGGATAAAAAATCTCCTGTTGTGTTTGATTTGTGCTCCGGAAGCGGATGCATAGCGATAAGTATTGCAAAAAAATATAAAAAAGCTGAGATTTATGCAGTAGAAAAATCGTCCGAAGCCTTTTCTTTTCTCAAAAAAAATGTTAAAATAAATAAAATCAGGAATATTGAAGCCGTAAATGGGGATATTTTCGATACAAACCTTTTAAACGGAATAAAACCTGATTTAATAGTTTCAAATCCGCCGTATATTAAAACATCTGACATTCCGCTTTTGCAGCGCGAGGTAAGACACGAACCCGTAATGGCTCTTGACGGCGGCGAGGACGGATACGATTTTTATAAAATACTTACAGAAATCTGGCTTCCTCGGTTAAATAAAGGCGGCGCTATTGCTGTGGAATGTGCCGAGGATCAGGCTGATGAAATTTCTAAAATGATATCTTCGTTAGGACTGAATACAGAAATTATAAACGATTTAAGCGGATTTCCGCGAATTGTTATCGGATTTGACAATCATAACTAATGGGTTTAAAATTATATTATCGTTTCAGATAGGAGAATTATATGCTTTTGGATTTATTAAGAGGGGGCAGTATGCTCGATATCATTATCGGCATTTGCGTCAGCGCTTTTGTGGTTTTTTGTATTTTGCCGATTCATGAATATGCTCATGCTTTTGTAGCTTATAAGCTCGGCGACGATACAGCCAGACTTCAAGGCAGAATGACTCTTAATCCCATGGCGCATATCAACTGGATAGGCGCGCTGATGATTTTACTTGTCGGATTCGGATATGCTCAGCCTGTACCCGTTAATATCAGAAATGTCAAGATGAAGAATAAGAAAGCTGCCATGGCAATTATTGCGCTTGCAGGCCCGGTTTCCAATCTGATAATAGCTTTCCTTTCTGCTTTGGCAATGGCGCTTTGCGTTAAAATCGGCGGAAATTCAACGTTTGCGCTTGCTTTTGCTTTTTTCTTTCAATATACATCTCTTATCAATATAAATCTTGCCGTATTTAATCTTATTCCGATTCCGCCTTTGGACGGTTCGCGGGTTTTACTTGCCGTTATTCCGCAGAAGTATTATTTCGGCATAATGAAGTACGAGAGATATATAACATTGATTTTATTGGTTTTACTGTTTTTCGGCTTCCTTTCGACTCCGCTTTCGTATGTTTCGAGCGCATTATATAAGATTTTCAGCAACGCGGCATTTTCAATTTTTTCGTTTATCTGAGGTGCCCGATGGAGACTATATCATATAAGCTTGATGTGTTTGAAGGCCCGATGGAACTGCTCCTTCACCTTATAAGCAAACACAAAATTGACATCAACGATATACCGATTTTACTCCTTGTTGAGCAGTATCTTGATTATGTCAAGAAAATTCAGGAGGAAAATATGGAAATCGCCAGCGAATTTCTTGAAATGGCGGCAAGGCTTGTTTATATAAAAACAGTATCGCTTTTACCCGTCCATGAGGAAGAAGCTCAAACGCTTAAAGAGGAGCTTCAAGGCGAATTATCAGAATATAAAGACTGCAAGGTGGTTGCTCAGCAGCTTGCACAGCAGGCTGACGGATTTGATTATTTATCAAGAGAGCCTGAAACCTTTGCGCCCGATATGACATACAGACGATTGCATCAGCCTGTTGAGCTTCTGAAAGCCTATCTTTCGGCGGTTGGCAGGGGAAAGAGAAATCTTCCTCCTCCGATTGAGTCTTTTTCCGCGATAATCGCACATAAAATTGTGCCTATCAGAGAACGGGTACATTTTATAATGGATAATCTTTTTAAAAAGAAAAAACAGAAGTTCAATGAGTTTTTTGAAAAATCAACATCGCGTTCCGAAATGGTTGCGACCTTCCTTGCAATGCTTTCACTTATAAAAGATAAGAAAATTGCGTTCATCGGAGACGGCGAAACGGTGCAGATGATTGACACAGATATAGATTTGGATAACGGGGATATTTATGCAGATGAAGGCTAAGGATATGAAAGGCGCTGTGGAAGCGATACTTTTTGCGGCAGGAGAACCTATTGAAGTTGAAAGAATTGCCGAAGCGCTCGAAACTGATGTGGAATATGTCGAATCGATTTTACGAGAACTTTCCGATTCGCTTGAAGATGACAGCGGCGGCATTTGCCTTATTAAAATGGACAATAAGTATCAGCTTTGCACCAAAAAGGAGTATGCCGATGAGGTACGAGCTGTTCTTGAAATTAAAAAGAATACACCGCTCTCAAACGCTGCTTTTGAAGTTCTTGCTGTTATTGCGTATAATCAGCCGGTAACTAAATCATATATTGAGCAGATACGAGGAGTTGACTGTTCGGGAGTTGTTCAAACATTGATAGCCAAAGGGCTTATTGAGGAGCGAGGACGACTTGAATTGCCCGGCAGACCTCTTGTGTATGGAACTACCTCGGAATTTTTAAAGTGCTTCTGCATCTCGTCGCTTGATGATTTGCCCGATTTACCTGAACATGAGAACTTGCCTAAGAGCGAAGAAATACCAAATCAGCTTGAAATAAATTTACAAAGCGGAAATATTACTGAAAATAAAATATATGCAGGAAATAAAACATCTGACGCATAAGTCTGTTAATACGGAGGTGATGAAATGCTCGCATTATACATAATTCTCGGAATTGTACTTTTCTTTATTATCGTACTCAGCGTACCTGTTTTTGCGGATTTTGAATATACTGACGCGTTGAGGTTTTCTGTTTCGTGGTTGTTTTTAAAGTTTAAAATTTATCCAAGACCGGATAAACCGAAAAAACCTAAGAAAGAAAAGCCTAAAAAAGAGAAGAAGCCCGATGAAAAAAAGAGCGACGAACCGGAAGCTCCGAAAGAGAAAAAAGAGAATTTCATCAAAACATTTTATAATAATCAGGGCGTTTCCGGCGTTATAGAACTGATAAGTAACTGCGCTTCTGCTCTCGGTAAAATGTCAAAAGGATTTATCAGAAGCATACGCGTCAGAGATCTCGATATTAAAGTCGGAGTAACAGAATCAGACGCGGCACAAACAGCGATTAAGTACGGCAAAATTTGTCAAAAGCTTTATCCGCCGCTCGGATTTATATGCTCAACGATGAATGTTAAAGATTATAAAGTTAACATTTATGCCGACTACTGCGGCGAAAAAACCTTTGCCGAGGTAAAAGCAAAGGTTGGAATTGTACCGAGAAAGTTGATAAATGCCTGTATCGCGATGGCGGTAAGGCTTGTCATACAACTGTTAAAAGTTATTATTTCAAACAAAAAAGCAGAAAAAAATAATCAAACGAAAGGCGGACAAGAACAATGAAAGAACAGTCAGCATCAGGAATTTTAGGTACGGCTATTGACAAGATTAAGGATATGGTCGATTGCCAGACTATTATCGGTGACACTATTGATGTAGGCGACGGAATCAAAGTAATTCCTATTTCAAAGGTTACATACGGTTTTGCTTCGGGAGGCTCTGATTTCCCGTCAAAGACTAACAAGGAGCTTTTCGGCGGCGGCGGCGGAGCCGGCGTTACAATTTCACCGATCGCTTTCCTTGTAATCAATAACGGCAATGTTACTGTTAAATACATTTCCGAGAGCGCTGAAAATTCTGCTGAGAGAATTATCGGTATGGTTCCCGAAATGATTGATAAGGTAAATGATGTTGTTAACAAGATTAAAGGCGATAAAAACAAAGACAGCGATGTTACAGATGTCGATGTCGATGATGTAAACGCTTAAATTTCGTCTTTTTGTATTTAAAATAATTAAACTCGCCTGTGCATATAAATGTATGGGCAGGTGAGTTTTATGATAAAAAG
Source organism: Clostridia bacterium (assembly GCA_029007095.1). GTDB lineage: Bacteria > Bacillota > Clostridia > Oscillospirales > Acutalibacteraceae > CAG-488. The sequence continues at coordinate 12,733 of JAQXHF010000127.1, read as the reverse complement.
AATATGTGTTGCTTTGGCGCTGATTTGTTTTTTAGCGCCTACCGTAAGCGCGCTGAACGCGGATAGCGTATCGGCCGAGTGTGCTGTACTTATTTCGGCTCAGACCGGTGAAGTTTTATTTGATAAAAATGCAAATAAACAACATTCAATGGCAAGCACTACTAAAATAATGACAGCTCTTCTGACTATTGAATCGGGATTGACTCAGCACGAAATCACGGTTACTGACGATATGCTCAGCGTTGAAGGAACTTCTATGGGCTTATTGCCGGGGGACAGCGTTTCTCTTGGCGAATTGGTTTACGGTATGATGCTTCCCTCCGGTAATGACGCCGCCAATGTAGCGGCAGTCTATCTCGGCGGCAGCGTTGAAGGCTTTGCCGAAATGATGAATGAACGCGCGTTAGAAATAAGTATGAGAAACACGAATTTTGTAACGCCGTCCGGGCTTGACAGCGAAAATCATTATTCCACAGCCTACGATATGGCGCTGCTCGGAAGAGAAGCGGTTAAAAATCCGTTGTTTTTATCGGTATGTTCAAGTAAGAAAAAGACATTGACATACGGCAGCCCTCCTTACAGTCGAACTCTTTATAATCACAACAGATTATTGGATTATTATGACTATGCGCTTGGCATCAAAACAGGATTTACCAAAAAAAGCGGTAGATGTCTTGTTTCATATGCAAAAAAGGATGGAGTAGGCTTAGTCGCCGTAACGCTCAATGCGCCCGATGATTGGAACGACCATAAGACTATGCTGAATTACGGATTTGAAACGGTCAAGGCTAAGTCGATTAAACCCGATGTTCCGTCAACCGTTAAAGTTGTCGGCTCCGATGTTGGAGAAATCAAAACTTCGGTTAGCGATTTGGTTTTACAAACGGCCGACGACCCTGTTACGGAACAGCGTGTATATATCAAAAAGTTCCTTTATGCTCCCGTCAAAAAGGGAGATATAATAGGGTTATGCGAGCTGTATTCTGACGGAGAACTTATTGATACGCAGAACATTACAGCCGCCTGCAATGCCGAACTCAAAAATCAGGAAACGATTGACTCTGATAAAACTGAGGAAAACGGCGGCAACAAAAGCATATTTGATAAAATTAAAGAAAAATTCGGCAGTATTTTTACTGCATTTAGGAGAGATTAGTTTGACTGATGATAGAATCAGGCTGCAAAAATATTTATCTCAGTGCGCCGTGGCTTCACGGCGTAAGGCTGAGGAGCTTATAGAGCAGGGTAAAGTCAAAGTTAACGGCAGACCGGCCTCGCTCGGCGATAAGGTAAGTCCGTCTCGCGATACTGTTACCGTGAGCGGCAAAAAAATTGTGATGAACAAAAAGCATTATTACATTATGCTTAATAAACCAAGAGGTTTCGTCACCACAATGGAGGATGAAATGGGGCGTAGGTGCGTTGCCGACCTTGTAAAAGACCTGGGAGCAAGAGTTTATCCTGTCGGCAGACTTGATAAGGATTCCGAGGGACTTTTGCTTATGACTAACGACGGAGAGTTTGCAAATTCACTTACACATCCGTCAAAGCATGTCCCAAAGACATACCGCGTAACCGTCCGTCCCGACATTTCGGACGAGCAGCTTGACGCAATTAAAACCGGTATGATGATAGACGGCAGAAAAACGGCTCCGGCTGACGCGCACATCATTGAAAAGCAGGAAAACAGAGTTGTTCTTGAAATCGTGCTTTATGAGGGCAGGAACAGACAGATTAGAAGAATGTGCGAGGAATTAAATCTTGATGTAGCCCGTCTTAAACGCACGGCTGTCGGCTCTGTAAAGCTCGGTATGCTGCCGCAGGGTAAATGGCGCGAGCTTTCTGAGGATGAAGTCCATCGTCTTATGGTATCATCAGGAATGAAAGTTAAAAAGTTTTAAGGTGAAAATATGATTAAATTTGTACCTTGCGCTCCCGATGAGCTGCCCGACAATTTTAAAACGGATTCTTCTGCCGCGGGTTATATAGGATATGATTTATCCGACGGCGGTAAAAAATGCGGTGAATGTTTTTTTCATCTGAACGGATATTCTATGAATATCGACTATGTAAAGTCGTTTGATAATGATGACGATACCGTTGAAGGACTTATACGGAGCGCGCTTAATTACGGTGCAAACCGAAATGTATATCTGGCGAATTATTTGGCTGAAAACGGTAGAAATGTCGCTGATTTGCTCGGATTTGAAATAAATAACGGAATTTTAACAGGTGAGATTCCACAGTTGCTTGCAGGTAGCTGCTGCAAACACAAATAAAACGAAAGGAACGGTATAAATTTTTTAATTTATTAACCGTAGGATAAAAAGATGATTAAAAGTATGACAGGTTACGGCAGGCATCAGCAGATACTTGACGGAATGAATATTATTGTCGAAATAAAAAGTGTAAATCATCGTTATTTTGATTTCACATCGCGTATTCCAAGGAATTACGGCTTCCTTGACGAAAAACTGAAATCTTATATCCAGACGCGCGTTTCAAGAGGTAAGGTCGAGTGTTATGTTCAGATTGATAATCTTGAAGACGACTCTGTTATAGTTGAAGTTAACCGTCCGCTTGCAAAGGCTTATGTTGACGCGGTTAATACAATGAGCGAAGTTTATTCGCTTAGTAATAAGCTTGACGCTTTGGCGCTTTCAAAGTTTCCCGATGTACTCGTTGTACGCAAGCAGGAAGCTGACGAAAATAAAATATGGAATTCCGTTAAAGCCGTAACGCAATGCGCCGTAGATAAGTTTATAGCTATGCGTGAAGCCGAGGGTGAAAAGCTCAGGGACGATATATGCTCGCGAGCCGACTCGATTCTTAAACAGGTTGAATTTGTCGAGGAGCGTTCTCCTCAGACTGTCAAAGAATATAACAACAAGCTGCTTGAAAGAATGAAAGAGCTATTGGGTGATGTTCATGTTGACGAAGCAAGACTATTGACCGAATCGGCAATATATGCTGATAAAGTTGCCGTTGCAGAGGAAACCGTAAGGCTCAGAAGTCATTTGTTACAACTTAAAGATTTCTTTAATTCTCAGGAGGCCATCGGCAGAAAGATGGATTTCCTTGTTCAGGAAATAAACCGAGAGGCAAACACTATCGGCTCAAAAGCCTGTGATGTTGAAATAACCGCCTGTGTTCTTGAAATTAAATCCGAAGTCGAGAAAATTCGTGAACAGGTGCAAAACATAGAATAAGGGTGGTATAATGAAGCTTATAAACATAGGATTCGGAAATATGGTCAATGCCGATAGAATAATCGCTATTATCAGTCCCGAATCTGCTCCTATAAAGAGGATTATTCAAGATTGTAAAGAGAAAGGAACGCTGATTGACGCCACTCACGGCAGACGGACGAGAGCGGTTATAATAACCGACTGCGACCAGGTAATATTGACATATCTTCAAGCAGAAACCGTTGCGAACCGACTTGATGAGGACGAGATCGACGGGGAGGACGGCGATGAATAATGACGGAATGCTTGTTGTGCTTTCGGGGCCGTCTGGTTCCGGCAAGGACACAGTGCTCAGCGAGGTTTATAAAACAAGCGATGATTTGGTACAGTCTATATCAATGACTACTCGAAGTCCCCGTGACGGCGAAGTTGACGGAGTTGATTACTATTTTGTCAGCGAAGAATACTTTCTTAACGCTATCGACGACGGAAGAATGCTTGAATATGCAAAGTACGGTACAAATTACTACGGTACGCCGAAAGAACCTGTTGACAACTGGCTTAGAAGCGGTAAAACGGTTATACTTAAAATTGAGGTTCAGGGAGCGGAAAACATTAAAAAGCTTTACAGCGATTGCGTAAGCATTTTCATTACTCCGCCAAGTTTATCCGTTCTCGAAAAGCGTTTAAGATTACGCGGAACGGAACAGGAAGAGGACATTGTACGCAGACTCAATACCGCCTGCGATGAACTTCAAAAAATCAAATATTATGATTATGTTGTTATCAATGACGCCCTCGTAAATGCTGTCGAGGAAGTCAAATCAATAATTTTAGCTGAAAAATTAAAGGTCAGCCGAAGAAAAAATATAATAAGCGAGGTAACTAAAAATGTTTGACCAGTCAAAAGATTTTAAATTTAATCCCGATTTAAGCTCTGTGCTTTCAAATCACATCAGCAGATATTCTCTCGTCAGAGCAACTGCAAAGAGAGCAAGAGAAATTGCGGAAGAGGCTGAGGAGGAAGGCATCATTCTTGTTGAAAAGCCTGTCAGCATAGCTCTTGACGAAATACTTAACAATAAGTATGAAATTGTTGAACCTGATGAAATTAAAGAGCTTTAATTTATCAGATGTAAAAATTCTCGTTTCATCTGACTGCGGAAAGGTATGATTATTATGTCTGACAAGATAGTTGCCGGAGTTGCAGTTGAAAACTCCGCGTATTCTTTTGACATAGAGTTTCAATACCTTCTCAGAGAAGATATGTCATATGCTAAGCCCGGCTGCCGCGTTATTGTTCCTTTTGGTAATTCCAATAAAGGCAGACAGGGAATCATTACTTCGGTTTCTGTTTATAAAAAAGGCGAAAAGAAGCTAAAATATATTTCAGAGCTTATTGACTCTGAACCGATAATGAACTCTGAAATGCTTAAACTTATGCATATTTTAAAGGAACGCACTTTTTGCACGCTGTTTGACGCTGCAAAAACAATACTGCCCGCGGGACTTTCTCACAGGGTGGTAGCGTCTTATATAGCTGTTCCCGAATCTGATTTGAGCGGCTGTGACGAGGACGAAATTGCTATTTATAATGCAGCCGCCGAATCTAAAAGTTATACGATAGGCGAAAAACTGCTTAATAAAGTCGGTATGACGCGCGACTGTTCAATACTTGACCGTATGGCGTCCAAAGGTTTGCTGGAAAGAAATTTTGATTCTGTCCGCCGTTTAGGCGATCTGACGGTAAAAAATGCAAGACTTTCGGACGGCTTCGACGAGAATACCGAGACGCTTGATAAACTTACAAAAAAGCAAAAAGAAATTATAAAAGTCCTGACCGATGTCGGTACTGCGTCGGTCAAGGAACTTTGCTATTTTACGGGACTTACTCCGGCTGTCGTTAATGCGCTTGAAAAGAAAGGTATAATCGAATTCTTCGACAGCGAAATTTACCGCACACCGTTTGACAATATCTCAGTTACAGCAGATAAAGAAAATATAGTGCTTACTGACGAGCAGGAAAGAGCATATAACAACCTTGTTGAACAGCTCAGACTCGGCAAGGGCGGCGCTTCACTTCTTTACGGCGTTACGGGCAGCGGTAAAACTCAGGTTTATCTTAAACTGATTGATTATGTACTCAACGAGGGTAAACAGGTAATCGTTATGGTACCTGAAATTGCTTTGACTCCGCAAACTTTAAATATATTCAGACGCCGATACGGAGATAAGGTTGCCGTTTTTCACAGCGCTTTATCAATGGGACAGCGTACAGATGAATGGAAAAGAGTTAAGCGCGGTGAGGCAAGTATTGCGGTCGGTACTAGAAGCGCGGTTTTTGCCCCGGTTGAGAATCTTGGACTTGTAATAATTGACGAGGAACAGGAACATACTTATAAATCGGAACAAACGCCAAGATATAACGCCAAAGATGTTGCAAAATTCCGCTGTGCCGAACACGGAGCATTACTTTTGCTTGCAAGCGCCACTCCGAGCATTGAAACATATGCAAACGCTCTCAGCGGCAGATATTCGCTTAATAGGCTTGATAAGCGTTATTCAAACGCAAAACTTCCCGAAGTTAAAATTGTCGATATGTGCGTTGACGCGCTCAGCGAGTCGTCATATTTCAGCAAGGCTTTGCTTGATAAACTTAAATCAAATCTTGAATCGGGCAAACAGTCCATTTTACTGATTAACCGCAGAGGTTATAATACCTTTGTTGCCTGTCGCTCCTGCGGCCATGTTGTTACTTGTCCGTCTTGCAGTATTTCGATGACATATCACCACGCAAACGGCAGACTTATGTGTCACTATTGTGGATATTCACAACCTTTTACGACCGTATGCCCTGAGTGCGGCTCGAATGATATGAGATATTCGGGATACGGAACTCAAAAAATCGAGGACGAGCTTTCTTCATTGCTTCCCGAAGCACGAATTCTCAGGCTTGACGCCGACAGCACTATGAGCAAATTTTCACATGAAAAGAAGCTTAATGATTTTGAAAACAAAAAATACGACATTCTTTTAGGAACTCAGATGGTCGCCAAAGGTCTTGATTTTGAAAACGTTACGCTTGTAGGAGTTATAAATGCCGATCAGCAGCTTAACAACGACGATTTCCGAAGTCAGGAGCGCACCTTTGATTTGCTAACGCAGGTTGTCGGACGCGCCGGACGCGGTGAATACAAGGGTACTGCAATAATTCAGACGATGAATCCCGAAAATGAGATAATACGGATTGCGGCACAGCAAAATTATGATAAATTTTATGATACGGAAATAAATATGCGTAAGATGCTTATTTATCCGCCGTACTGCGATATTTGTTTGGTTGGATTTGTCGGCACGAATGAATCGAAAGTCAATATGTCGTCAAAGCTGTTTTTTGATAAACTAAAAAATAAACTGTCGGACGAATTTGCGTCGCAAAAGGTTATAATTTTAGGCCCGATGACAGCGCGCGTATCCAAAATCAGTAATAAATTCCGATACCGTATAATTATAAAATGTAAAAATTCCAAGGATTTTCGCCGTATGATAAGCGATTTGTTAAAGGAATTTGCTCAGGAAAAAAATACGGGCGATACATCGGTTTACATAGATATTAACCCCGAAACAATCTTATAATTTGAAAGTGAGTGGAAATTTATGGCTATAAGGAAAATCGTAACTCTCGGAGATCCTATTTTATATAAAAAAAGCAGAATTGTTGAGAAATTTGACGACAGACTTTTTGAGTTGCTTGATGATATGAAGGATACACTTATTAAATCGGAGGGCGTTGGTCTTGCGGCAGTTCAGGTAGGAGTCCTTCGCAGAGTTGTTGTTATAGACTGCGGCGACGGATATATTGAGCTTATCAATCCTGAGGTTACCGAACGCTCTGAGGAATTACAGCATGAGACAGAGGGTTGTTTGTCATTGCCCGGCAAATATGCAGTTACAGAAAGGCCTATGACGGTCAAAGTAAGAGCGCAGGACAGAACGGGTAAATGGTGTCTTTATAAGGGAACAGGCTTGAAAGCGAGATGCTTCTGCCACGAAATCGACCATCTTGACGGTATATTATACACGAGTCATCTTGCAGACGAAAAGTATCAGAAAAATATGGGAGCTGATTAAATGAATATCGTTTTTATGGGAACGCCGGATTTTTCCGTGCCGTGTCTTGAAAGGCTCGTTTCTGACGGTCATAATGTCAGCGGTGTGTTCACTCAGCCCGATAAACCCAAGGGCAGAGGAAAGCAGATACAGTATCCGCCTGTCAAGGAATCCGCTCTTAAACATTCGATACCTGTTTTTCAGCCTAAAAGCATGCGTGACGGAGAAGCGCTTGAAATTATCAAATCGCTAAACCCTGATTTAATAATAGTAACTGCATTCGGAAAAATTCTTCCGAAAGAGATTTTACAATTTCCTAAGTACGGCTGTATCAATATGCACGCTTCATTACTTCCGCGTTATCGAGGCGCCGCTCCGATTCAATGGTGCGTAATAAACGGTGAAAAAGAAAGCGGAGTAACCGCTATGCAGATGGATGTCGGCCTTGATACAGGAGATATGCTTATTTGTAAAAAAGTAGCAATAGATGAGAATATGACAGCAGGAGAGCTTCACGATGAGCTGTCACAGCTTGCGGCGGAGGTTATGTCTGAAACGATTTGTCTTGCCGAGAAAGGTGAACTTAAACCTGTAAAGCAGAATGACGATGAATCAAATTACGCACCGATGCTGACAAAGGAACTGTGTCCTATTGATTGGAATGACGCCGCTTCAAATGTTCATAATAAAGTCAGAGGACTTTCTCCGTGGCCTACTGCGATTTCTCATTACAAAGATAAAACTATTAAAATTCATAAGACTTTAATCGCAGGAAAATGTAACGGTAAGCCGGGTGAAGTCATTGAAGCCGATAAGAAGCTGCTTGTTTGCTGCGGAGACGGCATATCGGTTGAAATAGTTAATTTGCAGGCTGAGGGTAAAAAAACAATGAGCGCCGCAGATTTTCTGAGAGGAAACCGCATTGATATCGGCGAAATTTTGAAATAAGGTGACAAAAATGTATTTTTACAGTTATTTGCAGTATTTAATATTTGCCGCTCCCGTTCTCATTTTTGCATTGATTGCACAGGGAATGGTTAACAGCGCTTATAAAAAATATTCGTCCGTACCTAATTCGCGCCATATCACCGGTGCGATGGCGGCTCAAATGATACTTGACCGATACGGAATTACAGATGTGAGAATCGAGCCGTGTTCCGGTAAACTGACAGACCATTTTTCTCCAAAAGAAAAGGTTATAAGGCTCTCTCAGGGCGTATATTCCGGCACTTCTGTCGCCGCTGTCGGAATTGCCTGTCACGAAGCAGGTCATGCGGCTCAGCATGCTGAGGGATATCTTCCGAACAAAATCAGGACCGCGCTTGTTCCCATAACGAACTTCGGCTCCAAATTTGGCCTTATTATCGCATTTATCGGTTATTTTATGGCGTATTTCAGCTATAATTCAAATTACGGTTATTATATTATTATCTTCGGACTCGCTCTTTACGGCTTAGTTGCGCTTTTTCAGTTTGTAACTCTGCCTGTTGAGTTTAACGCAAGTAAAAGAGCTTTAAAGGTAATGGATGAATCCGGACTTCTTTCGGGTGACGAATATATAGGAGCAAAGAAAGTTCTTCGCGCGGCGGCTCTCACATATGTTGCCGCTCTTGCGACAGCTATTGTTAATCTCTTATATTATGCAATCAGATTACTCGGTAATAACAAAAGAAAATAAGTAAAGTTATGAAAAATTCACGCCAAACTGCTTTTGAAATATTAAATAAAATTCAGCGGGACGCTTCATATTCCAATTTGGCTCTTGACGCCGCGCTTAATGATTCTCAGCTTGATACAAATAATAAAGCGCTTACATCTGCGATTGTGTATGGCGTGACAGAAAGACTCTTGACGCTTGATTATCAGCTTCAAAAATATCTGACTCAGCCTATCAAAAAGTTAAAGCCGCAGGTAATTACATCGCTTAGAATCGGCGCGTATCAGATTCTTTATATGGATAAAATTCCCCAATCTGCCGCCGTTAACGAAAGCGTAGAGCTTGTTAAGAAAAACGGTGCGTCATACGCTTCGGGATTGGTAAACGCTGTGCTTAGAAAAATCGCTAAAAACGGCGAAATTCTCCCGGATGAAAACAGCGACGATTATCTAAGCGTCAAATTTTCTTGCCCCAAATGGCTGACAGATATGTGGATAAACGCTTACGGCAGGGAAAACGCTGTCGGATTGCTTTCGTCATCAATCGGTTCAGCCCCTACATCTCTCAGGGTAAATACACTTAGAACAACGCCCGAAGTGCTGATAAATAAGCTTAGTGACGATGGTATAAAAGCCGTATTGTCCGAAAGTGTTGAGAATGCTTTAACCGTTGAAAGCGGCGGAGCCTTACATAAAACCGAATGTTACAATAACGGATTGTTTCATGTTCAGGATATTGCGTCACAGCTTTGCTGCAAGGCGCTCGAAGCTGAACCCGGAGACACAGTTTTTGATATTTGCTCAGCTCCCGGCGGTAAAGCTTTTACCGTTGCCGAAATTATGCGGAATAACGGCGTCATTAAGTCGTTTGATATATACGCGTCGAGGCTTAATTTGATTGACGAAGCCGCTGAAAGACTCGGAATCGGAATAATAGATACTGCGGTCAACGACGGTTCAAAATATAACGGCAAGCTCGGTTTTGCTGACAAAATTTTGTGTGATGTGCCGTGTTCGGGGCTTGGAGTTATCCGAAAAAAGCCTGAAATTAGGTATAAAAACGCCTCTTCTGTTGACAAATTGCCCGATTTGCAGTATTCTATACTGTGTTCGTCGGTCAAATATCTTAAAGTCGGCGGTAAAATTATATATTCTACCTGCTCGCTGAATCCCGATGAAAACGAAAATATTATAAAAAGATTTCTTAGTGAGCATCCTGAATTTGAGTCTGTAAGAGTTCTCGGTGATATACCGCGATACGCAGAAGATACAGATTATATTTCGTTAATGCCGCATATTCATAATTGTGACGGATTCTTTATTGCCGGTCTTAAAAGGTTGAGTTGAGGAAGTGAAAGCTTGTATCCCGATATTAAGTCAATGACTTTTGATGAAATATCTTAATTGGTAACGGATATGTCGTTGCCTAAGTTCAGAGCAAAGCAGATTTATACATGGCTTCAAGTTAGCGGAGTTATGAGTTATGATGAAATGACCAATCTGCCCAAATCACTTCGTGACAATCTTTCTGAAAAATATCCGATACGAGGCTGTGAAATTGAGAAAAAACAGGTTTCTGAGCTTGATGGTACGGTTAAATATTTATTCAGGCTTTTTGACGGCGAATTTATAGAATCGGTACTGATGAAATATAAATACGGTTATACGCTTTGTGTTTCATCTCAGGTCGGCTGTAAAATGGGTTGTGTTTTTTGCGCTTCAACCAAGAACGGCTGTGTCAGAAGCCTGTATCCGGGCGAAATACTCAGTCAAATTCACGCGGCTCAGCGTGATATAGGCATAAGGGTTTCTCATGTAGTAATGATGGGAATGGGCGAGCCGCTTGATAATTTTGAAAATACTTTAAGATTTATCGACCTTGCCGGAGCTGACGACGGTTTGAATCTTTCTATTAGGAATATTTCTCTTTCTACCTGCGGAGTCGTTCCTAAGATTTACGAGCTTATGGAAAGACATTATCAGCTCACTCTTTCCGTTTCGCTCCACGCTCCCAATAATGAGCTTCGTTCAAAAATTATGCCGATAAACAAGAAATATCCGATTGAGGAGCTTATTAAGGCTTGCAAGGTATATTCCGAAACAACATCAAGGCGAATATCTTTTGAGTACGCAATGATTAAAGACAGCAACGATTCGGACGAATGTGCAAATGAGCTTGCAAATCTTCTCAAAGGTATGTTGTGCCATGTCAATCTGATACCTGCCAATGAAATTGACGAGAGCGGACATAAGCGAAGCACAGACTCCCGACTTAAGCGCTTCTGTTCTATCTTAAACAAAAAAGGTATAAATGTTACAGTAAGACGAAGTCTCGGTTCTGACATTGACGCCTCTTGCGGACAGCTTCGCAATAGGCATAAAAAAGAAATTTCCTGAAAAGGAGGACGACAAAATGAAGATATCAGCTAAAACCGATATAGGAAAGGTGAGAAGCACCAATCAGGATTCCTATTCGGCAGGAGACCTTGCCGATAAAGTAATATGGGCGGTTGTTTGCGACGGTATGGGCGGAGCAAACGGCGGAAATATTGCGAGTGAAACCGCTGTCAAAGTTATATCGGAAAAAATTACATCGGGTTATCATCCGGGTATGAATGATAATTCAATCAAGCACCTTCTGGTATCAAGCATTGAAGCCGCAAATGCAAGAGTAAATTCCGCTTCCAAAGCCAGTGAGGATTTAAGAGGAATGGGTACAACGGTTGTCGCCGCTATTATTAAAGATGAAAACCTTTATATTTCTAATGTCGGAGATTCAAGACTGTATATTATCAATTCAAAAAGCATTAACCAAATGACGGTCGATCATTCAATAGTTCAGCTTATGATTGACCAAGGCGAGCTTTCACCTGAGGACGCTAAGGACCACCCGAAACGCAATGTTATTACAAGGGCGCTCGGAGTTGAAAGCAGCGTTCGTATAGATTTTTCGCAGGAACAGATTGACAGAAATGATATTATTCTGCTCTGCACAGACGGACTTACAAATTATGTTGATGATGAAACCATATTTAAGGTTTGTTCCGAAACAAACAAATATGAAATTGCAGACAAACTCGTGGAACTTGCAAATGCAAACGGCGGCGGCGACAATATAACGGTTGTTGCTGTATCAAACTGAGTAGGGAAGTGATTTAATATGGAGAATTATGAAGGAAAGCGCCTTGACGGGCGTTACGAAATACATGAAATAATAGGCGTTGGCGGTATGGCTGTCGTATATAAAGCCTATGATAATATTGACGACAGAATAGTTGCAGTTAAGATACTTAAAGATGAATTCCTTGCCAATGAGGAATTCAGACGCCGTTTCAAGAATGAATCAAAAGCTATCGCCGTACTTTCGCATCCTAATATCGTTAAGGTTTACGATGTCAGCTACGGTGACAGACTTCAATATATTGTTATGGAATATGTCGAGGGTATAACGCTCAAGGAGTATATTCAGCAGCAGGGAAGACTTACTCACAGAGAAGCTGTTTTCTTTGTTATGCAGATTTTAAGAGCCTTACAGCATGCCCACGACAAAGGAATTGTTCATCGTGATATAAAGCCGCAGAATGTTATGCTCCTTGAAAATGGTGCTATAAAGGTTACCGATTTCGGCATAGCGAGATTTATAACGAGTGAAACTCGTACTATGACCGATTCGGCGATCGGTTCGGTGCATTATATCAGTCCGGAACAGGCGAGGGGCGATATAATCGACGATAAGGCTGATATCTATTCGGTAGGCGTAATGCTTTATGAGATGCTTA
>JAQXHF010000126.1 GCA_029007095.1 Clostridia bacterium | reverse complement strand
CCAGAGTCCTGCATAGCCGAGCGAAAGCGTTGAATAACCGCCGTAGAGAAGCTTATCGATAGGCTCGTTCTTTTTAAGTCTTGCAAGCGCACCGTACTGCCACAAAATGGGAGCCGCATCCGAAAGCGTGCCCTTGAGTCTGTTGTGACGGCACTGCAAGGCTCTATGGCAAAGCTCCATACGCTCGTCAAAAATCTTCCAGAAGTTCACCATATCCTTCTTTGCGCTAAGTCCGATATCAACAAGGTTTACGGTAACAACACCCTGATTGAATCTGCCGTAATACTTCGGCTTGCCGTTTTCGTCAACATAAGGAGTAAGGAAGCTTCTGCATCCCATACAGGTATAGCAATGACCTTCGCCGTTTTTGTCAATCTTGTTTTTAAGCATAATTTTTTCGGAAATATAGTCGGGGACAAGGCGCTTTGCAGTACACTTTGCAGCGAGCTTGGTAAGGTAATAGTATTCGCTGTCCTCGTGAATATTATCCTCTTCAAGCACATAAATGAGCTTCGGGAAAGCCGGAGTAATCCAAACGCCCTTTTCGTTTTTTACGCCCTGATAGCGCTGTTTGAGAGTTTCTTCGATAATCATTGCAAGGTCGCGCTTTTCTCTTTCGTTCTGAGCCTCGTTAAGATACATAAATACAGTAACGAAAGGAGCCTGACCGTTAGTTGTCATAAGAGTTACAACCTGATACTGAATCATCTGAACGCCCTTGCGAACTTCCTCGCGAAGACGCTTCTCGGTAATCTCGTCAACCTTATTTTTATCGTCGGTAATTCCGTTTAATTCTTCCTCGACCTCGGCTCGGATTTTCTTTCTGCTTATTTCAACAAAAGGAGCAAGATGAGTAAGGCTGATGCTCTGACCGCCGTACTGACAGGAGGCAACCTGAGCGATAATCTGTGTTGCGATATTACAGGCGGTGGAGAAGCTGTGCGGCTTTTCTATGAGAGTACCGCTGATAACCGTGCCGTTTTGGAGCATATCTTCAAGATTGACAAGGTCGCAGTTATGCATATGCTGTGCGAAATAGTCGGCGTCATGGAAATGGATAAGACCGTTGTCGTGAGCCTCAACTATATCCTGCGGCAGAAGCAGACGGCGTGTTATGTCCTTGCTGACTTCGCCGGCCATATAGTCTCTCTGAACGCTGTTTACAGTAGGATTCTTGTTTGAATTTTCCTGCTTAACTTCCTCGTTGTTGCACTCGATGAGAGAAAGTATCTGATCGTCGGTAGTGTTCGACTTACGGACAAGCGAGCGGGTGAAACGGTAGGTTATATAACGCCGAGCAACAGAGAAAGCGCGCTGATTCATTATCTGGTCCTCGACCATATCCTGTATTTCCTCAACGCTCATTGAACGGTTCATATTGGAACACGCCATTTCGACATCTTCTGCTATACGCTTAATTTGAATTTCGGTCATTCTCTCGCTGGGAACGACGCTCTCGTTTGCTTTTGTAACGGCGTTGATGATATTGTTGGCGTCAAAGGTGACTTCTGCGCCGCTTCTTTTAATAACTTTCATAACAATTACCTCAACTTACTGTGTATATAAATTAGATTTGATATTTTAAAACGCAAGATATATACAATATATCCGCGAAACGCAAATAAATTATACCATATATAGTTTGATTGTCAACAATAATTTTACATAGAAATATTTTTTCTGAATTATATACAAATTATCGGCGACACTTTTATACAATATTGTTAAAATAAAGAAAAACAAGAACAAATGTTCGTATTTATTATACACGGTTTATACCGTCTTGTCAATATTTGCATTTAAGAGGTTGATTTTATATTATAAATGTAATATAATTTTAGCGGTTGATTTTATTAAATTCAGTTCAAATACGGACTGCATCTGAATCAGAAAGGATTGTATATAATGAGAGATATAAACAAGGGCGCATTCCCTACGATGATAACGCCGTATCACGATGATAATACCGTAGATTACGAAGCGGTAAGAAATATAACAAAATGGTATGCCGATAACGGCTGTACCGGTATTTTTGCGGTATGTCAGTCGAGCGAGATGATTTATCTTTCGCTTGATGAGAAGGTAAAGATTGCCGAAACCGTAGTTGATGAAGTGAAAAAGAGCGGAAAGAATATTTCGGTAGTTGCTTCGGGACACACCTCGGACAGTATGGACGAGCAGATAAGAGAGCTGACCGCTATGGCTCAGACAGGCGTTGACGCGATAGTATGGGTTAGCAACAGGCTTGATTTACATAATGACGGCGATGATGTATGGATAAAAAATGCAGAAACTCTTTTAAAGGCTCTGCCTGATGATATCGCAATAGGCATATACGAATGTCCGTATCCGTATAAAAGACTGCTCACTCCGAGAATTCTTGACTGGTGCAAATCAACAGGACGCTTTACATTTATAAAGGATACCTGCTGTGATCCCGATATGCTTCTTGACAGGCTCAATCAGCTTAAAGACTCAAATGTCAAGCTGTATAACGCCAATTCTCAGACGCTTCTCTATACGCTGAAAAACGGTGCGGCGGGCTTTTCGGGAATTATGTGCAATTTCCACCCGGATTTGTATTCATGGCTTTGCGAAAATTACGATAAAGACGAGGAAAAAGCAAGAATGGTGCAGAATTTCCTTTGTCTCAGTTCATTTACCGAATGTCTTGCCTATCCCGCGACGGCAAAATACCATATGAACAAGGTCGGCGTTAAAATGAGTCTCTGGTCGCGTTCAAGGGACAGAAAGCAGTTTACAAAGTATCAGCAGATGATAATTGACGATATGATGAGCGCAGAGGAAGATGTAAGAAAGCTTATCAAAGGATAATTTTTCATAAAATCCCAATTATAAATTTCGCAGGAGAAAAGAATGTATCATTTTTTTGTTTCACCCGAACAGATTTCAAAGACCGAAGCGGTTATAACAGGCTCCGATGTCAACCACATAGTAAATGTGCTGAGAATGAAGATAGGCGAAAAAATCGTAGTAAGCGATAAAAACGGCGCAAGCTATTGCTGTGAAATCAGCGAGATGAGCAAAAGTGCGGTAACTGCTCGGATACTTGACGGTCAGGTATCCGACAGCGAATTACCCGTTAAAATTACGCTGTTCCAAGGCTTGCCAAAGTCCGACAAAATGGAGCTTATTATACAAAAAGCGGTTGAACTCGGCGCATACAGAATTGTTCCTGTTGAGATGGCGAGGTGCGTTGTTAAGCTTGACGGCAAAAAGAAAGCCGCCAAAGCGGCAAGGTGGCAGACGATAGCCGAGAGTGCGGCTAAACAGTCCGGTAGGGGAATAATACCTGAGGTCGGAGCTGTTATGAGCCTTTCCGACGCGCTTGAAGAAGCTCGGAAACTTGATATGTTTTTTGTTCCGTATGAATGTGCGGACAGCGTTAAGAAATTTAAAGAAAAGCTTGACTGTATTCAGCCCGGAATGAGCGTCGGTATATTTATCGGCCCTGAGGGAGGATACGAGGAGAGCGAAATTGAAAAAGCAAAGGTGGCGGGCGGCGAGATAGTGTCTCTCGGCAAGCGAATTCTTAGAACCGAAACCGCGGGAATCGCCGCGCTGTCCGTGTGTATGTTTGCTGTTGAAACTAATATTGAGTAGGTAATTATATGCTTCCCGAAAAATTTGAAAACCGTATGAAAGAAATACTTAAAGGTGATTACGAAGCCTTCAAAAGCTCTTACAGCGAAAAGCCTGTGAGAGCATTTCGCGTTAATACGCGTAAAATTTCTGTCGAGGATTTTTTGAAACTTTGTCCGTTTCCCGTCAGTCAGATACCTTATTCCGATAACGGTTTTTATTTTGACTGCGACTCGGTGGGCAATACGCCGTACCACCACGCCGGTATGATTTATGTTCAGGAGCCGGCGGCAATGGCGGTTGCGGAGTGTCTTGATATCAAATCCGATTGGACGGTTCTCGACCTTTGCGCCGCACCGGGAGGCAAAACCACTCAGCTTGCCTGCAAGGTTAAGGACGGCGTTATTGTTTCCAATGAAATCATACCGTCGCGCTGTAAGATACTTACGGGCAATGTTGAACGAATGGGACTTAATAATGTTATAACCGCCTGTGCGGATTCCGCCAAGCTCTCGTCTCTTTTCGGCAATGAATTTGACCTTGTTGTTGTTGACGCTCCGTGTTCGGGCGAGGGAATGTTCAGAAAGGACGAAACGGCAGTCAGCGAATGGAGCGAAGAGAATGTAACGCGCTGTGCAGAAAGGCAAAAGGAAATACTTTCAAACATACGCTCCGTTGTTAAATACGGAGGTTATATGATATATTCAACCTGCACCTTTTCCGTTGAAGAAAATGAAAAGGTTGTCGATTCTTTTCTCTCGGAAAACAGCGATTTTGAGCTTTTCCCTGTTACCGAAAGGGTTAAAGCCGCAACAGCCGACGGCATTTGCTTTGATGGCTGTAAATGCAAAAATATAAATGAATGTCGCCGTTTTTACCCGCATATTTCGAGTGGGGAAGGGCAGTTTATGGCTCTGCTTCACAGGAAAAGCGTCGGGGATAACTATTCAAAGCCGAGAGAGGAAGCGCTTGTTGAAATACCTAAAAGCGAGTTTAAAACAGTAAAGGAATTCCTTGACGGTACGCTTGAAAATTATGAGTCGGGCGGAATGAAGAAATACAAAAACAATATAGTATATTTTCCGTTTGATTTTACTGTTCCTCGCGGAATTGCTTTTTCCTGCGGAGTGACCGTTGGCGAGGTAAGGAAGCATTATATTCAGCCGCACCATCAGCTTTTTACGGCTCTCGGTAAGAATTTTAAAAGACAAATAGAACTAAGCGAAGCACAGACCGAAAAATACCTGAGAGGTGAAACGGTTGAATGTGACTGCGAAAACGGATGGGCGGCAGTCCTTTACAACGGTTGTACGCTCGGCGGAGTTAAGGCAGTCAATTCTGCGGCAAAAAATCATTATCCGAAAGGACTCAGAAACCTGAAATAAACAATTCATAAATTGTTTACTTTTGCAGCTTGAAATTTTTTACAAATCGGTCTAAAATATTACATAATATTCTATTAAAAGGAGGAACGCGGATGAATACAATAAAAAGGCTTTTAGGCTGTGTCAGAGAATACAAAACACAAACTATATTAAGCCCGATTTTTATTTCGCTCGAAGTTGCAGTCGAGTGTATTATACCTTTTTTTACAAAAGATTTAATAAATGCAATAGAAGCCTCAAGCGACATTTCCGTTATCACAAAATACGGATTTATTTTGATTGTCCTTGCGGTTTTTGCTTTGCTTTTCGGAGCCTTGTCAGGACATTTTTCTGCCGTGGCTTCCGCAGGATTTGCAAAGAATATCAGGCATGATATGTTTTATGCCGTGCAGGATTATTCCTTTGCAAACATAGATAAGTTTTCAAGTTCAAGCCTTGTTACCCGTCTTACTACCGACATAACTCATGTTCAGAACGCGTTTATGACGGTCATAAGGGTTGCGCTGAGAAGTCCGCTTATGCTTATAACTTCTGTCATTATGACTATACTTATCAAGCCGTCTATTACGCTTACTTTTCTTGTTATGATACCGTTTCTGACTTTTGCGCTGATAATGGTATTTAAGCTTGTTATGCCGTTTTTCAGACGGATATTCAAGAAGTATGATAATCTGAATAATTCGGTTCAGGAAAATGTTCAGGGAATCAGAGCCGTGAAATCATATGTCAGAGAGGATTACGAGAACGAGAAATTCAACAAAGCGTCAGACGAGGTATGCTATGATTTTACAAAAGCCGAAAAAATAATGGCTTTTGGAAATCCTCTTATGATGACGGCAATATATATTGTAATGGTTCTTATAATATATATATGCTCAAAGGTAATAATAACCTCATCGGGTGCAGACCTTAATGTCGGTGATTTATCGACGCTTTTGACCTACGGTATGCAGATAATGATGAGTATGATGATGCTCACTATGAACTTTGTAATGCTTTCAATGTCAGCTCCGGCGGCAACGAGAATAGTAGAGGTTCTTAATGAGAAGCCGACCATTACCGATCCCGAAAATCCGGTTTACGATGTTAAGGACGGATCGGTTGACTTTGATAATGTTGAGTTTTCATATTCGCCCGAAGCGAAAAATCATACGCTTAAAAATATAAATCTTCATATAAAATCCGGTGAAACCGTCGGCATAATGGGCGCGACCGGCAGCAGTAAGTCTTCGCTTATCCAGCTTATCTGCCGTTTGTACGATGTTAATTCGGGAAGCGTTAAAGTTGGTGGAACGGATGTGCGCGATTACGACCTTAAAACCCTGAGAGACAGCGTTTCTGTTGTTCTTCAAAAAAATGTGCTTTTCTCAGGAACGGTTAAAGAAAATCTCCGTTGGGGAGATAAAGAAGCAACCGATGAGGAAATCGTAAGAGCCTGTAAGCTTGCTCAGGCGGACGATTTTATCAGGGAAATGCCGAACGAATACGATACCTTTATCGAGCGCGGCGGCGTGAATGTTTCCGGCGGTCAGAAACAGAGATTGTGTATAGCGAGGGCATTGCTTAAAAAGCCTAAGATTCTTATACTTGACGATTCTACAAGTGCTGTCGATACCAAGACCGACGCACTTATAAGAAAAGCTATGAGGGAGGAAATTCCGAATACAACAAAAATTATAATTGCACAGCGTGTAGCCTCAATTCAGGATGCAGATAAGATTGTTGTCATAAACAACGGAATGATTGACGGAGTCGGCACTCATGACGAACTGATTGAGAGCAATGAAATATACCGCGAGGTATTTGAATCACAGACAAAGGCGGGTGATTTTGATGAATAAGCCTATGGGCGGCCCTCACGGACCGGGACGCGGACCGGGCATGATGGGAGCCAAACCGGAGATACAGAAGGGTGTTTTTTCCCGACTGATGAAAATGCTGTTTAAGGATTACGGCGGACAGCTTGTAATAGTGGCTATATGTATAGTGCTTTCAACCATAGGTTCTACAAGCTCATCACTTTTCCTTAATAAATTTATAATTATCATTACAGACGGAATGAAAAAGGGCTGGGACGCAGTTTCCGGAAGCTTTGTCAATACCATATTGATGATGATAGGCGTCACCGTAGTAGGAATTATAGCGTCTGTTATTCATACTCAGATTATGGCAGGCTTAACGCAAGGTTTCCTTAACAAAATGCGTAAGCGTATGTTTTCTCTTATGGAGAAACTGCCGATAAGATATTTTGATACTCATTCGCACGGCGATATTATGTCGCATTATACCAATGATATTGATACGATGCGTCAGCTTATCTCGCAGAGCTTACCGGCTATGTTTACATCTGCCCTTACTATAACCGTGCTTGTCATATATATGCTCTATCTCAGCGTATGGATGACAATGATAGTATTTGCTGCGGTTATACTTATGATGGTCGTAGTCAAAAAAATAGGCGGCCAATCCTCGAAATACTTTTTAAGACAGCAGAAAGCTATCGGAAAAACCGAGGGATATATCGAGGAAATGATAAGCGGACAAAAGGTTGTAAAGGTATTCAATCATGAGGAGGAAAACTGCAAGGATTTTGATAAGATAAACAATCAACTGTTTGATGAATCGTCAAAAGCCAACAGCTTCGCCAATATTATGATGCCGATTATGGGCAATATCGGTAATATCCTTTATGTTGCAATCGCGTTTATCGGCGGCGTTATGATACTTTCGGGCAATGTTAAAAACATTTCTCTTTCAGGCAGTCCGCTTAACCTTGCCGTTGTAATACCGTTTATCAATATGACGAGAACCTTTACGCAGAACATAAGCCAGGTTTCACAGCATATGAATTCTATTGTAATGGCTCTTGCCGGTTCAAAGCGTGTGTTTGATTTCATAGACGGAGAACCCGAAAAGGACGAGGGATATGTAACTCTTGTCAATGCAAAAGAGGAGAACGGCAAGATTACGGAATGTAAAGAGAGAACAGGCGAATGGGCTTGGAAAGTTCCGCACAGCGACGGAAGCATAACCTATACAAAGCTTATGGGCGATGTCCGAATGGAAAATATGACTTTCGGATACGAAAAGGGCAAAACCGTCCTGCACGATGTTACTCTCTTTGCCGAGCCGGGACAGAAAGTTGCCTTTGTCGGTGCTACCGGCGCAGGAAAAACTACAATAACCAATCTTATTAACAGATTTTATGATGTTGAAGACGGCAAGATACGATATGACGGTATCAATATCAATAAAATTAAAAAAGATGATTTGCGCCGTTCGCTCGGCATAGTTTTGCAGGATACAAACCTTTTTACCGGAACTGTTATGGACAACATAAGATACGGTAAGCTTGACGCAACCGATGAGGAGTGCGTCAAAGCGGCTAAGCTTGCAAACGCAGATGAATTCATATCAATACTTCCCGATGGCTACGATACAATGCTTACATCAAACGGAGCAAATCTATCGCAAGGTCAGCGACAGCTTATAGCTATTGCAAGAGCGGCGGTTGCCGATCCTCCGGTAATGATTCTTGACGAAGCAACCTCCTCGATAGACACGCGCACCGAAGCTATTGTTCAGAGCGGTATGGACGCCTTGATGAAGGGCAGAACCGTATTTGTAATAGCGCATCGACTTTCTACAATTCATAATTCTGATGTAATAATGGTGCTTGAACACGGAAGAATTATAGAGAGAGGCAATCACGATAAGCTGATGGAAGAAAAGGGAAGATATTATCAGCTTTATACGGGTTCGTTTGATTAAAAACTAAGGTGGTAACGGATGTTAATATTCTATTTGATATTGAGCGCGGCGGCGGATATAGTTCTCGGCCTGTACTGCTTTGATATTTCAGGCTTTGCCGATATATGGAAACCGCTTGCAGCATATCCGTTACTGCTTATCATATGTCTTGCAGTTCATTTGTCGGCTTTTATAATTTTTTCAGTCTTTGCAGATACCAAAAAGCGCGTTACCTGCGTAAATAATGCTCACCGTCGATTCCTTATATTGACGATGGAATTGTATTTTTCTCTTATCAGGACAAAATTTACCGTGACGGGTAAAGAGCTTATACCGAAAGACGAAAAATTCCTGCTTGTGTGCAATCATATTTCGTCATATGATCCTATGATAACAATGCTTGTGTTTAAGAAGTCGAATCTTGCCTTTGTTGCAAAAAAAGAGGCGCTTGACATTTTTGCCGCCGGCAGATATATGCATAGGGCAGGCTGTATTCCGCTTAACAGAGAGGACAACCGTGAGGCTGTGAAAGCGATAAATGCCGCGGCGCAGAATATTATTGACGGAGTTTGCCCTATGGGAATTTACCCTGAGGGCAAAGTAAATCACGAAACCGACGGGTTGCTGCCGTTCAGAAACGGCGCTTTCAAAATTGCAAAAAAGGCCAAAGTACCGATACTGGTTACGACTATTAAGAATACGCCGGATATAAATAAAAATCTTTTCAAACGCTCTACCGAGGTAGTGTTGGATATTAAAAAGCTGATAAATTATGAAGGTATTGCAGAGCTAAAAACATCTGAGATAGGCGATATGGTTCATAATTTAATGTGTGATAATCAATAAATTGAGGAAATTATTAAGGATAGGTGATGTTATTTATGTCAAGGTTTTCTGCTCAACAGATAAAGGAGGAATATCCTTACAAAATTGAGCTTCACGCTCATACAAGACCTGCAAGCGGCTGTGCGGATCTTCAACCGGAGGAAGTTATAGAACGGTTTAAAAATGTCGGTTATGACGCAACGGCTATAACAAATCATTTCTTTATAGATTGTATTGAATGTTCCGGTAAGCAGGAACATATAGATATATTTAAGCGCAGCTATTACGAGTCG
>JAQXHF010000125.1 GCA_029007095.1 Clostridia bacterium | reverse complement strand
TATAATCACTTAAAAGGATGTGATTATATGTCCAAGAATTATTTACTTATATATTCGGAGCAACTTGCAACTGATATTGAATTGCTTTGCCAAAATATTAAAGCACCATCAAATACATTGTTTCAAATCCGTAAAAGTTCAAGTAGTGTATTTGCAAATATTCGTGAAGCAAATTACGGACAAAGCAGGGCAGATATGCTTTCTAAGTTTGAAATTGCATTAAAAGAATGTAGTGAAACTGAGGGTTGGTTACAACTTTTATTGAATACAAAAGCTATTGATGAAGATATATTTAAAAAGAATAGAAATCTTTGCGGTCGTATTAGACGAATGTTGATTGCAAGTTGTAAAACATTGAAAGAAAAAGCATAGTACCGAATTCTATCAAATATTTTAGATAAAGGTGGTAATTATGGGATTGTTTGATTTATTTAAGAAAAAGCAGCTTGAATTAACAGACGAGCAGCTTCAATGGAATAAGATGTGGGAACTGTGGGAACAAGAAAAAGCAGATTCACCCTATGCAGAATTAATGACTTACCAAAGTGAAATTAACAATGGCGGTCACGGACAGTATTTTTTTAATGTTGAAAATACCGGCGACTTAAACAAGGAAATGTCGGTGTTGCGTAATATTTTAACTGCCGAACTTGTTGCTAATCTACAAAGGGCATATAAAGCGTATTTGGCTTTAGAAGAAAACGAGGACGATGAAAAAGCGGCAGAGACAATAGAACTGTGCGATGATATATTTTTTGAAAATGAAGAAGAAATTAATGGTATGTTAGAGACATACGCCGGTACAATTCAAGTATAGCCGCGGTTCTAAAATAAGACATACTCCCAAAGCGAAAATCCTATCACGCAAGTGGTAGGATTTTCGCTTTGTATTATTAGTTTTTCGATATTCATTATTAAGTATTCATTAAAAAGTGATAGGATTTTCTAAATGAATAATGAATATTTAAGACTTAAAAATGAATAATTGATTTGTATGCAATAGTGTGATAAAATATTATCGGTGATAACCTTGAAAGAAAACATTTTAATTGATAAATCCATAGATTTTGCTGCAAGGATTATTAAACTTTGTAAATATCTTGAAGAAACTAAAAAAGAGCATATTATCTCAAAACAGCTTATTCGTAGCGGAACAAGTATCGGCGCAAATATAAATGAAGCGCAATACGGTAACAGTAAAGCAGATTTTATTTCAAAGTTACATATTTCTCTTAAAGAGACCGCTGAAACTGAATATTGGCTGAGACTTTTATTTAAGTCGGAGTATGTTGAAGAAAAAATGTTTGATTCTATTATTTCGGACTGCATTGAACTGAAAAAGCTACTTATTGCATCTTTGAATACCGCTAAATCAAATCAAAAGTAATGTTAACTGTATATGGAAATATAAAAACAAGCTGTCGTTTTGGATTGTTCCTCTGCGACAGCTTTTGGTTTTATTTGATCAGTATATTTCTCTACCCATGAGAACTCCCATAACGGAAGCCATCATAAGTCCTCTTGTCCAACCGCTTGAATCACCCAGGCAGTGAAGTCCCTCGATGTTTGTATTGAAATGCTCGTCCATCTTGACTCTGTTGCTGTAAAATTTCAACTCAGGCGAATAGAGCAGCGTTTCATACGATGCGAAGCCGGGGGCAACATGATCGACAGCCTGAATGAAGTTGATGATATTAGTCATAGCTCTGTACGGCATTGCGGCTGTGATGTCACCCGCAACCGCGTCGGGAAGAGTCGGTTTCAGGTTTGACTGGCTAAGCTCCTTTTACCAAGTGCGCTTACCGTCGAGAATATCACCGAATCGCTGAACGAGGATATGTCCCGTTCCGAGCATATTTGTCAGCTCGCCAACCTTTTGCGCGTAGGCGATCGGTTGATTGAACGGATACGAAAAGTTGTGAGAACAAAGTATTGCAAGGTTTGTGTTGGAAGACTTTTTCTCTTTATATGAATGTCCGTTGACAACAGCGAGGTCATTGTCATAGTTTTCCTGGCTTACAAATCCGCCGGGATTTTGACAGAAGGTTCTGACCTTGTTTTTAAACGGACGGGGATATCCGATAAGCTTTGATTCATAGAGAACATCGTTTACCTTTTCAATGACTTCGTTTCTTACCTCGACACGGACTCCGATATCAACGGTTCCGGGAAGATGGGCAATGTCATGCTCGCCGCATATCTTTTCAAGCCAATCTGCGCCGCGGCGGCCTGTTGCAATGATAGTTTCTTTTGCGTAAATTTCTTTCTCTTCGCCTTTTATATTTGAAATAAAAACACCGTTACATTTCTTGCCGTCGAGCATAATGTTAGAACACTCGTAGCCGAAAAGAATTTCAACACCGTTTTCGATAAGATACTTTTCAATCGAAAGATAAATATCGTGAGCTTTTTCCGTGCCGAGATGGCGGATAGGACAGTCAACAAGCTTCAATCCTGCCTGAATTGCCCTTGTACGGATTTTTCTGACCTCTTCTGTATTTCCTATTCCCTCGACCTTGGTATCGGCTCCGAATTCAAGATAAATTTTATCGGTATAATTTATCGTTTCCTGTGCAAGATCGGCTCCTATAAGGGTGGGTAAATCTCCGCCAACCTCATAGCTCAGCGACAGCTTGCCGTCGGAAAATGCGCCTGCACCGGAGAAGCCTGTGGTTATATGGCAGTACGGCTTACATCCAACGCATTTGTGCGTCTTTTCTTTGGGACAGCGCCTTTTTTCAACGGACTGACCTTTTTCAACGATTACGATTTTTTTCTTTGTACCCTTACGGAGCATCTCTATGGCGGTGAAAATTCCGGCAGGGCCTGCTCCGACGATAACAACATCGGTTTTCATAATGCTTTTACCTCCATAAAAAATCCGAAGACTTTTCTGCAAAAAGGAAAAGTCTTCGGACAATCTGCCTAATTGCAAATAATTATATCATTTAGCGATAAATTTGTCAAGTTGCATTCGTAGTAATCAGATGGTATAATATGTAAAATCAAAAAGAAAGGTACGGTAATGGATATGGATAAAATCAGCACCTTTGAAAAACGGTTTGTTGACCAGGACGGAAGAGAAAGAATCTTTAACGGCGTTAATGTTGTCGATAAGAGCTTTTACACTCCCGGAAAGCAGAACTATATGGATATAGACGAGGATATAATAAGTCATTTTGCCAAAATCGGCATAAGTCTTATGAGACTCGGTTTCACATGGGCAAAGCTGGAACCGCAGCCCGGCGTGTATAACGACGAGTACCTTGACAGCGTTGCGGAAATACTCGACTTATGTGAAAAGTACAACATTCATGTTTTCCTCGATATGCATCAGGATTTGTACGGCCCTGCCGAGGGAACTTACGGCGACGGCGCGCCGCAATGGGCGATGCTTACCGACGGTTACAAGGTCAAAAAAATGAAATTCGTTTGGGCTGAGGGCTATTTTTGGGGAAAGGCCTGTCACAGAGCGTTTGATAATTTCTGGAAAAATACAAAGTATCAGTCGAAAGGCTTACAGGACTATTATTCGGACTGTTGGACTCATGTTATAGAAAAAATCGGCTCAAAGCCGGCAGTTATCGGATATGATATTATGAACGAACCGTTCCCCGGCACAGACGGCGGCAAATGTTTCAGAAATATTGTAAAGGGAGCGGTAAAAACTATACTTTTTGATAAGGAAATCAAAAAAGGTAAGCTTATTAAGGACGCTTTTTCAAAGGAGAGAGTGCCTAAGGTTCTCGGTCAGATAAGCTATTCCGTGCTTAGAAAGGTGACCTCGCGCTGCGATGAGCTTATCAAAAAATTCGATATAAATACCTACACTCCGTTTGTCAATAAAATTGCTACGGCTATACGAAAAGCAGGCGGTGACGGAATAATTTTCCTTGAAAATTGCTATTATTCCAATCTCGGTATTCCGTATTCAGCCGGCCCGATTGAGGTTGACGGCAAGATTGACCAAAATCAGGCTTTTGCGCCTCACGCATATGATTTCACGGTCGATACTCCGATGTATAAGTACGCGAGCAGCGACAGAGTAGACGGAATTTTTGCCGAGCATAAAAAGAGTCAGGACAGGCTCGGTATTCCGGTTACGGTAGGCGAATGGGGCGGCTTCGGCGGCGACGGCGACGAGTGGCTTCCGCATATATCGTTTTTGCTGAAACTTTTTGACTCGAATAAATGGAGCAATACATATTGGTGCTATATCCCGGAATTCTTTGAGTCTCCGCTGATGAAAGTCTTTATAAGACCGTATCCGAAAGCGATAAAAGGCGTCATAGACAGCTATTGCTATGACGAGGAGGCAAAGAAATTTAAACTCAGTTTTGAGCAGGACGAGCCGGGAGAAAGCATAATCTGTACGCCGTTCACACCGAAAAAGTTGACGGTTGACTCGAAAGATACGGATATTGAGGTTGAGGGTACGGAACTTAAAATATTCACGGAGCCGGGAAAACACGAAATTGAGGTAATTTTTTAAGGAGCAACGCTTTAAATCAATAAAATAATGAATATTGTTCCATATTGCACAAATAAAAAACGAATTATTATTCAAAATTCGGTAGTTTTTGAATATTCTATTTTATTGACAAATTTTTGTTCTGAGAGTATAATACATACCAATATTAAAGAAATTGAGTGTTTCGGAATAAATCCGTACACGAGGTTTAGGAGGATGATTACTTATGAAAAAGACATTCACAAAAGTTCTCGCTGTTGTACTTGCTCTTTGCATGGTAGTTGTTTGCTTCTCCGCTTGCGGCAGCAAGAAGGACGGCGGCGATTCAACAGCTTCGGACACATTTAAGATCGGCTCTATCGGACCTCTTACCGGTGACAACGCTGTTTACGGTAAGGCTGTTCAGTACGGCGCAGAGCTTGCAGTTAAGGAAATCAACGCTAACGGCGGTATAAACGGCAAGCAGGTTGAGTTCAGAATGGGCGACGACGAGGCTGACGCCGAGAAGTCGGTTAATGCTTACAACGACCTTAAAGACTGGGGTATGCAGATCCTTGCAGGTACAGTTACAACAGGCGCTTGCCTTGCAGTTGTTGACAAGACAAAGGCTGACAATATGTTCCAGCTTACTCCGTCTGCATCAGGCGCAGATGTAATCAAGAACGACAATGTTTTCCAAGTTTGCTTCACTGATCCTAACCAGGGTATCGCTTCTGCGGATTACATTGCAGATAACAATATCGCTAAGAAAGTTGCTGTTATTTACAACAGTGCAGACGCTTATTCAACCGGTATTTACAACACCTTTAAGTCAGAGGCTGCTGTAAAGGGACTTGAAATTGTAGCTGCCGAGGCTTTCACAGCTGACACAACAGACTTCTCTTCACAGCTCAATGCTGCTAAGAATAGCGGTGCAGAGCTTGTATTCCTTCCGATTTATGCAGCAGTTGCAGCTTCTATCTTGAAGCAGGCTGATACAATGGGCTTCAAGACAACATTCTTCGGATGCGACGGTCTTGACGGTATCCTTTCTATCGAGAACTTCGACGCTAAGCTTGCAGAAGGCACAATGCTTCTTACTCCGTTTGCAGCTGACGCAAAGGACGAGAAGACTCAGAACTTCGTTAAGGCTTACAATGAAGCCGGTTATGACAAGGCTAACCTCAATCAGTTTGCAGCTGACGCATACGATATGATCTATGTTATTAAGGCTGCTGCCGAGAAAGCAAATGTTACACCCGATATGTCAGTTTCTGATATCTGCAACGCTATGAAGAGCGCTATGACTCAGATTCAGGTTGACGGTGTTACAGGCTTGCAGATGCAGTGGAAGGCTACCGGTGAAGTTAACAAGGCTCCCAAGGCTGTTAAGATTGTTAGCGGCGCATATGTAGCTATGGACTGATTTATTCCGGATTAAACTGAATAAATTTTTCGGGGAATCGACGGTGATTTGCGTCGGTTCCCCTTATTCTTTATGTAGAATATACTGTTAATTTTTAAATCTTATTTTGGCTTTTGTTTATTTTTTTGTTGCATTATTTGCTTTTCTGTGATATAATGTCAAAGTTATTATATAGTAGTTTGGAGTGCTGTAATTGGTTCTTATATCTAATTTAATTAACGGATTAAGCCTTGGAAGTATCTATGCGGTTATCGCCCTCGGATACACCATGGTTTACGGCATTGCAAAGATGTTGAACTTTGCTCACGGTGATGTTATAATGGTTGGCTCGTATGTTGTATTTTTGCTCACAACAAAGGCGGGACTCAATCCTTATCTTTCTCTGGTAGTGGCTATGGCTGCCTGTACTGTTCTCGGTTTGCTTATCGAGAGATTCGCATACCGTCCGCTCAGAGGAGCTACGCCTCTGGCAGTTCTTATTACGGCAATCGGCGTCAGCTATCTTTTTCAAAACCTTGCTTTGCTTATCTTCGGCTCTCAGGTTAAGAGTTTCAGCTCTATTTTCAATTTCCCGTCCATTAAGCTTGCAGGAGGTCAGATCGTTATTACCGACGAAACTATTATAACAATAGTTGTTTCTATAATTATAATGATCGGTTTGACGCTTTTTGTTAACAAGACTAAACCCGGACGCGCTATGCTTGCGGTTTCTGAGGATCAGGACGCTGCAAAACTAATGGGCGTCAATGTAAATGCTACAATCGCCCTGACATTCGCAATCGGTTCGGCTTTGGCTGCTGTTGCAGGCGTTCTGCTTTGCTCGACTTATCCTACGCTTTCTCCGACAACAGGCGCTATGCCCGGTATCAAGGCTTTCGTTGCTGCGGTTCTCGGCGGTATCGGTTCTATACCCGGTGCTATGATAGGCGGCTTGGCAATCGGCGTTATCGAAATTCTCAGCAGAACATATATTTCTTCACAGCTTGCCGACGCCATAGTTTTTGCGGTGCTTATCATTGTGCTTATCGTTAAACCGACCGGAATTCTCGGCAAGAAGTATATTGATAAGGTTTAATCAGAAAAATGTTTGATTAAGCGTCAGCTTGTTTTAATTGATTATTAACACCGTCCTTGCAGAGGGACAGTAAAAACTACTGACTTTATTTACGAGGAAGTTTTGTAATGGCAGAAAAAAGACTTAAACTCAAAAAGAACACAAAAAATAATACGATAACCTATGCCCTTGTACTTGCAGTGTTTTTGCTGATTGAAATTATGCAGGGTACAGGCAATATTTCGAGCTTGCTTTCAGGTTTGCTTGTTCCGCTGTGTATGTATTCAATACTTGCGGTTTCGCTCAATCTGACGGTTGGTATCCTCGGTGAGCTTTCTCTCGGACATGCCGGATTTATGTGTATCGGCGCTTATGCCAGTTCGATTTTCTCGGTCGTAACGCAGAACACTATTACCAATGTCTGGATTCGTTTCCCGATTGCAATCCTTATCGGCGGACTGTTTGCTGCGGTTTTCGGAATACTTATCGGTATCCCGATTCTCAGATTGAAGGGTGACTATCTTGCAATCGTTACTCTTGCTTTCGGAGAAATTATCAAGAATGTTTTAGGTTCGATTTATGTCGGATATGACAGCCACGGCGTTCATATGACATTTGAGAGTGCCTCGTCTCTTGATATGGAGCCTGACGGAACTTTGCTCATAAACGGACCTCTCGGTATAAGCGGAACTCCGAATGATTCAAACTTCATCGTAGGTATAGTTCTTCTTGCGATAACCCTGATTGTTGTTCTGAATTTTATCAATTCGAGAGCAGGCCGCGCTGTTATGTCGCTCAGAGATAACAGAATAGCTGCCGAATCCGTAGGTATAAATGTTACAAAATACAAACTTATGGCATTCACGATTTCAGCTTTCTTTGCCGGAATCGCAGGCGTTCTTTATTCGCATAATCTCAGCATACTTGCCGCAACATCAAAGAACTTCGGTTACAATATGTCTATTATGATACTTGTATTTGTTGTTCTCGGCGGTATCGGAAGCATCAGAGGTTCGATGATTGCAGCGTGCGTACTGACAATCATACCGGAAAAACTCAGAGAGCTTCAGGATTACAGAATGTTGATTTACGCAATAGTTCTTATCGTAATGATGCTCCTTACTTCGTCACCGAAAATGGTTAAGTTCTGGGAGGCACATTCGCCTAAGCGCTTTATTGAAGATAAATTTAGGTCAAAAAAATCCAAAGCTAAGGGGGTACAGTGATTATGGCAGTTCTTGAAGCAGAAAATCTCGGTATCACTTTCGGCGGACTTAAAGCAGTCGATAATTTCAATATCAAAATCGAAAAAGGCGAGCTTTACGGACTTATCGGCCCTAACGGAGCCGGCAAAACTACTGTATTTAACCTGCTTACAGGAGTTTACCGTCCGACTGAGGGAAAAGCAACCCTTAACGGCAAGGTAATAACGGGTAAAAAGACGATTGATATTAACAAGGCGGGCATCGCAAGAACTTTCCAAAATATCAGACTGTTCTCACAGATGTCGGTTCTTGACAATGTTAAGGTCGGCTTGCACAATAAATATAAATACGGTATGATGACGGGAATTTTCCGACTTCCCAAATACTTTAAAACCGAAGCGGCAATGGATGAGGAAGCTATGGAGCTTTTGAAAGTTTTTGAGCTTGACGGTGAAGCCGATTATCTTGCTTCTAATCTGCCTTACGGTAAGCAGAGAAAGCTTGAAATTGCGCGCGCACTTGCAACACAACCTAAGCTTTTGCTCCTTGATGAGCCTGCCGCCGGTATGAATCCGAATGAAACGGCGGAGCTTATGGAGACAATCCGTTTTGTCCGTGACAAGTTTGATATGACAATACTCTTGATTGAGCATGATATGAAGCTCGTTTCGGGTATTTGCGAGAAGCTTACGGTGCTTAACTTCGGTCAGGTTCTTTGCCAAGGAAAGACCTCGGATGTTCTTAACAATCCGCAGGTTATTACCGCCTATCTCGGAGAATAAGGAGGATATTTCACTATGGCATTTCTTGAAATTAAAGACCTTGAAGTTAATTACGGTGTAATTAAAGCTATTAAGGGTGTTTCGTTTGATGTTAATAAGGGTGAGATTATCGCTCTTATCGGCGCTAACGGAGCAGGCAAAACAACAATATTGCAGACTATAACAGGACTTATCACACCTAAGGCCGGTAGCATTAAGCTTGACGGCAAGGAGCTTACAAAAATTCCGGCGCATAAGATAGTTTCTATGGGTATGGCTCATGTTCCTGAGGGACGCCGAGTTTTCCAACAGTTATCCGTGCTTGAAAATCTGAAGCTTGGAGCATATACCCGTAAAGACAGGGACGGAATCGCCAAATCGCTCAAAATGGTTTATGAGCGTTTCCCACGCCTTGAAGAGCGTAAAAATCAGGTTGCCGGTACTCTTTCGGGCGGTGAGCAGCAGATGCTCGCAATGGGCAGAGCGCTTATGAGTAATCCGAGCATTGTCGTTATGGACGAGCCTTCAATGGGACTTTCTCCGTTGCTGGTTTCTGAGATTTTTGATATAATCAAAGCTATAAATGATTCCGGAACTACGGTTCTTCTTGTTGAACAGAACGCTAAAAAAGCACTTTCTATTGCAGACAGAGCCTATGTATTGGAAACGGGCAATATCACTCTTTCGGGCAAAGCGAGCGACCTCATCAATGACGAGTCGGTCAAAAAAGCCTATCTCGGTGAATAATAAAATAAAAGAAATAATGAACGGACTTGTACGCGATTTGTGCAAGTCCGTTTTGAGCTTTTTATAATTGTATTTACAGTTTTATATTTTCACTGAATTCATTTTGATTGGCTTTGCCGGAACTCCGACAGCGGTGCAGTAGGGTGGCAAATCTCTCACAACCGCAGCTCCCGCGCCTATAATCGTATTGTTTGCGACAGAAATTCCCTGAATTATCCTTGCGCCTGTTCCGAGTTCGCAACATTCACCGAGGCTGACATTGCCGGACACGCTCGACGATGGGTAAAGTGTTACAAAATCAGAAAACTTCGCATCGTGACCTACGGTGCAGTTACCGCCGATGTATGTATGTTCACCGATTGTAATATCAACGGTTATGTATGTGTTGGCGCATATTATAGAGCCGTTGCCGATATGTGTACGCTGTGTGCAAATTACCGCGGCGGGATCAATGATTGTAGCGAACTTAATATCGGGATTTATTCTTTTCAATTTGTTGACAATCATTTTTCGCACATAGGCTTTACCGACAGCGCAGACGAAATATGCGTCAGGATATTTGAGAGCTGTATCACAGCTGCCGAGTATTGTATATCCGTCAATTATTTTATCTTTTTTCTCAGGAGCGTCGTCAATAAATCCGAGAATATTCCATTTTTTCTCTGATTCGTTTATCCGTTCTGTCGTCCACGCGGTTTCTCTGCCGAGTCCGCCTGAGCCTACGATAATTAAATCATTCATTGCATTTCACCCTTTTGTTGAAAAATTCATTTGAAAGTGCCGAACCGAGAATAAGAAAAGTGCCGATTATCTGAATTAAGCTCATTTTTTCGTTAAGAACTACCGCTGACAGCAGGATAGCCGTAATGGGATCAATATAGCTGAAAATTGCCGTTGACTGAGCTGAAATTTTTTGAATTGACGAGAAATACAGCAGATATGCAAGTCCCGTATGAATTATACCGATAACGATAATAAGCGCGAGGGTATTGGTTTTGAGTTTCAGCTCTGACAAATTTTGCGTGGCAAGATTATATATAATCATTACTATCGCGGATATGAGAAGCTGAATAAAGGTTATTTCGAATGATGAAATACCGCTTATTTTTTTGTTTATCAGGACTATAAAACAATAAATCATTGCCGCGGAAAGTCCGTATAAAACACCGCGCAGATTTGCTCCCGAATCCGTGCCGACGCCTGAAATCAGTACAGCTCCGATTACAGATACAGCCGAACACAGTATATTTGCGGATGTAAGCTTTTCTTTAAGAATAAGAGGGGAAAGCATAATAACAAAAATCGGAGCCATATAGTAGCAAAGAGTTCCGACCGCAACGCCTGTGTAACGGTATGATTCAAAAAGAAAAATCCAGTTAAATCCGAGAGCTGTTCCGCCAAGCAGGAGCTTTATCAGATTTGATTTTATAGCCGATTTATCAGGGCGGATTTTCTTTATTATCATAAATAAAACAAGAAATATCGAACCGATAACCGCACGAAACATGGCGACAACCGCGGACGGCAGTTCCATTGCAGACACGACGATTCCGAGTGTGCCGAAAATCAGCATAGCCGTTATCATTTCTAATTTTGCCATATGTACTTCCTTTATTTGAGAGTTACTATGCTGACGCCGTCCTCGCCCTCACCGAAAGTTCCGAGACGATGCGACTTGACAAAGGGCGATTTTTTGAGATAATCCCTGACGGCAGAGCGGAGAGCGCCCGTTCCCTTTCCGTGTATAACCGTAAATTCGGAAATGCCCATTCGCATAGCGTGGTCTAAGTATCTGTCAAGTTCAAGCAGAGCTTCGTCACAGGTCATTCCTCTAAGGTCAAGGCTTGTGCTTACGGACATATTCATTCTGCTCTGAGTGTTTTGTGTACGGTTCGTTTTACGAGGAGACGATTTTTTCTGCGGTTTGTCGATAAGGCGCAGGTTTTCCTCCTTAACTCTTGTCTTCATAGTGCCCATTTGCACGGTGACAAGTCCCTTTTTATCTTTCAGAGCGGCAACGGTTGCTTCGTTTCCGATGTCTGTGATGATAACCGTATCTCCGATTTTCAGAGGTCTTGGCAAAACATAGCTGCCGTCATTTTCAAATGTATTGACGACGGGATCGGCAGCCGAATCTATTGCGTCGATATCTTTTTTTATCAGAGATCTTGCTCTGCGCGCCATCTCTGCGGCATTTTTCTCTTTTGCCTGCTGTTTTTTTAGAGCTTCAAGGTCGTTTAAAAGCTGATATGCTTCGCGTTTTGCGCTCTCTGTAACTTTCAAGGCCTGCGCTTTTGCCGCTTCCATTTCTTTATCGCGCATGGTCTTTATTTCTTCTTTGAGCTTTTTGGCTTTTTCCATTTCGGCTTCGGCTTCGGCTTTTATTTTCCTTGCCTCTTCGCGCTCAATTTCCATTTGCAGACGGCTTTGTTCAAGCTTTGAAACTACATCCTCGAATTTAGTGTTTTCTGTTGAAACAAGCTCCTGAGCGTGTTCGATTATATCGTCGGAAAGTCCGAGCCTTTGGGATATCGCAAAGGCGTTTGAGCGTCCGGGTACTCCTATAAGCAGACGGTATGTAGGTTTGAGCGATTGAACATCGAATTCGCAGCTTCCGTTTGTAACGCCGTAGGTTTGCAGAGCATAGGCTTTTAGCTCGGCATAATGCGTTGTTGCGGCGATTTTTGCACCCTGATTTCTGAGCTGTTCGAGTATAGAAACTGCAAGAGCAGCTCCTTCAACAGGATCTGTTCCGGCTCCAAGCTCGTCAATAAGCACAAGACTGTTTGAGTCCGCCTGAGAAATTATACCGATAATATTTGTAATATGAGCAGAAAAGGTGGATAGTGACTGCTCTATGCTCTGCTCGTCGCCTATATCCGCCAAAACTTTTGCAAATACGGAAATTTTGCTTCTGTCCGCAACGGGCAGCATCAGACCGCACATTGCCATAAGTGTGAGCAGTCCTATTGTCTTGATAGAAACTGTTTTTCCTCCCGTGTTAGGACCTGTTATAACTATGGTGTCGAAATCTTTGCCGAGCGATATATCGACAGGTACAACTCTGTTTTTGTCAATTAACGGGTGCCTTGCCCTGCGAAGCTCAATGACACCCTCATCGTTCAATTCGGGGGCGCAGGCTTTCATAGAGTAAGCAAGCTGAGCTTTTGCAAAAATCAGATTAAGCTCTACCGCACATTCATAGCTCGATTTAATTGTTTCTGAGAAATTGCCGACATTTGTGGAAAGCTCTGCAATGATTCGGTCGATCTCGTCCTGCTCCTTGTTTTTAAGAAGCTTGATTTTGTTGTTTGACTCAACAACCGACATTGGCTCTACAAAAACCGTAGCGCCGCTCGATGAAGTGTCATGAACAAGTCCGGGAATTTCGCTTCGGTATTCGTTTCTGACAGGCACGACATATCTGCCGTTTCGCATAGTTATAATGTTATCCTGCAAATATTTGGAATAATCCGAGGAACGGGTATATTTACCGAGCTGTTCACGCACTTTTGATTCCTGCGCTTTGATTTTACGCCTGATATCCGCAAGGGTGGGGGAGGCGTTATCAGCTATCTCTTCCTCCGATAATATTGCGTTTGTGATGGATTCCTCAAGGAATTTGTTTGAAGTCAGCGCATTGAAATAAACATCAAGCACCGTAGAAACGCCCTCGTTTGTGCTTCTCCAATTTATAATGGACCGTATAACATGAAGCACCGAAGCAACATTCAAAAGCTCTCTCAAACTCAGGACGCTTCCTGCGTTCGCTCTGTAAAGAGCATTGTTTACATTGACAAGTCCGCCGAAAGCAGGGCCGCCGAATCTTGCAAGCAGCATATATGCGGCGCTCGTCTGATTCATAAGTGCCTGAGCTGAATACAGATCGGTTTCCGGTTTCAGTTCAAGGGCAAGCCGGCGCGCGTCCTCGCATGATGTATGCGCGGCAAGCATTTCCAGCACTTTATCTAATTCAAGCGATTTGAAATGTTTGTTCATCTCGCTCATCCTTTCATAGCTTTATAAAAATCAAGTGTTTTGTATTTCTTTTCGGTTTGTATCAGCAGATATCTTTCTGTAATATCGCTGAGAAACAACAGACTTTCTTTGCTGAGAGCGAAAGAGAACAGCTTGCCGTCATCCGAAAAGCAAATGTGTCTCATAGCCGCCAGAACACCGGGCGGAAGAATTATTCCCGTATGATCGTGGGCGCAGTCGGGACAAAAAATTCTGCCCTCAACGGGACTGAAAAGCATATTGTCTTCATCGTTTCCGCAGTCGGCGCAGGCGGTCAGGTCGGGCATATATCCCGACAGGCAAAGAAGCCGCAGTTCAACTATCGCTTTGAGTTGCTCGGGTTCTTTTTTACCGTCCGACAGCATATAAAGAGAATTGAGCATCAAACGCAGATACTCGTCGGCCTCCGCTTCAACAGGCGCAAGCTCTCCCGCAAGCTCGCAGAAATACTGCGCGAGGGAGAGCTTTTGAATATCGTTTCTTAAACCGAAAAAAATCTTTATCGGCTGAGCTTCGTCGATAGAGTATGCGTCCTTGCCGCGGTAAATTGAAAATTTTGCGTAGGAAAAAAGCTGAGTTGAGCTTTGAAATCGGCTTTTTGCTCTTTTTGCGCCTCTTACAAACGCTCGTATAACACCGTAATCACGGGTGAGCAGAGTTACAAGACGGTCATCCTCTACCGTCTGATGCTCCCTTATTATCAATCCGTCCGTGTTCAGCTTCATCCTTGCTCTCCTGCGTTGAAATATGCTTATATTGCAGATAGTCGCAGACCTTTCCGCTTGAAGCGAATTTGTCCCATGCGGCCATTTTTTTGTAATTATTATTCATAATAAATCCCTCCAAATAAAAGTATTTGCAGGGATTGAGTTAATATTTACGGCAATACAGGGTAAATATTGCCTTGTTTAATCAAGTCCGAAATTGTGAATTAAACCCTCGCGGTTTCGCCATCCTTCCTTGACCTTTACCCAGCAGCGCAGATTGATACGGCACATGAAGAATTTTTCCATATCTTCTCTTGCTTTGGTCGAAACAGCTTTGAGCATCGCTCCGCCCTTGCCGATGATTATTCCTTTATGGCTTTCTTTTTCGCAATAAATAGTTGCTTCTATATCTACGATATCGGAATCCTCGCGCTCATGCATTTTTTCGATACTGACTGCAACGCCGTGCGGAATTTCCTTATCAAGGCTTCTGAGAAGCTTCTCTCTTATGATTTCAGCGGCGATAACTCTCTCCGGCTGATCGGTCAAAGTGTCCTCAGGGAAGAAAAATACGCTGTCATAAGCAAGCTTTTTCATTTCATCTATAAGCTCTTTTATATTGATACCTCTGAGGGCGGAAACGGGAACAACGGCTTCAAAGTCATAGAGCGAAGCCAACTTTGCGATTCTCGTCATCAGCAGCTCTTTATCGGGTAAGGTATCCACCTTGTTTATCGCAAGTATTACGGGAAGCTTTTGCTTTTTGAATTTCTCTATAAGTTCAAGCTCGGCAGGGCGCAGTTCGCCCTCCGGTTCAACAACGAAAAGGCAAGCGTCAACTCCGGATACGCTGTCGCTTACTGCCTGCATCATTTTTTCACCG
Source organism: Clostridia bacterium (assembly GCA_029007095.1). Classification (GTDB taxonomy): domain Bacteria; phylum Bacillota; class Clostridia; order Oscillospirales; family Acutalibacteraceae; genus CAG-488. The sequence continues at coordinate 2,350 of JAQXHF010000125.1, read as the reverse complement.
AGCTTGTTTTTTGGACGGTGAAATCCGGGGGTGTCCGTAAATACCAACTGAGTGTCGTCCTCTGTAAGAACGCCCATAATTTTTGTTCTTGTCGTCTGCGGCTTGTCGGAAACAATCGCAATTTTTTGACCGAGAACGCGGTTAAGTATCGAAGATTTGCCGACATTCGGACAGCCGACTATTGCTATAAATGCGGTTTTTGACATCAGTTATCCTCCGTGTAATAGCTGTCGTTTCTTTTAAGACCGAGCTGAGTAAGCACAGCCTCCTCTTTTTCACGCATACGGACTCGCTCAATTCCCTCGACCTCGTGGTCATATCCGAGCAAATGGAGCATGGAATGAACGGTAAGAAATGCGATCTCGCGTTGGAGCGAATGTCCGTAGAGATTTGCCTGCATAACGGCGTGTTCCATTGATATAACGATATCGCCGAGGATTTTTGCTCCTGTGTCGTGGTTTATATCGTATTCGCCGTTTTCACCCAAGGGGAAAGAAAGGACATCTGTGCTTCGGTCGATATTACGGTAGTCGCGGTTAAGCTCCTGTATGATTTCATCATTTACAAAGCGTACGCTTATTTCGGCCGAATCGGTAAAATTTTCATTCACAAGCACCGCATTGCAGCAGCGGCGAACCAACATTCTGACTCCCGTGGGTATCTTAATTTCTTTTTGATCATTTGTTATTATAACCTTGATTTTGTTTGTCATTTCTCTTAGAAACCTCCTCGAATTTTTCATACGCTTTGATTATATCCTGAACAAGTTTGTGACGAACAACATCTTTTTCGTTAAAGCGTACCGTCTGTATATCTTCAACATTCTTTAATATTTTTATGACTTGTTTAAGTCCGGATTTTTTACCGTCAGGCAGGTCTATCTGTGTAATGTCGCCGGTTACAACCATCTTTGAATTAAAACCGAGGCGAGTCAGAAACATTTTCATTTGCTCTGTCGTGGTGTTCTGAGCTTCATCGAGAATTATAAAGCTGTCGTCGAGTGTTCGACCTCTCATATAAGCGAGAGGGGCAACCTCTATACATCCGCGTTCCTGGTATTTTTGGAAGTTTTCGGCTCCGAGCATATCAAAAAGCGCGTCATACAGCGGCCTTAAATAAGGATCTACTTTCTGTTGCAAATCACCGGGCAGAAATCCTAACTTTTCACCGGCTTCAACAGCGGGGCGGGTTAGAATGATTCTGTTTACTTCCTTTGCGCGAAAGGCTTTGACCGCCATCGCAACGGCAAGGTAGGTTTTACCTGTTCCCGCAGGGCCGACTCCGATTACAATAGTGTTGTTGCGAATAGCCTGTATATATTTTTCCTGACCGAGAGTTTTGGGCTTTACCGGTTTACCCTTGGCGGTTATGCATATACAGTCGGAGGACATACCTTCCAGCTTATCTTCTTCACCGTCGTCAATTAGTGAGGTAACATACCGCACATTTTGCTCGTTCAGCGATTCGCCCCTGTTTATAAGCGAAAGCAGACCGTTTATGGCTTTGACGGCAAGCGCGACATTTTCGGCTTCACCGCTTACTTTAAGGTCGGAACCTCGGCAAACCGTTTTGACCGAATATTTATTTTCAATCATTTTAATATTCTCGTCAAAATTGCCGAAAAGGCTCACCGCTTGTTCCATACGGTCGAAATTTATCGTTTGTTCAAACAAAAATGAATCTCTCCTTCGATAATATGAACTGCGTTTGTATAAATAATTTTCACTGTTTAACTCAAATTGATAAAATTAAATTTTGTTGAATTTATATCAAATATTCTATTTTATTAGTATTATAACATACATTTTAATAAAAGTCATTGAAAAAATGAAAATAATTCTAAAAAATTGCATATAATTTTAAATCGGTTTTTGTTTATGATGTATAAAAACAAAATTATCGTCTTTCACTTGACTAAAACTGACTTTTTTGATATTATTCTTATATATAGCGATGTTTTTGTCGATTTTATGCGGTGCTCAGAGCGCCGTGTTTCATATGCAGGTGAATTTAATGGATAAGAATAAAAACAATAATTCCGAAAAAACTTCTAAGACATCTTTTTCGGAAAAGATTACTTTGCCGTGGCTTATTGTAACCATAGCGTCGATGATTTCTTTCCTCGCTTTTATTATTGCTATGTTTTTTGAGTTTTACGCTTCGGTTTTCTTCGGCGTGTTTATACTTATTATTGCCTGCGCCGTTTTCCTTGACGGAGTACATAAACGCAGACAGAACTATATTTCGGGTAATCTTAACTTTATAATGGGTGTGCTTTGTGTTATTTGCGCCGTAATCGTAATGAATATGTAAAAACATAAAATTTTTTGTAATTTTTTTATATTTTTTT